>NZ_JBHYGX010000003.1:94215-195904 GCF_042739975.1 Streptomyces sp. NPDC059080
GCCCGGTGTGTGGGGGGGGTGGGGGGCCCCGGGGGGGGGGCCGGGGCGCCGCCGCCGGGGGGGGGGGGGGGGCGGCCGTCCGGCGTACGGGTCAGGCGAGCGGCCCGTTCGGGACGATCTGCAACTTGCGGCCGGTGCCCTTCTTGAAGGTTTCCAGGGCCTCGGCGTACCGGTCGAGGCCGAAGCGGTGCGTGATCATCGTTTCGGAGTCGATGACGCCCTTGCCCAGGAGTTCCACGGCGCGGCCGTAGCTGTGCAGGATCGCCATGCTGCCGACGATGCGGATCTCGTCGTTGTAGATGCGGAACGGCGAGAACCGCGCCTTCTCCTGGTCGGGGGCGCAACCGAACTGCTGGAAGGTGCCGCCGCGGATCGGGCGGGTCAGACCATCCTCGATGGCGCGGATGTTGCCCGTGCAGTCGGTGACGACCTGCCAGCCGCGCGGGTGGTCGTCGGTGAGCGCGTCCGCTGTGGTGGCGACGGCGTCGGCGCCGAGTTGGCGGGCCACCGTGAGCCGGTCCTCGTTGATGTCGACGACCGATACGGAGGCGGCACCGGCCCGCTGGGCGACCTGGAGGTAGAGCAGGCCCATGGTGCCCGCGCCGTAGATCAGGAAGTTGTCGCCGAGCCGCGGGCCGACGATGTCGAAGCCGCGCACGATCGTCGACAGCGGCTCGATGAGCGGGGCGTGCTCCAGGCGGACGGTCGCCGGCAGCCGGTAGAGGTTACCGACAGGGACCTTGACGTATTCGGCGCAGGCGCCGTCGACGGTGATGCCGATGGTGCCCCACTGCTCGCAGAGGTTGCCGCGGCCGATGGAGCAGAAGTGGCAGGCGCCGCAGTAGAGGGCCGGGTCGGCGGCGACGGCGTCGCCCTCCGCGTAGCCGGTGACGCCCGCGCCGACCGCGACGATCTCGCCGGAGAACTCGTGGCCGGGGATCACCGGGTACCGGGTGGGCCCGAACTCGCCCGCGAGCATGTGCACATCGGTGCCGCACAGCCCGGCGGCCGTGACCTTGACGACGACCTCGCCGGGGCCGGGCGTGGGGTCCGCGACGGTGGTCACGGACAGCTTGTTCGGTTCCTCGATGACAACTGCGCGCATGGTCGTTACCGCCTTTCGGGAGAGATGCGGGAGAGGGTACGGGTGCTCCGGGGAGGGCTCCGGGGCGGGGATCCGCCGTCGTGGTCCGGTCCGGTCTCCGCCCCGGGCCCCGGTGGTCAGGCCGTGAGGAGGTTGCGGGACTCGACCTGCCGGATCTTCTCGACCTTGGGCGCCGAGCCGCCGCCCGCGAACTCCGAGACCAGCCAGTGCTCCAGGCAGACCAGCGCGGCCTCGACGCCCATCGTGCGGTTGCCGAAGCAGGCGATCTGCGCGTCGTTGGACTTCCGGGCGCGCTCGGCGCTGTAGCTGTCGGGGATCTGCGCGGCGCGGATGCCGGGGACCTTGTTGGCGGCGATGGCCATGCCGATGCCGGTGCCGCAGATCAGCACGGCGCGGTCGTGGTCGCCGCGCGCCACGCTCCGCGCGACGCGCTCGGCGACGTCGGGGTAGTCCTCGGACGGGGCGGCGCTCATGTCGGTGACGGGGTGGCCGCGTTCGGTGAGGTAGGCGATCATCGCGTCCCGCATGACGACGCCTGCGTCGTCGGCGCCGATGGCGATGCGGACGGTGTCCTGGGCGGTGGTCACGGTGTTCTCCTGAGGGGTGGGGCCGTGGGGCCGGGTGGATGCGGGTGGCGGAAGTGCGGGCCGGTCAACCGGCGGCGATCTCTTCGACAACCTTGCGCAGGCCCTCGGTGTCGTGCGCGAGACGCCCCAGGAACAGCCCGTCGACGGCGCCGCCCAGCTCGGTGTACGTCCCGGGGCCCGCGGTCCCGCCGTAGATCAGCCGGCCGCGGACGTCGTGGTCGCGCAGCGCACCGCGGATCGCGCCGGCGACCGCGCGGACATGGTGCGCGGGTGCCGGTTCGCGGGCGCCGATCGCCCAGACCGGCTCGTACGCGATCACGACCTCGCTGCCGGGGGCGGCGCAGGACAGGGCGGCGCGGACCTGGGTGAGCGTTTCCTCGACGGCGCCCGTGAGGTCGTCGGCGCGGCGTTCGCCGGCGCAGATGACGGGGACCAGACCGGCGTGGGTGGCGGCCCGGGTCTTGGCGGCGACCGTCTCATCGGTCTCGCCGAAGTGGCGACGGCGCTCGGCGTGGCCGACCGCGACATAGCGGGCGCCGGTCTCGGCGAGCATGCCCGCGGAGACCTCACCGGTCCAGGCGCCGCTCTCGGCCCAGTGGACGTCCTGGGCGCCGTAGCCGATGCCGGTTCCAGCCAGCAGCTCGCGGGCGTCGGCGAGCGCCGGGAAGGCCGGGAGGACGAAGAGGTCGACGGGGCGGGGGAGCGCGGCCAGGGCGTCGCGGAGCGCGGCCACCTCCGCGAGCCAGGCCCGGGTCCGCGCCAGGCCGAAGTAGAGCTTCAGCGAGACGCCGACCACCGGGCGCGGGCGCGCGGCGGACGTCGAGTTCTCAGGGATCACGTCGTTCATGATGCTTCAAACAGAATCACATGTGAAGTTCTCAAATCAAGACGTGAATTTCACAGCTTGGCTGTGATGAGGCGGCGCGATCCCGAGGCGTGTCACGGATCGGGCGGCCGCACCGCGCGACCGCCCGGCCCCCTCACCCCGGCAACCCCCACCGCGGCGCCGGACCGTCCGGCGTGACCGGCGCGGGCCGGGTGTCCGGCCGCTCCCCGGGCGGGGCGATCAGCGCGGTGCCGCCCTGGGCCAGCCGCAGCCGCAGCGTCCCCGGACCGGCCGCCTCGTACGGCAGCGGGCGGCCGTGCCCGTCGGTGACCGCCACCGGGCCGGGCGGCAGCGAATGCCGCACCACGCACGGTGCGCCCGCCTCGCTGAACAGCCGCACCCAGCGCGTACGGCCCCCGGCGCGGGCGGCGCTCAGCAGGAACGCGCCCTGGGTGCGGAAATCGTGCAGCCGCGCCTCCCGCCAGGCCGCCGGAACGGCCGGGAAGACCCGGATCACCCCGCCCCAGCTCTGGCAGAGCATGTCGTGCAGCGACTGCGCCGCCGACAGCGGCGTCTCGATGACCGGGCCCGACTCCTCGTACATCGTGTTCGGCCGGATGAAGCGGTCCAGCAGCGTCCGCAGATGGCCCAGCGCCTCCTCGCCCCGCCCCATCTGCGCGCACATCGACGCCGCGCCGGTGAACGTGTAGCCCTGCAACGCGCCCTCGAACCCCACCCAGTGCCGCAGCGACGTCTCGATCAGCTCCCGGTGCTCCGGCTGCTCCCAGGTGACGTCGTACAGCGGGTACACCGCCAGCAGATGGGAGTAGTGGCGGTGCGACTTCGCGAACGGGACGCCCGCGCCGATCATGAAGCCGTCGGCGTTCACCGGATACGGCGCGAGCCGGGCCAGCACCTCCCGCCAGCGGTCCGCCGCCGGATCGGACACCCCCAGCGTCCGCGCCGCGTCCAGCAGCGTCGCGCAGCCCCACCGCAGCAGCGCCAGATCGTAGGTGCAGTCCGGCGCGTTCACGCCGTACTCCGGTGAGAACGTCGCCGGCAGATGCAGCCGGCCGTCCCGCCCCGGCTCCAGGAACCGCAGGTAGTAGGCGACCGCCCGGCGCAGCAGCGGGAAGAGGACGTCGCGCAGCACGCCCTCGTCCATGGTGTGGCGGTAGGTCAGCCACACGTTGTGCAGCGCCCAGGTCAGATTGCCGGCCTCCGGCGTCGGCGGGTCCTGCCCCGGAACGCCGATCGGGTACCCGCCGTTCGCCACCGCCGCGCCGCCCCGAAGGAACCGGTCGGTGGTCCGCGGGATGCCCGCGCACCCGGCCCGGTACGGCGCCTCCAGCTGCTCCGACAACGCCTCCCGGTACTCGCTCAACGTCCGTGTCACGGCGTCGAGTTCGAGGTGGTTGGCGCCGTGGATCGGCCAGTACTCCAGCTGGACGTTGAGGTTCCACCAGGTGGCGGGCCACGGCGTCGGCTCCAGCCAGGGGCCGCAGGTCGCCATCACCGGCGCCGTGGCGCGCGCCGCGGACGCCGCCTTGTAGAGCTGGATCCAGTAGAACCGCTGGAGCCGGGAGTCCGGTACGGACAGGAAGCCGCGGCGGAAATAGGCGTGCCACCACGACCGGTGGTCCGCGGCCAGCGCGTCGTACAGCTGTGCGGCGGCGTCCCGCACCGTCCGCAGCGCCCGGCGCCGCACCGCGCGGTCCGGGCGCGCCGGGACGACGGCCGCGTACAGCGTCCGCGCCCCGTGCCCGCCGGTCCGCTCCCGCCACGCCGTGACGTGCGCCCCGCCGGCCAGCAGCGGCTGCACGGCGGCGCGCGCCCCGGTGTGCTCCTCGATCCGGGCGGGGGGATTGCCGGTGTACCCCTCGGGCACAGGCTTGAACGCGGCGCGCGGGCTGATCGCCTCGGCCGGGTGGAACCGCCAGCGGAACGCCCGCTCCCCGGCGCTCGGGACGACCTCGACGGCCAGCACGGAACGGGAGGTGTGCACCAGCGCGCGCACCGTGAGGGTGCCGCGGTCGGTGGTGACCGTGCCGGTCAGCTCCGCGTCGCGCAGCCGCAGCCGCCAGTCCACCGCGGTGATCGTGCCGGATGGCTCCAGCGTGAAGTGCCCCACCGGCAGCCGCGCCAGCCCGAACAGCGCGCCGAACTCCGGCCGGTGATCCTGGACTTCGCTGTGCTGCACGGTGAACCGCACCGCGTTCGCGCCCGGTTCGGCGTACACCTGGCTGCCCAGCAGCGCGTTCCCGAGGAACGGTGCCTCGTGCCACGCCGCGGGCAGTCGCCGCCAGGCGGGGTCGGCGTCGTCGAGGATCCGCACCCAGGGATCGGCGGGCTCCGCGGTGGGCTCCGGGGTGGGCTCCGGGGCGGGCCTCGGGGCGGCCGTGGACGTCTCCCCGCCCCCGGTGGCGCCCACCGCGCCGACGGCCAGCGCCACCCCGAGGACGCGCCGTCTCGGCGGGGAGGCGGGGGAGCGGTGCGACGGGGACGGTTCGACGGCCATGCGGCCTCCAGTCGGCGCGCGCGGCGGGGAACGGGCAGCACGGGACGGCCGCCCGCCGCACCGGCCCCACCGCATGGTGGGGCCCCACCGGTGGATCCGGAAGCCCTCGTACGGGGTGCAAGCCGGAGCGCTGAGCGGATTTCGGACGGCCAACCGGTGTGTGGGGGACGGGGGTTGATGCGCAGGACGGGGTGGGTTCCCGGTGCGGGGCGAGGGGCGTACGCCGCTCCGGGCCCCGCTCAGTACCCCGCCGGATCCGCCGCCATCCGCGCCCGCCGTTCGATGAGCAGCGCGCCGAGCGCCGGATCGTGGTCCCCGCCGTCCGGTGCCCTGCCGGGTCCGCCGCAGTTCGGCCGCACCGCCGTCCGGGCGATAAACCCGCAACCCACCCTTTCCACTGCTTATCTGAAGAACCATCCTGATATGCGTCAGGGATGATTCCGTACACCCGGTATGCGGCGACCGCCCTGCTCGCCGCCCTCGCCGTCGGCTGCGGTGCCCCGCCGGCCGCCCCGCCGTCCCGCCCGGCCCCGTCCGCACCGGCCGCGGCGGGCGGTCACGCCGGTGCCCCGCCGCCCTCGGCGGCCAAGGCGCCCTTCACCCTCGTCGCGTCCGGGGATGTCCTCGCCTCGTACCCGACGGTGCTGGACACCGCGAAGGAGGACGCGCCGGACGTCGCGCGGCGCGGGGTCGCGCCGACCGGGTACGACTACCGGCCGATGCTCAAGGGCATCAAACCCGTCATCGCCGAGGCCGACCTCGCGCTCTGCCACCTGGGGACCCCGCTCGGCCCGTTGACCGGACCCTTCACCAGCTCCGGCGCCTTCCAGGCCCCGCCCCAGGTCGCCACCGCTCTCAAGGACGCCGGGTTCGACTCCTGCGCCACCGCCTCCGGCCACACCCTCGACCGCGGCGACGCCGGGATCCGGTCCACCCTGGAGGCGCTCGACACCGTCGGGATGCGGCACACCGGTTCGGCGCGCGATGCCGCCGAGGGTTCCCGGCCCGCGCTGCTGCGGGCGCGCGGCGGCGCCGAGGTCGCGCACCTCTCCTACGTCCTCGGGGACCGCCGGGCCACCGCCCGCGGCGCCCGGCCCTGGGCGGTGAACCTCGTCGACGAACAGCGGATCATCGCCGACGCCCGCGCCGCCCGGCGGGCCGGTGCCGACCTCGTCGTGGTCGGCGTGGAGTGGGGCAGCGAGTACCGCACCGCCCCCGACACCACCCAACTCGCCCTGGCCCGCGCCCTCACCGCATCGGAGACCGACGGCCGCCCCGACATCGACCTGATCCTGGGCACCGGCTCGCGCACCCCGCAGGCGTACGAGAAGGTCAACGGCGTCTGGGTCGTCTACGGGCTCGGCGACCAGATCGCCGGTTCCATGAAGAAGCCCGAGGGCAACTGGGGCACCGTCGCGCGCTTCCGCTTCGCCCCGCCGGAGCGGTCCGGCGAGCGCTGGCAGGTGACCGACGCGGAGTACGTCCCCCAGCTCTTCACCCGCGACCAGCCGCTGCGCAGCATCAACCTCGGCCGCACCAAGAAGTGGGTCAAGGAGCGCGCCGCGATCGGAAAGACGGTGCTCAGCAGGGGGGCCGCCGCGTCGGGGCTCAAGGCGGGACGCTGAGCGCGGGGGTGTGGGCGGCGCCCGCCGTGCGCGTGGCGGAGGCTGCGGGGCGGGCCGGGCGGCCCGCGGTCCGGAACGCCGCGGCGGTTGCCCGGCGGGCGCGTCGGCGGGCGGCCGGTCCGGCACGCTGACGGCCCGCGCCGGTCCAGCACGCTGACGGCCCGCGCCGGGCCGGGCGCCCCGGCCCCGGGAGGGCGGCCGTCCCCGCCGGCCGCCCTCCCGTTCCCTGCCGGTATGTCGATCCACGGCGGCCGCGCCCTGCCTGTCATCCGCCGACGGCGGTACCGTCCTTGCGCCGGATGATCGACCCCAACCCACCCACACACCCCAGGAGTTACCGGCCATGAAGATCACCCTTGACGCCGACAAGTGCTGCGCCGCGGGCCAGTGCGTGCTCGTCGCCCCCGAGGTCTTCGACCAGCGGGACGAGGACGGCGTCGTCGTGCTGCTCGACGACGCGCCGCCCGCCGAGCGGCACGACGCGGTCCGCGAGGCCGCCGCCTTCTGCCCCGCCGGCGTCATCGAGCTGCACGCATGACCGCCCGTCCCGTCGCCGTCGTCGGCGCCTCCGCCGCCGGACTGGCCGCCGCCGAGACGCTGCGCCGCTCCGGCTGGACCGGGCCGCTGACCCTGATCGGCGACGAACCCCACCTTCCGTACGACCGCCCGCCGCTGTCCAAGCAGCTGCTGCACGGCACCTGGGAGCGCGAGCGGCTGCTGCTGCGCACCGCCGACCAGCTCGCCCCGCTCGACCTCGACCTGCGGCTCGGCACCCGCGCCACCGGCCTGGACGCCGCCACCCGCACCCTGACGCTCGCCGACTCCACCCGCCTGACCTGCGCCGGAGTGATCGTCGCCACCGGCGTCGCCGCCCGCACCCTGCCCGGCGCGGACGGCCTCGACGGCGTCCTCACCCTGCGCACCCTCGACGACGCCGTCGCGCTCCGCGCCCGGCTGTCCGGCGCCGGGCACCGCCTCGTCATCGTCGGCAACGGCGTCCTCGGCTGCGAAGCCGCCGCCGTGGCGCGGGAGCTGGGGCACGAGGTCACGCTCATCGGCCGCGACCGCGTCCCGATGGCCCATGCGGTGGGGCCCGAGGTCGGCAGGCTGCTCGCCGAGGAGCACCGCACCCGCGGCGTCCGCCTGCTCACCGGCGACGTCGCGGAATTCCTCACCGGTCCGGCACCCGGCACGGCCGGTGGCGTCCGGCTCGCCGACGCCACCGAACTGCCCGCCGACACCGTCCTGCTGGCCATCGGCTCCGAACCGGCCGTCGGCTGGCTGCGCGGCGAGCCCGCCCTCGACACCACCGACGGGCTGCGCTGCGACGCGTACTGCGCGGCGGCACCCGGCATCTACGCCGCCGGGGACGTGGCCCGCTGGGACCACCCGCTGCACGGCGTCCCGCTCCGCTTCGAGCACCGGATGAACGCCACCGAACAGGGCATGGCCGCCGCCCGCAACCTCCTCGCCGAACTCGTCGCGGAAGCCGCGCCCGGCGCCCCCGTCCCGGCACCCGCCCCCGAGCGCCGTCCCTTCGCCCCCGTGCCGTACTTCTGGTCCGACCAGTACGGCATCAAGCTCCAGGCATACGGGCTGACCGCGGGCGCCGACCGTACGGAGACCACCGTCCTGGACCGCGCCGCCCGCAGCGCCGTCGCCCTCTACGGGCGCGACGGCTGTGCCACCGGCGTCCTCGCCACCGGACTGCCGCCGCGCCAGGTCAGGGCGCTCCGCGCGGTCGTCGCCACCCCGCTGCCCTGGGAGGAGGCACGCGCCCGCGCGCGGGCGGTTCTCGCCCCCGCCTGACGGTGCCCGATCATGGAGGGATGACCGACTCGTACGTACGGGTGCGCGGCGCCCGTGAGCACAACCTCCGCACCGTCGATGTGGACATCCCGAGGGACGCGCTGGTCGCGTTCACCGGGGTGTCCGGATCGGGCAAGTCCTCGCTGGCCTTCGGCACCCTCTACGCCGAGGCGCAACGCCGCTACTTCGAGTCGGTCGCCCCCTACGCCCGCCGCCTGATCCACCAGGTCGGCGCACCCAAGGTCGAGGAGGTCAGCGGGCTGCCCCCGGCCGTCGCCCTCGAACAGCGCCGTTCCGCGCCCTCCGCCCGCTCCTCCGTCGGCACCGTCACCACCCTCTCCAACTCCCTGCGGATGCTCTTCTCCCGCGCCGGTGACTACCCCGAGGGCGCCGGGCGCCTCGACTCCGACGCCTTCTCGCCCAACACCGCCGCCGGTGCCTGCCCCGAGTGCCACGGACTGGGCCGCGTCCACCGCGTCACCGAGGACTCCCTTGTCCCCGACCCCACGTTGACGATCCGCGAGGGCGCCGTCGCCGCCTGGCCCGGCGCCTGGCAGGGCAAGAACCTCCGCGACATCCTCGCCACCCTCGGCCACGACATCGACCGGCCCTGGCGCGACCTGCCGCCCGCCGACCGCGACTGGATCCTCTTCACCGACGAACAGCCCGTCGTCACCGTCGAACCGGTCCGCGAGGCCGGCCGTATCCAACGCCCCTACAAGGGCCAGTACATGAGCGCCCGCCGCTATGTGCTGCACACCTTCGCCGACTCCAAGAGCGAGACGCTGCGCACCCGCGTCCGCGGCTTCCTGATCACGGAGCCGTGCCCGTCCTGCGCCGGACGGCGGCTGCGTCCCGAAGCCCTCGCCGTCACCTTCGCCGGACACGACATCGCCGACCTGGCCGCCCGTCCGCTCGGCGCGCTCGCCGCGCTGCTGACTCCCACCGCGCGCCGCGACGACGAGGGCGTCGCCGCCACCCTCGCCCGCGACCTCGTCGCCCGTATCGAGGTCCTCACCGAACTCGGCCTCGGCTACCTCGCCATGGACCGTCCCGCACCCTCCCTCTCCGCCGGGGAGCTCCAGCGGTTGCGCCTCGCCACCCAACTGCGCTCCGGCCTCTTCGGCGTCGTCTACGTCCTCGACGAACCCTCCGCCGGGCTGCACCCCGCCGACACCGAATCCCTCCTCGCCGTCCTGGGGCGGCTCAAGGAGGCGGGCAACTCCCTCTTCGTCGTCGAACACGACATGGACGTGGTGCGCAGCGCCGACTGGCTGGTCGACGTCGGCCCGCGCGCCGGTGAACACGGCGGCCGGATCCTGCACAGCGGACCCGTCGCCGGGCTCGCCGACGCCGCGGAGTCGGCCACCCGCCGCTTCCTCTTCGACCCCGCCCCGGCCCCGGACCGCACGCCCCGGAAGCCCACCGGCACGATCGCGCTGCGCGGTATCACCCTGCACAATCTGCGCGGACTCGACGCCGACGTCCCGCTCGGCCTCTTCACCGCCGTCACCGGCGTCTCCGGCTCCGGCAAGTCCACCCTCATCACCCGGGTCCTGGCCGACGCCGTCCGCGACCACCTGGGGACGGACGGGGAACCGACCGGAGCCCAGGACGCCGAGACCGCCGAGGACGCCGCCGACGACCGTGCCCGGATCGCCTCCGCCGAGGGCCTGTCCGCCGTCGACCGGCTGGTCCGCGTCGACCAGAAGCCCATCGGCCGCACCCCGCGCTCCAACCTCGCCACCTACACCGGGCTGTTCGACGCGGTCCGCAAGGTCTTCGCCGCCACCGACGAGTCCCGCGCCCGCGGCTACACCGCCGGACGCTTCTCCTTCAACGTCGCCGCCGGACGGTGCGCGACCTGCCAGGGCGAGGGCTTCGTCGCCGTCGAACTCCTCTTCCTGCCCGGCACCTACGCCCCCTGCACCGCCTGCCACGGCGCCCGCTACCACCCCGAGACCCTGGAGATCACCTACCGCGGCCGGACCGTCGCCGACGTCCTGGCGATGACCGTCGACGCCGCCGCGGAATTCCTCGCCGACGTCCCCGCCGCCGCCCGCAGCCTGCGCACCCTGCGCGAGGTGGGCCTCGGCTATCTGCGGCTCGGCCAGCCCGCCACCGAACTCTCCGGCGGCGAGGCGCAGCGCATCAAACTCGCCACCGAACTCCAGCGCACCCGCCGCGGCCACACCCTCTACCTCCTCGACGAACCCACCACCGGCCTGCACCCCGCCGACACCGAGGTGCTGCTGCGCCAGCTGCACGGTCTGGTGGACGCCGGGCACACCGTCGTGGTCGTCGAGCACGACATGGGCGTGGTCGCGGGCGCCGACCATGTCATCGACCTCGGGCCCGGGGGCGGCGCGGACGGCGGCCGGATCGTCGCCGCCGGGACCCCGCGGGAGGTCGCCGCCACCCCCGGCAGCCGCACCGCCCCCTACCTGGCCCGCGCCGGGGCCCGCCCGGAAACCCGCTGACCGTCGGTTGACGGACGCACGTACGCCGCGCGGGCCGACTCCGCCGCCGCCGCGTTCATCGGCGGCGGCGCGTCCGCCGCCCCGGTGCCCCACCCGGACGGCGAACCGCCCACGGTGAACGCCAGCTCCCGCGCCCCGCGCAGCTCGCCGGTGGTCAGATACGTCCGCTGCCGTGCCTCGCCGTCGAGCCGCACCGCCTGCACATAGCGGCCCTTCGCCGACGTACCGGGCGCCGTTACGGTGAAGCGGCCCGCCGGGTAGAAGCGGCGGTCCAACCGCAGGTCGACGCGGTCGAATACCGGGGTGCTCAGCCCCCAGGTGTCGGTGCCGGGCTGCACGGGGAACACCCCGATCGACGACAGCACCATCCACGCCGACATCGTCCCCAGATCGTCGTTGCCGGTCATCCCGGTCGGCGTGTCCGTGAACAGCGTCAGCGCCGCATGCACCACATCCGTCGTCTTCCACGGCTGACCGGCCGACAGATACGTGTACGGCGCGATGAGATCCGGCTCGTTCTGCGGGTTGTACTTGTCCGCGTTGTAGTAGTCGTACGGGCCGTTGACCCATACCTCGCGCGCCGTCTTCTCCGGGTCCTTCAGCAGCTTGTCGTAGGCGAAGAAGGAGTCCAGCCGCTCGGTGGCCTTCGCCTTGCCGCCGATGAGGGAGATCATCCCGGGCAGGTCCTGCGGCACCAGCCACTGGTACTGCCAGGCCGTTCCCTCGTGGAACCCCTCGCTCTTCGCCGGATCGGCGGGCCCGGTGAACGCGCCCTTCCCGTCCCGCGCCCGGAAGAAGCCGGTCGAGGCGTCGAAGACCGTGCGGTAGCTCTGCGCCCGGGCCGCGTACCGGTCGGCGTCCGCACCATGCCCCAGATCGCGCGCCATCTGCGCCAGCGCCGCGTCGGCCAGCGCGTATTCGAGCGTCGCCGACCCACCGTGGTCGAAGTCGGAGTCCCCGGGCTTGGTGTGCGGACGGCCCTTGAGGAACGGGACGAAACCGTCCTTGAGGTACTGCGCGTTGCCCTCCCGGCCCACCGCGGGCGAATCGGCCGGCGGCACCCCGTCGGCGTTCCGCTTCAGCGCCGCGTACGCCTCCTCCTCGTGCCCGGCGAGCAGCCCCTGCCGGTAGGCGTTGGTCAGGAACGGCGTGACCGGGTCGCCGGTCATGATGTTGGTCTCGACCGTGCCGTAGCCCCACTTGGGCAGCCAGCCGCTCTCCTTGCCGACGCGCAGCACCGACAGCGCCATGTCCCGCGACTCCCGCGGCGCGAGCAGCGCCAGCAGCTGCGCCTGGGTGCGGTAGGTGTCCCACAGCGACCAGTTCTGGTAGTACGTGAACCCGCGCGCCCGGTGGACGCGCTGGTCCCAGCCCCGGTAGCGGCGGTCCACGTCGGTGCCCGTGTTGGGCGCGAGGAACGAGCGGTACAGCGACGAGTAGAACGTCCGCCGCAGCGTCGGATCGCCGCCCCAGGCCCGCACCTGCCCGAGCCGCCGCTCCCACGCCGCGTCGGCCGCGGCCCGCGCATGGCCGAAGGAGGTGCCGCCCTCCGCCCGGAGGTTGCGCGCCGCGCCCGCCGCGTCCACATAGCTGATCGCCGTGGTCGCCTCGACGGTGCGGTCCTTCCGGGTGTCGAAGCGGACGTACGCGCCGTGCCGCCCCGCCGCCGTCGACCCCTTCGCACCGGCCGTCACCTTGTCGCCCTGCCACGTCCCGTAGGAGGCGAAGGGCCGGTGGAAGCGGGTGAGCGTGTACACGGTGTAGGGCTGGGTGTCCTGGCAGAAGCCGCGGCCGGTGACGGCGGTGCGCACGGTGCGCGAGTCCAGCACCTCGACGCGGCTGGACACCACCTTGTGCAGCGCCTGCCCCGCGTTGAGCAGCACATTGGCCTTGCCCGTCGCCGGGAAGACGTACCGCTGCCGCCCGGTGTGCGCGGTGGCGGTCAGCTCGGCGCCGATACCGCCGTACGACGTCAGCTTGACGCGGTACGAGCCGGGGCGGGCCGACTCGTCGTCGTGGCGGTAGGCGGCGGCGTACTTCGCGTAGTCGGTCTCGGTGACGTCGCCGGTGGTCGGCAGCGTCGGCAGATCGCCGCCGAGACCGCAGCCCACACCGGAGACGTGCACGGCGCTGAACCCGCGGATGTGGTCGTCGTCGTAGTCGTAGCCGGTGGTGTGGCCGGTGTCGGGGGAGAGCTGCACCATGCCGAACGGCACGGCGGCGCCCGGGTAGGTGTTGCCGTCGTTGCGGCTGCCGATGAACGGGTTGACCAGGTCGGTGAGGCGGCCGGACGGGGGCGCGGCCTGCGCGGCGGGGGCCGCGAGCGCGCCCCCGACGAGCGCGGCCGCCAGCACCGCACCGGCGGTGCGCAGCCGGGTGCGACGGGGCCATGGCATGGGTGGACCTCCGGGAGTGAGCGCTGCGCGGCCCACCGGGCGCGGCGGGGGGACCGGGCGTGGCGGGGCACCGGGGCCTCCGGCACGGCGGGCACCGGGGCGACGCGGCGGAGCGAGTCGACAACGTTGTCAGGGCGGGCTCATTCTTGGGGGCGGTCCGGTGCCCGTCAAGAGGGCGGAACGGCCCGGCCGTCGCCCGGCGTCTTGATGATGACACGTCAAGAAACTCCGTGGCATGGCCTTGTTCTCTGCGCGGGGCCGTGCCTCAATGGGCTCCGCATTCAGGTTGCTGAACATGCGTCAGATCCGTGTGCCGGCACGGGACCGCGCCGCGGCCCCGCGCGGACGCCCGCCGCCCGCACCACGACGGCCGGCGCCCCGACCTCGTCCTCCCCCCCCACGAAGGCGGACCCCCACATGAGGCACCTCAAGCTCGGCATCGGCAGCGCACTCGCCGTCGGCGCGGCACTCGCCGGCACCCTCGCCATGGCACCGGCCGCCGGTGCGGTGAACCCCGACACCGCCACCCTCGGCTTCGACTGCGGCAGCTACGGCAAGGGCACCGCCACCCTCACCGCCACCCAGGACGGAACGGCCGCGACCATCAGCGTCTCCACCTCGGCCATCACCGCCCCCATCGACGTGGCCGCGAACTCCGTCACATCCACCCTCACCCTCACCAAGAACGGCTCCGGCACCGCCACCTTCAGCGGCAGCTCCAACCCCGCGATCCCCTCCGGCAGTGCCGTCAGCACCGGCCCGCTCACCGGTACCGTCGCCTCCGGCGACAGCCTCGAAGCCACCTCCCTCAAGGTCGTCGTCTTCGGCATCACCGCCACCTGCAAGGCCACCGGGGCCCAGGACCCGGGGCCGTTCGTCTTCTGAGCCACGACGTGCTCTGAGCCGCGACGTGTTCTGAGTCACGAAGTGCTCTGAGCCACGACGTGTTCTGAGCCGCGACGTGGAAAGGCGGCGGGTCCCGGGGCGCTCCCCGGGGCCCGCCGCCCGTCCGTCGTCAGGACGTTCCGTCACCCGCCTCCCGCTGCTCGGCCTTCCCGACCTCCGAGCGCCGGTACGAGTAGCCGAAGTACACGCCCAGGCCGACCAGGAACCACACCACGAACCGCACCCAGGTCTGCCACTCCAGGAAGGTGATCAGCCAGAGCGAGAAGACCACGCCGAGCGCGGGCACCACCGGCATGCCCGGGGTGCGGAACGTCCGGGGCAGTTCCGGGTGTTTGTAGCGCAGCACGATCACCGCGATGCAGACGACCACGAACGCCAGCAGGATGCCGATGTTGGTCAGCTCCGCCGCCTCGCCGATCGGCAGGAATCCGGCGATGGCCGCCGACGCCGCCCCGACGATCCAGGTCACCCGGGTCGGGACGTGCCGCGTCGGATGGGTCTTGGCGAACCACTTCGGCAGCAGCCCGTCCCGGCTCATCGAGAACCACACCCGGGTCACGCCCAGCATGAAGGTGAACATCACGGTGAGGATGCCGATGATCGCGCCGACCGCGATGACGTCCGCGACGCTGCTGAGCCCCACCGACTTGAACGCCGACGAGAAACCGCTCTCCGGGTCGATGTCCTTGTAGTTCTGCATACCCGTCAGCACCAGGCACGCCAGGACGTACAGCACCATCGAGATGGCCAGCGAGTAGATGATCGCCTTCGGCATGTGGCGCTGTGCGTCCTTCGACTCCTCGGCCGCCGTGCTCATCGCGTCGTAGCCGAAGACGGCGAAGAAGACGGTGGCCGCGCCGGTGAACGCGCCGCTCACGCCGAACGGGAAGAACGGGTGGTAGTTCGCGGTTCTGATGTGGAAGAAGCCGACCGCGATGACGCCGATCACCACCAGCACCTTCAGCCCCACCACGATCATCTCGAAGCGGGCCGCGTTCTTGATGCCCAGCGTCAGCAGATACGCGATCAGCAGGCAGAGGACCGCCGCGAAGAGGTCCACCCGGTGGCCCGGTCCGGTGCCGGGCGCGCCCAGCATCCAGTCCGGCAGCTTCGCCCCCATCTCGCCCACCAGGAAGCTGAAGTAGCCGGAGATGCCGATGGCGACCACCGCCACGATCGCGGTGTACTCCAGCAGCAGATCCCAGCCGATGAACCAGCCCGCCAGTTCACCGAGGACCGCGTAGCCGTACGTGTACGCCGATCCGGCCTTCGGGATCAGACCGGCGAACTCCGCGTACGAGAACGCCGCCGCGGCGCTGGCGATGCCCGCGATCAGGAAGGAGATCAGTACGGCGGGTCCGGCCTTGCCGTTGGCGACCGTACCGGCCAGGGTGAAGATTCCGGCACCGATGATGCCGCCGACGCCGATCGCGGTCAGTTGCCACAGGCCCAGCACCCGCGTCAGTTGCTGGGCCGATCCGCCCTCCGCCTCCTCGATGTGCTCGATCGGTTTGCGGCGCAGTACTCCGTGTCCCGGGCGCAACCCCATTGGTGACCTCCGTACCCTCCGTCGTGGCCTGACGGCGGCTCATGATGGACCCTCGACGGCCGGCAGGGAAGGCATCTCCCCGGGGGTTCACGCCGGCCGGGCGGGGAGTTCACCGGGGCATGCCGCGGCGGGCGTCAGCCCGCGTCCTCCAACCGGAAGCCGACCTTGAGGCAGACCTGGTAGTGCTCGATCTCGCCGTCGGTGAGGTTGCCGCGCACCTGGGCCACCTCGAACCAGTCGAGGTTGCGCAGGGTCTGCGAGGCCCGCCGTACGCCGTTGCGGATCGCGGCGTCGACGCTCTCGTGGGACGTGCCCACGATCTCTGTCACACGGTAGGTGTGGTCGGTCACGGTGGTCTCCCTGGCCGGGGCGGCGCTCCGCCCGTGCACCTCTCACCGTGCCTCAGCGCCACCGGGCCCACCAGCGGAGTTGACCCGCCCGGAGCGGTACCGGCCGTGGGGCCTGTCGGCGCGGGGCGGACGGGAGTGTGACGACGGGCCCTACGGGACGACCGTCACGGGCCAGCGTCCGGCCTTGACCAGGCGGACCGCCACCGAGCCCATGATGCGGTGCCCGGCCGACTCGGAGGCGCCCACGACCACGGCGTCCGCCCGCAGTTCGTCGGCCATCTGCACCATCCCGGCGTACGGGTCACCGCGCAGCGTGTGGAACTCCCAGCGCATGTGGTACAGGCCCTGCAGCCGCTCCGTCGACCGGCGGATCTCCGCCATCAACTCCTCGGCCACCTCATGGGCGGCGTCGACGACCGGCGCGCCCATCGCCGCCCCGGCGGGCAGCACCGGCTGGATGTAGACCAGCGCCAGCTTCGCGCCCTGGCGGCGGGCCAGCCCCGCGGCGTAGGCGGCGGCGCGCCACGACGAGTCCGAGCCGTCGACGCCGACGACGATGACCTTCGGGCCGTCCGTGCCCCGCTCGAACGCGGGCTGCTGCTTCTCCTCCACCCCTTGAGATTATCCGTACGTCTGTCCGCACGGACGGCCGGGCAGCGGGTGGAGCGACGTCCGGTCAGGCGGCGCGCGGCGGCCAGCTGCCCGGCTCCAGTACGCCCAGGACGTAGGCGCGGGCCACCAGCGCGGTACGGCCCTGGACCCGCCAGCGGCGCGCCAGCCGGGAGAGGTGGTAGTTGACGCCGTCCACGGTCAGCCCCAGCGCCGAACCGATCGCCGCGGTGGTGGCGCCGCCCGCGGCCAGCGCCAGGATGCGGCCCTCCACCGGGCTGACCCGGCCGCGCGGCGCGGGCGGCGGCGCCGACTCCCGGACCTTCAGCAGCGCCAGCAGCGCCGGGGGCCGCGCCGACGGATCGCCCACCGGGTCGAGGGACAGCTCGCCCTGCCGCGCCACGCCGTCCGTCCCCCGCCAGCCCACCGCCACCGGATACCGGGAACGGCGGCCCAGCCGCAGTGCCTCCGTCAGCCGGTCCAACTGGGCCGTGTCACGCGGCCGGAAGAGGTCCAGCAGGTTACGGCCGCACAGCCGCCCGGGGGCGACGCCCCACTCGGCGGCCATCGCCGGGTTGGCGATCAGCACCCCGCCGTCCGCCCGGCACACCGCGACCGGGGTGGGGAGCCGGTCGAGCAGGGTCAGGAAGTGATTGCGCCACGGGCTCTGCGGGGCCGGTCCCGGCGGGCACGGAGGCGGGAGCGGCGCGGCCTCCGGCGCGTCCCCGGCGGCCTCCGGACCGCCTCCGTCCGGTGTTCCGCTGCGCACCGTGCCCGGCTCGGCTCCGTCCGCCATGCCCTGTCGACCCTTCCTCGTCCCGCCTCTGAGCGGCGGGGAAAACCACTGCACAATCATGCAGTCGCCGACCCGGGCGGGGTACCCCTAAACCTGCGGTCCGCCGCGGTGACCTGTACCGGCGTCCCCTCGACAATCGCACATCAGGGGGTGCCCGTCCGGGGTCCGCGTGCCAGGGGCGGGGATCTCGCCCGTGCCGCGCCGACGGGCCCGTGACCGGCCGCGGCGTTCCCCGGCGGGCGCGGCGGAGCGGCGGGTACGTTGACGGGGCCGCCGGGCCACGGGCCGGGGGCACACGGCGCGGCGCCGGGCCACGCCGCCTCCGCCGGCCCGCGGCCGGTGCCGGAACAGGGGAGCGTATGGCGAGGAAGGCTCTGATCGTCGGCGGCGGCATCGCGGGCACGGTGACCGCACTGGCGCTGCACAAGGCGGGCATCGCGGCGGAGATCTTCGAGGCGTATCCGACGGGCGCCGATGACGTCGGCGCGTTCCTCGTCGTCTTCACCAACGGCCTGGAGGCGCTACGGGTGATCGACGCGCACGGGCCCGTCGTCGCGCACTCCTTCCCGGCCCGGCGGGTCGCCCTGATCGGCGCGGACGGCGCGCCGCGCGGCGAACGCCCGATCTCCGGCGGGGACGGCACCGGCCTCGGCCCACGCACCCTGCGCCGGGCCACGCTCTACCGGGTCCTGCACGACGAGGCGGTCCGCCGCGGTATCCCCGTCCACCATGGCAAGCGGCTGATCGGCGCCGATACCGTTCCCGGCCCGCACGGTGACCGGGTGGCGGCCGCCTTCGCCGACGGCACCACCGCCGAGGGCGACGTCCTCATCGGCGCGGACGGGCTGCACTCGGTGACCCGCACCCTCATCGACCCGGACGCCCCGCGTCCGCGCCACACCGGGCAGAACACGGTCTGCGGCTACGCCCGCGCCGACGACGTCCCGCTGGCGCCCGACACCTACACCATGGTCGCCGGATCGCGGGGCTTCCTCGGCTGCACCCGGGCGCCCGGCGGGGTGGTGTGGTGGTTCGCCAACGTTCCCGGCGCGGAGCGGCCCCGGGGCGGCGGCGCGCCCACCGCCGCCGAGTGGCGCGCCCGGCTCGCCGCACTCTTCGCGGACGACGCCACGCCCGCCGCCGCCCTGGTCCGGGCCGCCGGGGACACCGTCGTCGCCTCCAGCTCCTACGACATCGCCCGCACCCCGCGCTGGCACCGCGGCCCGCTCGTCATCCTGGGCGACGCGGCCCACGCCGCCGCGCCCAACGCCGCGCAGGGCGCCTCCATGGCCATCGAGGACGGCGTGGTGCTCGCCCGCGCGCTGCGCGACCACGCCGACGCGCCCACCGCGTACGCCGCGTTCGAGGCGGCGCGACGTGAGCGCGTCGAGAAGGTGGTCGCCGCCAGCGCCGGGCTGGCCGGACGGGTGGGAACGGCCGACGGCAACCGGGAGCGGGAGGCCGAGGGGCGCCGCCACGCCGAGGGGGACGGCGGCTCGGACTGGCTGACGGGGTATCGCCTCAGGTGGTGAGGCGGGGGTGCGGCGGCGCCCGGCTGCCGTCCGCGGCGCCGGGCCCGTAGGGGCCCAGCATTCCCCGGGGCGGCTGTCAGCCGTCCGTCCGCCGCCCCGCCCCCTGCACCACCAGCAGGGCCAGGCCCGCGACCGTGACGTTGCGGGTCGCCGCGTCCAGACCGTTCCACTGCTTCGACTGCCACATCGCGAACCACTCGCCGCCCACCGCGAGGAAACCGGCACCGAACAGCACCAGCACCATCAGCAACCCGGCCACCGCCACCGTCCGTGCCCGCCCGGGGGTGTCCCGCCGCAGCCGCAGCGCCCACCACACCGTTCCCGTGGCCAGCAGCGCCGCGGCCGTCGTCTCCCAGACGATGATCGCTATGTATGCGCCGTCCTGCACCGTGCGGGAGGTCACCGCCCGCCACATCAGGTCCTCGTCCCGGAACGTCGTGTCCATCGCCAGGACATGACGGACGAACTCCTGGTTGGTGCCGAAATCCGTGAGGTTGCCGAACGCGACGAGCGCCATGTACAGCGCGACGATCCCACTCAGCACGACCGCGGCGACCGGCGATCCGCCTCGCGTGGTCCGTTCGGACATGGTTCCTCCCCTGGTCGGCCGGGCCCCTGCGGCCACGGCCCGTGCAGCCTGCCACGGCCGCCGCCCGAACGTGCCCGACCTGCCGTTCTCCGCCACCGCCCGGCGCCAACTCCCGTACTCTGCTGCCCATTCGGCCGGGTGAGCGACCGGCGGACGGCGGCGCGGTGCGCGGTCGCGGATCGAGACGGAAGAGCGGGACGGATGAAAAAGGTGTGGGGCGTCGGAGCGGTGGCCGTGGCGGCGGCCGGGATGATCACGGTGGCGGCCACCGCGGGCGCGGAGACAGCCCCGGCGACCTACGCCACCAGCACCTCCGTCGGCGTCCACAACGCCTACGAGAAGGACAAGTACCCGTATCTCGCGGATGCGTTGGACTCCGGTGCGTCCCTCGTCGAGCTGGACGTCTGGACCAACGGTCTCGGCCGCTCCTGGCGCGTCTCGCACAGCAACCCGCTCGGCAACAACAGCAACTGCGAGGGCGCCACCACCCCGGCCGACCTGCGCACCAAGGGCCGCGACCAGGACTTCGGCGGCTGCCTCGCCGATATGCGCGCCTGGCACGACGCGCACCCCGGCCACCGGCCGGTGCTCATCAAGGTCGAGATGAAGGACGGTTTCAACGACAAGGGCGGCCGCGGCCCCGCCGCCTTCGACGCCCTGGTCCGCGGGAAGCTGGGCGGCGCGGTCTACGGCCCCGGCGACCTCACGGCTGGACACGCCACCCCGGACGAGGCGGTGCGCGCCGGAGGCTGGCCCGAACGGGACGCGCTCAAGGGGAAATTCCTCTTCGAGCTGATCCCCGGCACCGTCGAGGAGAACAACCCCTTCGACAAGCTCTGGACGGACGTCGAGTACGCCCGCCACCTCAAGGACCTCGCCGCCACGGGCAAGGTGTCGCAGGCCACGGCCTTCCCCGCGGTGCACGGCGCGGCCGCCGGTGACCCCCGCAGCCGGTACGCGGACGCGTCGCTGCGCCCGTGGTTCGTGATGTTCGACGGCGACGCCTCGACGTACCTCGCCGACGGCATCGACACCGCCTGGTACGACACCCGCCACTACCTGCTGATCATGACGGACGCCCACAAGGTGGCCCCGGCGATCGACGGGACCCGTCCGCCGGAGGGCGACGCGCTGGCCCGGGTCCGGCAGCTCGCCGGGGCGCACGCCAGTTTCACCACCGCCGACTGGTACCCGCTGCCGTCCGTCCTGAAGACGGTGGAGCCGCGCGGCGGGAAGTGACGTGGGGGCGCCGGGCCTTGCGGGTCCGGCGTGTTACTTCTTCAGCTCGGGCCTGCGCCGGTGGAAGAGACGCGCGCCCTCCGCGAGGCCGCGCTCGACCACTTTCGGGTTCTGCCGCAGCCAGGCGAGGGCCTGCGCGTGGCCGGGCTCGGGCATCAGCCCGTACTGGAGGAGGTAGGCGGCGAGCCGGTTCAGGATGCGGCTGTTCTCTACGCCTTCTCTCAGGAAGGCTGCCAGAAGGTCCTTACCGGCCGCGTCGTACGAGGCGAGGTGCTGGAACTCCACGACCAGGGACTGCTGTTCCGGCGAGATCGACGAGGACGGCAGGCCCTTCGCCAGCTTGCTGAACGGCTTCTCGGACGCCTCGTAGGTGTCGCCGATGGCCAGCTTCGCGGCGGCGGCCGCCTCCACCCCGAAGGCCCGCAGCTCCGCGGCGATCTGCGCCGTCTTCCGCTGCGTGGCGCTGTCCCCGTCGTACTTCGCCTCCTTGTCGGCCGGGAAGCGCTTCTCCACGAAGTCCACGGCGTGCTGGAGTTCATGGGTCAGCGTGGTGGCGAAGTCCCGCAGCTCCCGGGCGGTCGCGGTCGCGGACGGCGGGTCGATGGTGAGGACGCCCTCGCCCTCCTCGACCGAGAACGCGGCCCGGCCCCGCGGCGGCTTCGCCTCCCGGAACGTCACATGCCGTCCGGCGTGTTCCACCTTCGCGATGAGGGAGTCGAAGGGCGCCTCGATGCCCTGCGCCCGCGACCCGGGGTCCGCGGCGTTCAGCAGCGGCATGAACTCCTTCTCCTGGAGGTACTTCCGCGACCACGGCCCGTAGGACAGGGTGCGCTGCACCGGCGCCGCGTCCTGATGGCCGCAGCCGGGGCCGTGGGTGTGCCGGGCGGCGCCCATCAGCCGGGACGCCGCCGCATTGCCGATGCTGCGCTGCAACGCGTGCATTGCCGCCACCGGGCCGACCGCGGGCGTCCGGGGTACGGCGGCGCGCGGACGGTCCCGGGCGGCGTCCTGGTTGCGGTTCTTGACGGGTTCCTGCGCGCGCATGGGCGGCCTTTCGGAAGAACACGGGGGCGTTCTCCCCTGCCTACCGGCCACATGCGGGGAACGGTAAGAGCCCCCGGGGCAGACCTCCTGCCCGAACGGGCAGCCGAACTGCCCGGCGGCCGGGGCCGGTTCCGCCCGTCCCGTCAGGCGTCAGCCGCGAGGAACCGGCGCCCCCGCGCGCCTTCCTGCACCAGGGCGTCCCCGACGTTGTGCCGGATCAGGGTCTCGGCCATACCGGTCTCGTTGGGGAAGTCCATCGGCACGATGCCAAGACCCTGCCAGCCGGCGCCCTCGCCCTCCAGCAGGCTCTTGACCTTCGGGTTGAGCCGGTCCGCGTTGGAGCGGGGCGGCAGCAGCGCCGCGGTGCTGACGTGGTTGACGAACAGCTTGCCCGGCTCGGCGACGGCCTTGCGGAACTGCGCCTCGACCTTCGGGAACTTCCCGATCGGCTCCGTCATGTAGTCGTCCTGGATGTCGAACAGCTCCGGCGCGCCGTAGCGCACGCCCGGCATGCCGTCGGCGTCCGCGAGCAGCACGACCCGGCCGCGCGCCTCGCCCAGCGTCGGCAGCCCGCCGTCCAGCCGGAACAACGGGCGGTAGCCCTTGGCGTCGAGGTAGATGTCGAAGATCCGGCGGAACTCCTCCGCCGCCACCTCGGAGTACTCCTGCTGCACCCGCATCAGCACCGTCTCCGACGGCTGCGCCGCAAGGAAGTCCCCGCAGGCGTTGAGCACGTCGCCGAACATCAACTCCTGGTAGAACGCGCCGTGGTGGATGGCGAAGACATCCTCGATGGCGCGGCAGCGGACGTCGAGAAAGCGGATACCGCTCGCCAACTGCTCGCCGATCGCGGTGTTCTGGCACTCCACCCAGGGGCCGCCGTGCCGCGCGCCCGAGTCGTGCGTACCGGGGATCGAGAGCCGCTGTACGGGGGTGGCGTCGCCGACCGCCGCCAGCCAGTTCTGCGCGGTGACCGTGGCCGTACGGCGGCCGGGCGCGGCGACCGCGGAACCCGCCCCGGCGCCCGCCAGCATCCCGGCGCCCGCCAACGCGGCCGCACCCTTGAGGAAACCCCGCCGATCCAGCCCCATCCCCGCCACCCCTGCCCCTGGTCCGTCGTACGCCCGGACCTACCGGTGCGTACAGGTGATCGAGATATCGAACCATATGGCCCCGCCGCACGACACCCGTGCGACGGGGCGGAGCGGGCGGCGCAGGGGCCGGAGCGGGTCAGCGGCGTACCGACAGCGACAGCGCGAAACGCCTCGCCGCGTCCGTCCACCAGTGCGTCAGTTCCATTCCGGCGGCGGCGAGTTCGGCGCGTACGCCCGCCTCGCGGAACTTCGCGGAGACCTCGGTGCGCAGCTCCTCACCGGCGGCGAACGGCACCGCCAGGCCGAGCGCCGGGACCTTCACCGTCAGCGCGTGGCGGGCGCGCAGCCGCATTTCGATCCAGGCGTCGTCGGCGTTCCACCGTGCGAGGTGGGTGAAGGCGTCCGGGTCGAAGTCGGCGTCCAGTTCGCGGTTGATGACGTGCAGGACGTTCTTGTTGAACGCGGCGGTGACGCCCTGCGGATCGTCGTACGCCGCGACCAGCGTCGCCTCATCCTTGACCAGGTCCGCGCCGAGCAGCAGCGCATCGCCCGGGGCGAGCAGGGCGTGCATCTCGCGCAGGAACACGGCGCGTTCGGCGGGCAGCAGATTGCCGAGGGTGCCGCCGAGGAACGCCAGCAGCCGTGGGCCGGGGGTGTCCGGCAGCGTCAGTCCGTGCTGGAAGTCGGCGACCAGGGCGTGCACCGTCAGCCCGGGATGGCCGGCGAGGAGCGCCCGCCCGGCCGTCTCCAGGGCGGACGCGCTGACGTCGACCGGTACGTAGGTGTGCAGGCTCTCCAGCGCGCCGATGAGGTGACGGGTCTTGTCCGACGAGCCGGAGCCCAGCTCGATCAGGGTGCGGGCGCCCGTCGCCGCGGCGATCGCGCCGGAGCGGGCGAGCAGGATCTCGCGTTCGGCGCGGGTCGGGTAGTAGACGGGCAGCCGGGTGATCTCGTCGAACAGTTCGCTGCCGCGGGCGTCGTAGAACCACTTCGGCGGCAGCTCCTTGGGGCGGTGGGTCAGCCCCCGCCGGACATCGGCGCGGAGCGCCGCCGCGGTGGCGTCGGCGGGCAGGGTACGGGTGAGGGAGAAGGGGCTCACGGGGTGCGCTCCTTGAGCGGGGTGAGGTGGACGCCGCCGCGGGTGGCCCGCAGCAGGGTGCCGTCGGGCACCTCGGTCCAGTGGGGGGAATCGTCGTACGGCTCGGAGGCGACGACCGTGCCGCCGCCCGGGATCGACAGATGGAACAGGGTGTCGCCCCAGGCGGTGGCGGCGATGGCGGTGCCGTCGGTCAGCAGGAACGTCAGCCGTGAACCGGGCGCCGCCTCGGCCACCGCCTCGACGGTGTGCGCCAGCGCCTGACCCATGTCGTCGCCCCGGGCGAGCCGGCGTCGGATGAGGGCCCAGCAGAACGCGGCGTCGCAGCGGGCCGCCAGCCGCAGCAGATCGGCCGGCGGCAGCGACGTGGTGAGCGGCGCCAGCGACTCCGGCCAGCCGCGGACCGCGCCGTTGTGGCTGAAGAGGTGCCCGCCACCGGTGTACGGCGCGGCGGCCGCCTCGGCGTCGGCACCCGATTCGGTGGCGTCGCGGACCGCGGCCAGCAGCGCGCCGGTGCGGACCACCCGCGCGATGCCGGGCAGGCATTCGTCGGCCCAGATCGCTCCGGCGCGGCGGTAGCGGGCCGGTTCGGGGTCGTCCGGTGCGTACCAGCCGACGCCGAAACCGTCGGCGTTGACCGTGCCGTGCCGCTGGTGGCGGGGTGCCCACGACTGGCGGTACAGGCCGTGCGGCGGATCCAGAACGACCTGCCGCACGGGCACGGGCGGGCCCAGATAGGCGAGATGACGGCACATCGCTCACCGCCCTCCCCGGAACGGCCCGGACGTCCCGGGGCGCCTCATGCGTCCCCCGGGGCGGCGTCGCGGGCGGTACGGAACCCGGCGAAGATCTGCCGCCGCACCGGCAGGTCCCAGTTGCGGAACGTGCCCCGGCAGGCCACCGGGCCGACGGCGAACGACCCGCCCCGCAGCACCTTGTACGCCCCGCCGAAGAACACCTCCGAGTACTCCCGGTAGGGGAACGCGGCGAACCCCGGATACGGCAGGAAGTCGTCGGCGGTCCACTCCCACACATCGCCGATCAACTGCCCCACACCCAGCGGCGAACGGCCCTCCGGATAGCTGCCGGCCGGGGCGGGCCGCAGATGGCGCTGGCCGAGGTTGGCATGGGCGGGCGCCGGGTCCGCATCGCCCCACGGATAGCGCCGGGAGCGGCCGGTCGCCGGATCGTGGCGGGCGGCCTTCTCCCACTCGGCCTCGGTGGGCAGCCGCCGCCCCGCCCAGCGCGCGTAGGCGTCGGCCTCGTACCAGCTCACGTGCAACACCGGCTCGTCGGGCGGCACCTCCTCGGTGACGCCGAAGCGGCGGCGCACCCAGCCGCCGTCGTCGCGCCGCCAGAACAGCGGGGCGCGCAGGCCGTGTTCGCGGACCTGCGCCCATCCCTCGGCGGCCCACCAGCGGGGCTCGTCGTAGCCGCCGTCCTCGATGAAGCGCAGATAGGCGGCGTTGCTGACGGGCGCGGTGTCGAGGTGGAACGGTGCCACGAAGCGGTGGTGTGCGGGCCGTTCGTTGTCCAGCGCCCACGGTTCGGTGGAGGTACCCATGGTGAACGGGCCGCCGGGGACGAGGACGTCGGCGGGCAATGGGCCGTCGGCGGTGTCCGGGGGCGGCGGCGCCGTGAGGACGGCCGGGCCGCGGCGCAGCTGGTGGGTGATGAGCATCGTCTCGTCGTGCTGCTGCTCGTGCTGGGCGATCATGCCGAACGCGAACGCGGCGTCGAGCAGCGGGCCGCCGCGCAGCGCGGAGCCCTCCAGGATGTCCAGGACCCGGCCGCGGACCTCGGCGACGTAGCCGTGCGCCTCGGCGGGACCCAGCAGCGGCAGCGACGGGCGGCTGGCGCGGGGGTGCGCGAACGCGTCGTAGACGGAGTCCAGCTCCGGGCGGAGGGCGTCGCGGCCGCCGACGGTGCGCAGCAGCCACTGCTCCTCCTGATTGCCGATGTGTGCGAGGTCCCACACCAGCGGCGACATCAACGGGGAGTGCTGGGCGAGGAGATCGGGCTCCTCGACGCAGCCGGTCAGCAGGTGGGTGCGGTCGCGGGCGGCGAGCAGCGCGGTGGCCGCGCGGGTCCGCAGCGCCTCGGGATCGTGGGTCACGGGCTGTCCTTCCCAGAGGTGGGACCGGCCTCGGGCGGACCCGCGGCGGCCGCTGTGTCCAGGGCGTCCAGGTGATCGTCGGCGGGGCAGCGGCCACGGGCGACATAGCGCGCGGTGAACGCGTCGACGGCTGCCAGGACCTCGGGCGCGGCGCCCAGCCGGGGCAGCGCCTCGCGCGCGGCGTCGAAGCAGGTCAGCGCGGCGGCGTGCAGCTCCGGGTCGGTCAGCGCGGCGCGCGCCGCCCGGCGCCACAGCGGATTACGGGGCGCGGGGCGGGCACCGGCGGTCTCCGCGAGAGGCTTGACGGCGCGGTAGGCGCGCTCCGCGGCCTCGGGGTCGTCGAAGAGCGCGGCGGTGACGGCCAGCGGGACCACCCAGCCGCGCTCCCCGGCCTGCGCGTCGATCATCCGCAGCTCCAGATGGCCGCGCGGGCGCACCGGCGGGAACAGCGTGGTGACGTGGTAGTCGAGGTCCTCCCGGGTCGGTGGCCGGGGCGCCCCGCCGCGGACCCAGTCGCGGAAGGTGAGCTGTTCGGGGGCGTCCCAGGGGCCGTGCGGGCCACGGATGCACATCACCGGGGCGTCGAGGACGTACCGGGCCCAGGCGGTGCGCGGGTCGTCGTCCTGCGGCGGGGCGAGGGTGCGCGCCGGGTCGAGCCGGGACCACACCAGCTGCCGGGTGGTGCGGTAGCCGGTGGGGCAGCCCTCGCTGGTGGGGGAGTTGGCGAACGCGGCGGACAGGACGGCGCCCAGCAGATGCGCCATCAGCCAGCGGCGGCCCAGGCCCAGCGGCCCGGGCTCCTCGTGCCCGGCGTCGACGCAGACCTGCACCGAAGCGGTGGCGCACATCATGGAGCGCCCGGCCGGGCCCCAGCGGTCGAAGTACGCCTCCATCGCGTCGTACCGGGGCTCGGCGAGGACCCGGCTGGGGGCGTGCCAGGGGTTGTGGCCGTGACCGGCGAGTCCCAGGCCGTGGGCCCGCATGACGGGCCGGACCTGTGCCAGGTCGGCGGCGACCGTCTCGACGCAGGCCATCAGGGAGGCCGCGGGCGGGGAGCTGAGCTCCAGCTGGCCGCCCGGCTCGAAGGTGAGGAGGGACGCGAGGGGGAGTTCCCGCAGCGCGTCGGCGGCGGTGTGCAGGCGGGACGGTGCGACGGGACATCGGGGGGCGCGGGCGTCGTGGACCAGCCACTCGACCTCGACGCCGAGCCGGCGGGGCGGACCGGTCTTGAAACAGATTCCGCGCAGATGGGCTTCGAGTTCGGCTTCGGTGACCGCGGGTCGTACGGGCATCGCTTCCCTCTCCCCTCCGGGGCGGCTGGGCTGCCGTTCTCCACCTAAGCCGCTGTGGCGGGTGTGCTCAAGGGGGCTTGGCGACCCCGGAGGCGGCGGGCGGCACCCGGCGGGCCGGAGCGCTGCGGCGCGCCGGGGGAGCGGGGTGCCCCCGGGCGGTACGGCCGTCCGGGTGAGGCGGTGCGGCGGTGGCCCCGGGGACGGCGTGGTGCCACCGGACCAGGGGCGCCCCGCCCGGTGGCCGGTCACTGGCGGTAACCGGCGAGGAAGCGGCCGATGCGGCGGATGGCGGCGTCCAGGTCGTCGGCGTACGGGAGGGTGAGGATGCGGAAGTGGTCCGGGCGCGGCCAGTTGAAGCCGGTGCCCTGGACGACCTGGATCTTCTCCCGCAGCAGCAGATCGAGGACGAACTTCTCGTCGTCGTGGATCCTGTGCACCTTCGGGTCCAGCCGGGGGAAGGCGTACAGCGCGCCCCGGGGCTTGACGCAGGAGACGCCCGGGATCTCGTTCAGCCGCTCCCACGCCACGTCCCGCTGCTCCCGGAGGCGGCCGCCGGGCAGCACCAGGTCCTCGATGCTCTGGCGGCCGCCCAGCGCAGCCTGGACGGCGTACTGCGCGGGCGCGTTGGGGCACAGCCGCATGGAGGCGAGGGTGCCCAGGCCCTCCAGATAGTCGGCGGCGTGCTGCTGCGGCCCGGAGACCACCAGCCAGCCGGAGCGGAACCCGGCGACGCGGTACGCCTTGGACAGCCCGCTGAAGGTGAGGCACACCAGGTCGGGGGCGAGCGCCGCGGCGTGGTGGTGGATCTCGCCGTCGTAGAGGATCCGGTCGTAGATCTCGTCGGCGAAGACCAGCAGCTGATGGCGGCGGGCGAGGTCGAGCATGCCCTCCAGGAGCTCGCGGGGGTAGACGGCGCCGGTGGGGTTGTTGGGGTTGATGACGACCAGCGCGCGGGTGCGGTCGGTGATCTTCGACGCGAGGTCGTCCAGATCCGGCAGCCAGTCCGCCGACTCGTCGCAGAGATAGTGCACCGCCTTGCCGCCGGCCAGCGTCGTCACCGCCGTCCACAGCGGGAAGTCGGGGGCCGGGATGAGGACTTCGTCGCCGTCGTCGAGCAGCGCCTGGACGGCCATGGAGACCAGCTCGGAGACGCCGTTGCCCAGGTAGACGTCGTCGGCGCCGACCTCGGGCAGTCCACGGCCCTGATAGTGCTGCGCCACCGCGCGGCGCGCCGCGAGGATGCCGCGGGACTCGGTGTAGCCGTGCGCCCGGGAGAGGTTGCGGATGACGTCCTGGAGGATCTCCTCGGGCGCCTCGAAGCCGAACAGCGCGGGATTTCCGGTGTTCAGCCGCAGCACGCTGTGCCCGGCCTCCTCCAGCGCGTCGGCGTGCTCGATCACCGGACCCCGGATCTCGTAGCAGACGTCGGCCATCTTGCTGGACTGCTTGAACTGCATACGGCGTCCTCCCCTTCGTCGTTCGCCGGGCTCGGTGGCCGGTCTCGCGCGGTGGGCGGTCTCCCGCCCGCGCGTCGTCGCCGACCGGTCCGCGTCCGCCGCGCAGTGCGGCGGATTCCCGGTTTTCTCACCCTACTTGGTTTTACCAAGTCCCCACTTGGAAAGTCCAACCATATGTCTATGCTGGAGCCATGCCGCGCCGAAGTTATGACCAGTACTGCGCCGTCGCCCGCGCCCTCGATGTCGTCGGCGACCGCTGGACGCTCCTCATCGTCCGCGAACTGCTGGGCGGAGCCCGCCGCTACACCGACCTGCACACCGACCTCCCGGGCGTCAGCACGGACATGCTCGCCTCCCGCCTCAAGGACATGGAGCGCGAGGGCCTCGTCACCCGCCGCCGCCTCGCGCCACCGGGCGCCGCCTTCGTCTACGAACTCGCCCCGCGCGGACAGGAGTTGCTGCCGGTCCTCACCGCCCTCGCCGACTGGGGAGCCCCGGCCCTCGGCGACCCCCGCCCCACCGACGCGGTACGCGCCCACTGGTTCGCCGTCCCGCTCCTCACCCGCCTCGCCGCCCACTTCGCAGGCGACCCGGGAACCCCCGCCGCTCCCGGTGCCGGCGTGCTCGACATCGTCCTCGACGAGGGCACCTTCCATGTCACGCTCGCCGGCGACACCCCGATCTACGGGGACGGCCCGGCCCCGGAGTCCGACGTCAGCCTCCGGATGACCACCGCCACCTGCGTCGACGTCGCATACGATCACGTCTCCTTCGCGCAGGCACTGGAGTCGGGGCGGATCGAGGCCACGCCGTGTGGGGAGACGGGCGGCGCCGCGTCCGCAGGGACACGGGGAGAGGGCGGCGCATCATGACGCGACCTCCCCTGGCAGTCTTCGACCTGGACGGCACCCTCGCCGACACCGGGCACCGCCAGCGCTTCCTCGCCCAACGCCCGCGTGACTGGGCGGCGTTCTTCGCCGCCGCGCCCGACGATCCACCGCTCGCCGAGGGCGTCGCCCTGGCCCTGGCCGACGCCCGCGACTGCGAGATCGTCTACCTCACCGGCCGCCCCGAGAAGTACCGCCGCCCCACCCTCGACTGGCTCACCGCCCACGGCCTGCCCGAGGGTGCGCTCTGGATGCGCGCCAACGCCGACCGCCGCCCGGCCCGCCACGCCAAGCTCGACCTGCTCCGCCGCCTCTGCCCGAGGCCGGAAGGTCCGCCACCTCGTCGATGACGACGCCCTCGTCTGCGACGCGAGCGCCCGCGCGGGCTTCCCCGTCGTCCATGCCCAATGGGCCACGCCGTCGGCGGCCCTCCTCGACGCTCAGGAGCGGGAGGGGCGGACGTGAGGGGGGAGGGGCGGACGTGGCCGGGGGCGGCCCCGCGCTGCTGCATACCTGGGCCCTGAGCCCCGCGGATTTCCGCCGCATCGCACCCCCCTGGCACCCCATCAGCCCCTCCCTCATACGGCCGTACCCCCACCCCGCCGGGCACCGTTCGGCGGATCCGTGCGGGACGTCTCCCGTGTCATCGGGCAAGGCTCGGATCATGGACCGTCCCTCGCCGTCCCTGGCCCGTACCGGAACCACCCTCCTGCTCACCGTCGCCGCGCTGGCCGGACCGCTCGCCGCCGCCGTCGCGGCCGCGCCCGTCGCGACCGTCTCCGACACCGCCGCCCCCACCCCACCTGCCGGAGCGTCAGCCCCCGCGGCGCGCCACGCAAACCCCCACGCCGATCCGCCCCGTACCGCCACCAGCCCCCGCACCGCCTCCGCCTGGCTGCCCTACTGGGGTGACGTCGACGCCGCCTACCGTGACGCGCTGCGCCACGCCGATCAGCTGCACACCGTCAGCCCGTTCTGGTACGAGGCGACCGGTGACAGGGCCGTCGCCGCTCACCCGGGGGCCGAGCGGCGCGACATCGTTCAGGGGTTGCAGCGGGCCGGTATCAAGGTGGTGCCGACCGTTACCGAGACGCTGGACGCGAAGGACATGGCCGAGCTGATGCACGACCCGCGGCGGCGTGCCGTTCATGTCGATGCGCTGGTCCGTACCGTGCGCGGCCACGGGTACGACGGCATCGACCTCGACTACGAGAAGATGGCCCTCACCGGTACCGCCGCCGAGCGTGCCCGTGTCGCCACCGGGTACAACGTGCTCACCGCCGACCTCTGCGCCCGGCTGCACACCCTCGGGAAGCAGTGCGTCGTGACCGTCGTGCCGCAGACCGGCGGCTCCGGTACGGCGTACGACTACCGGCAGTTGGGGAAGGTCGCCGACCGGTTCCGGATCATGGGCTACGACCTGCACTGGTCCGGTGGAGAGGCGGGGCCGCTCTCGTCCCGGCAGTGGTACGACGCGTTTCTGAGACGCGCCACCGCCACCGTTCCCCGCCACAAGACCGAGGTCGCCTTCCCCGGCTACGGCTGGGACTGGGACCGGACCGCCGGTGGCCGCGCCACCCACCGGACCTGGAAGGAGGCGGAGGCGCTGCGCCGCCGGACGGGCGCCGCGTACCGCTTCGATGCCGTCTCCGGCACCCCGCACTTCACCTACCGGCGCGACGGCCACACCCACGAGGTCTGGTACCAGGACGCACGCGGCGTCGCGGCGCACAAGGAGGTGCTGGACCGGTTCGGCATCCGCGGCACCGGACTGTGGGCGCTCGGCTTCGAGGACCCGGGGAGCTGGGCCGAGCTGCGGGCCCATGCGGTGCGGCACCGCCCCGTCCGGTGAACCGTCCGCCCGGCGCGCCGGTTCGCGCCGGGCGCCGGGCCGCGGGCGGGTGCGCGGGGCCCCGGCGCGCCCGCCGGACGGTTTCCGGAAGCGGTTCCCTCCGGGATACCGACCGCTTAGTATGCCCGTGGCGCGCCGGAGCCCCCACGGTCCGCGCGCCGTCCGCGTACCGACGGCCCGGGAGGCAGCTGGTGAAGGCATGGCGCGTACACGCGAACGGCGAACCGCGTGAGGTGATGCGGCTGGAGGAGGTGCCGGAGCCTCAGGCGGGCCCCGGGCAGCTGCTGCTGCGGGTGCGGGCCGCCAACATCAACTTCCCGGATGCACTGCTCTGCCGCGGCCAGTACCAGGTGCGGCCGCCACTGCCGTTCACCCCGGGCGTGGAGATCTGCGGCGAGGTGCTGGCCGTGGGGGAGGGCGCGCGCGGCGCGGTCGGGCAGCGGGTGCTGGCCCAACCGCCGCTGCCCGACGGCGGGTTCGCCGAACGGGTGGCCGTCGACGCCACGACCGTGCGCCCGGCGCCCGAGTCCCTGGACGACGCCGGTGCCGCCGCCCTCCACATCGGCTACCAGACCGGCTGGTTCGGCCTCCACCGCAGGGCCCGGATCCAGGCGGGGGAGACCCTGCTGGTGCACGCCGCGGCCGGTGGCGTCGGCAGCGCCGCCGTCCAGCTCGGCAAGGCCGCGGGCGCCCGCGTCATCGGCGTGACCGGCGGCGCCGAGAAGGCCCGTATCGCCCGTGACCTGGGCTGCGACCTCGTCGTCGACCGGCGCGCCGACGACATCGTCGCCGCCGTGAAGGACGCCACCGACGGCCGCGGCGCCGACGTCGTCTACGACCCGGTCGGCGGCGACGCGTACGCCAAATCCGTCAAATGCATCGCCTTCGAGGGCCGCCTCGTCGTCGTCGGCTTCGCCAGCGGCGCGATCCCCACCGCCGCCCTCAACCACGCCCTGGTGAAGAACTACGCGATCCTCGGCCTCCACTGGGGCCTGTACCTCACCAAGGATCCGCGCGCCGTCGACGCCTGCCACGAAGCCCTCACCGAGCTGGCCGCCAAGGGCGCCGTCGCCCCGCTGATCGGCGAGCGGGTGCCGCTGGCGGGCGCCGCCGACGCCGTACAGCGCGTCGCCGACGGCACCACCACCGGCCGTCTCGTGGTCATCCCCGGAGCGGAGGAGGGACGATGACCGACGCCGTCGACCTGCGCGCTCGCACCGCCCGGCTGCTGGCCGCGCACCCGCCCGCCACCACCGCGCCGCTCGACTTCCTGCGGGCCCGCTTCGACGCCGGGCTCGCCTGGGTCCACTTCCCCGAAGGGCTCGGCGGGCTCGACGCGCCGCGCGCCCTCCAAGCCGTCGTCGACCAGGGGCTGGCCGCCGCGGGCGCCCCCGACAACGACCCCGGCCGCCTCTCCATCGGCCTGGGCATGGCCGCCCCCACCCTGCTGCGTCACGGCACCGACGACCAGCAACGCCGCTACCTGCGGCCGCTGTGGACCGGCGAGGAGGTCTGGTGCCAGCTGTTCAGCGAACCGGGCGCCGGCTCCGACCTCGCGGCGCTCGCCACCCGCGCCGTCCGCGACGGTGACCGCTGGGTGATCGACGGCCAGAAGGTCTGGACGTCCAGCGCCCACCTCGCCCGCTGGGCCATCCTCGTGGCCCGCACCGACCCGGCGCTCCCCAAGCACCAGGGCCTGACGTACTTCATCTGCGATATGACCGCCCCGGGCGTGGAGGTCCGGCCGCTGCGGCAGATCACCGGCGAGGCCGAGTTCAACGAGGTCTTCCTCACCGGCGTCTCGCTGCCCGACAGCCACCGCATCGGCGAGGCCGGCCAGGGCTGGGAGGTGGCCCGCACCACCCTGATGAACGAGCGGGTCGCCATCGGCGGCGCCGCCACCCCGCGCGAGGGCGGCATGATCGGCATCGCCGCCGCCGACTGGCGCGCCCGCCCCGAACTGCGCACCCACGACCTTCACCAGCGGCTGCTCACGCTCTGGGTGGACGCCGAGGTCACCCGGCTCACCGGGGAACGGCTGCGCCAGCAGCTCGCCAAGGGCGCCCCGGGCCCGGAGGGCAGTGGCATGAAACTGGCCTTCGCCCGCCTCGCCCAGCAGATCAGCGGCTGGGACCTGGAATTCCTCGCCGAGGACGGCCTGACGTACGACGACTGGACGCTGCGCCGCCCCGAGACCGTCGACCTCACCGGGCGCGAGGCCGGGTACCGCTATCTGCGCGCCAAGGGGAACTCCATCGAAGGAGGCACCTCCGAGGTGCTGCTCAACATCGTCGCCGAACGCGTCCTCGGACTGCCGCCCGAGCCGCGGACCGACAAGGACGTCGCGTGGAAGGACCTCCCCCGATGACCGCCGACACGCCCGCATCCGACCTGCTCTACGGCGAGACCGAGGACGATCTGCGCGCCGCCGTCCGCGCCCTGCTCGCCGCCCGCAGCGACCCCGCCACCGTCCTCGCCGACCTCGAATCGGGCCGCGCCTGCGACACCGGTCTGTGGGACGCGCTGGCGAACGGCATCGGCGCGGCCGGGCTGTTGGTCCCCGAGGAGTTCGGCGGGGCGGGCGCGGGCGCCCGGGAGGCCGCCGTCGTGCTGGAGGAGACCGGCCGCTCCGTCGCCCGCGTGCCCTATCTGACCAGCGCCGTCATCGCGGTCACCGCGCTGCTGGGCTGCGACACCGGGCGCGAGCCGGTCGCCGCGCTGCTCACCCGGCTGGCCGCCGGCACCGTCGGCGTCCTCGCCGTGCCGCTGCCCACCGCCCCCGACCAGCCGTTCCGGACCGCGCCGCCGCCGGTCCGGGCCGATGCGGACGGCGTCCTCCGCGGCACGGTCACCTCCGTCGCCGACGCCCCGTCCGCCGAGGTGCTGCTCGTCCCCGCCGACGGCCCGCGGGGCCCCGCCCTGTACGCGGTCGACGTGCCCGCCGCGGGCCTGATCACGACCCCGCTCACCCCGCTCGACCTGACCCGCCCACTCGCCACGCTCACCCTCGACGGCGTCGTCGGGACACCGCTGGCCACCGGCGAACGCGCCATCGCGGCGGTCCGCGCCGCGCTCACGGCGGGCGCCGGGCTCCTCGCGTCGGAACAGCTCGGCCTCGCCGAATGGTGTCTGACGACGGCCGTCCGGCACACCACCACCCGCACCCAGTTCGGCCGTCCCGTCGGCTCCTTCCAGGCGCTCAAACACCGGATGGCCACGCTCTGGCTCGATATCGCTTCCGCCCGCGCCGCCGCCCGCCATGCCGCCGACGCGCTGGCCACCGGCAGCCCGGACGCGCCGGTCGCGGTCGCGGTGGCCCAGGCGTACTGCGCACCGGTCGCGGTGCGGGCCGCCGAGGAGTGCCTTCAGCTGCACGGCGGCATCGGTATGACCTGGGAGCACCCAGTGCACCTCTTCCTCAAGCGGGCCAAGAGCGACGAGAGCGCGCTCGGTGCCCCGGGCCGCCACCGCGCGGCCCTGGCGGATCTGGTGGAGCTGCCCGCACCGTGACCGTCCGGGGCGGGGAGGAACGCGCGACGGCCGTTCCCCGCCCCGGCCGTCCGGGTGTCGTCCACGGCGGCTCCCCGGGCACCCGGCGTCGCTTCTCGCCGTCGCGACTGATGTCTTGAATACGCCGTTCGGGTAGCGTCGTGGGCATGAAGACCGTCAGCCGTCGTGTGCTGCTCATCCCCTTCCTGGTCCTTCTGGCTGCGCTGCTGGTGCCTGTGGTGACACCGGCGTCCCCGGCGCGGGCGGCGGGCGGGCTCGACGAGGCCGCCGCGGCCCTCCGCAAGGGCCCGGTCTACGTCGACCCGCGCGCCGCCTCCCAGTTGCCCCCCGAGCGGGCCGACGCCCTCGCCAAGAAGATCGAGAACTCCGGCAAGCCGGTCTTCGTCGCGGTGCTGCCCCGCGCCGCCGAGTACCGCCCCGACACCCTGCTGCGCGATCTGCGCACCAAGACCGGCATCAGCGGCGTCTACGCCGTGGAGCTCGGCGACGGCTTCAACGCCGGGGCCGACGCCCGGGTGATGTCGCGGAGCGCCGTGCAGAACCTCGTCGGCGCGGTCAAGCGCTCCGGGTACCCGTCCGTCGATGAGCGGCTGAACAGCTTCGTCGACACCGCCGTCCAGCAGGCGGGCGGCCACGCGCCGGCCGCCTGGGAGGGCGACGGCGGCGGGGGACCGGGCACCGGCACCCTCGTCGGGCTGGGCGTGCTGGCCGTCGTCGGCGGTGGCGGCGCGTACGCCTTCGCCCGCCGCAACCGGCGCCGCCGCGCGGAGCAGGAGCGGGCCGCGCTGGAAGACCTGCGGGTCGTCGTCGACGAGGACATCACCGCGTTCGGCGAGGAGCTGGACCGGCTGGACTTCCGGCCCGGTGAGCCCGGCGCCGACGAGGCGATGCGCGCCGACTACGGCCACGCCCTCGACGCGTACGAGACCGCCAAGTCGGCGATGGCGGCGGCGGAGCAGCCGGACGATGTGCGGGCGGTGACCGAGGCGCTGGAGGACGGGCGGTTCTCGCTCGCGACGCTGGCCGCCCGCCGCACCGGCGCCCCGCTGCCCGAGCGGCGCCTGCCGTGCTTCTTCGATCCGCGTCACGGACCGTCCGTGGTCGACATGGAGTGGGCCCCGGCGGGCGGCGCCCCGCGCACCGTCCCGGTCTGCGCCGCCGACAAGGCGCGCCTCGACGACGGCCGGGAGCCGCTGGCCCGCACGGTCCGCACCGCCGACGGCGACCGCCCCTACTGGGACGCCGGTCCCGCCTACGCGCCCTGGGCGGGCGGCTACTTCGGCGGCGGGCTGCTGCCCGCGATGCTGGTGGGCACCGTGCTCGGCAATCTGATGACGGCCCCGCACGCCTACGGCGCGGACCTCGGCGGCACCGACGGTGGCGACTTCTCCGGCTCCGACTTCAACCCCGGCGACTTCGGCGGCGGATTCGGGGACGGCGATGGCGGTGGCTTCGGCGGAGGCGGCGGGGACGGGTTCGGCGGGGGATTCTGACGGGGCCGGCGACCCGAAGGCGGTCGGCATCCACTCCGGCGGTTCCACCGCAACGTGCAGCAGCGGCGGCGACACCATGACGGCCTTCCAGCCGGTCGACGAGGCGCTGACGAAGTGGCAGCTCACCCTCACGACCGGCGGCGCCTGACCGGCCGTGGGCCCCGGATCCGCGGCGGGTCCGTCACGGATCCGGGGCCCCGGGTGCGTCAGCGGACCTGGACCGTCGCCACGGTCGAGGTCCGCCACTGCTTGGGGTGCTGGTCGTGCGGTCCGGTCAGCCCGTATGCCACCGCACGGAACTCCACCGGGCCGCGATGCGCGCTCTTCGGGTGCGCCACGGCCTGCGCCTCCGCGCCGCCCCGCTCGACGACGGCACCGCAGCTCACCTGGTGCCACGCCTGCCCGCCGCTCCGCTCCTGCAGGCATATCCGCAGGTAGGAGGCGGCGTCATCGTCGCCGTGCGCGGTGACCGTGAAGGTCTTGCCGACGGCCGCCGTGCGGGGCGCCGTCACCTCCACGGTGCCCTTGGCGTGCGCGGGCACGGCGGTGAGCGCCACCGCGGCCAGCCCCAGCACGCCGGTCACGGCCGCGCGCCGCCAACTCGGCATGGTCGTCTCGGTCTTTACCGTCCTGGTCATGGACTTCCCTTCCCGCGGAGCTCCCCCAGGTGGCATCCACGGAGCATGTCGTCGTTCACTCGTGGTGTAACGGTCGAGCGGGAGCGGTCATGCTCCTGCCACCCCTCCAGAGGGGCGGAGCACACCGCGGGTTGCGTCCGGTGTGGGCGGCATTACGGATTCATGACCATTCGCCGTCGAGGTGCGGACAGCGCGGCACGGGGGAGCCGGACGGCCCGCGTCGGACCGGGACGGTTCCGGTGCGCACCGGAGGGCGGTCCTCGGTCCGCTGGAGGGCCCGGAACGCCTCGTACCAGGCCGGGTTGGGGGCGGGCACGCCCTACGGCCGGATGCGGAACACGCCGCCGCACTCCTCCGGTTTCCGGTGCCCGTGCTCGCACCGCCACCGGATCTGCGTGGCGAGATTCACCTGGAGATGCTGGGTGCCGAGCCCGTTGCCGGGCCCGCCCTCGGTGACCAGGGGCTCGGCGTTGAGCCGGGTGTGGTGCTCCGCGCCGTCATCGGTCGTGAAGTGCGCTTCCAGGTCCCAGGTGCAGTACGCGCCGGGGCCGGCGACGCCCAGGACGCTCAACGTCTGCGGGGCCGCCGCGCCGCCGAGCGGAATCGTGTGGTGAGCGAAGTACGGCTCACCCCAGTGCGGGTCCTCGGTGTCGGTGATGAACCCGTTCGGCGCCCCGGCGCGGTCCTGAAGCCTGTACGCCAGCCCCTTGATCGGCGACTCCCCCTGAGCGGGGGTGTAGATCTCGGTGACCATCCCGGATTTCCGGCAGCGGATGTGCGTCGCGTCGATACCGGTCACGGTGATCATCGAGCTGCTGTCGCTGACCAGGTCGACGTAGGAGACCTGACCGCTGCCGGGCGAGGCGTCCCGGACGCCGAGGCTGAACCCGGTGGCCGCCACGCCGTCCCGCAGCACGGAACTGTCGTACTCACCGCGGTGGATCCCGTCGATCTCGCGTGCGCTCAGCGGCGTCCGGGAGAAGGCGGAGAACGGGGGCCCGTAGGCGCTGCGGGGCATGGGGCGGAACGCGGCGTGGAGATAGCCCTTCTCGGCGTCGAGAGCGCTCTGCGCGTTGTCCCCGATGCGCGCCTCGGTCCCGGCGGTGAAGTAGGAACGCGCCAGGCCCAGGCCCACCAGGAACGCCGCGCAGAGAAGCGCGACGCCGTAGGCGGCCAGCCGCCGCCCGCGGCTCATCCCGGCCGACTCCGGATGGACCGTGTCGGCGACGAACCGGCCTTCGGCCCGGATCCACCGCCACGCCCGCGTGCGTCGCCCCGGCCGCGTCGGCCCCCGTCCCGTCCCACCGCTCTGATCGCCGCTCACGGTCGCCCCCGTCCCCTTCGGGGCAGCAGTCTGCCACCGAGGTCCGCACGCCGGAACCGCTGCCGCACCGGCCGCCCGGGGCCGCGGCGGGTGCCCGACCGGCCATCGTCCGGTACCGGCCCCTATCAGGCCCGCCCCGCTTCGTCAGCGCCCCTTTACGTACGCTTTAATTGCGTTGACCATGCAATAGCAATTCCTATGCAGAGGAGTCATGAGGATGACGGCCCGGTTCCTACGGGGAGCCGCCGCGGTGACGCTGGCGGCCGGCCTCGCGCTGAGCGCGGCGGCCTGTTCCACACCGGACGGCGGCAAGGCTGCCACCGGACGCACGGATTCCGCGGTGGTCGGCATCGCGTACGAACCGGAGACGCTCAGCCCGCTCCTCGGCTACGGCAAGGACGGCAACTCCAAGATCTTCGACGGGCTGCTCACCCACGACGCCGACATGCGTCTCCAGCCCGCGCTCGCCACCGCACTGCCCAAGATCACCGACGGCGGCCGGACCTACACCTTCGGCCTCCGCCACGGCGTGACCTTCAGCGACGGCAAGCCCTTCACCGCCGACGACGTCGTCTTCACCTACTCCACCATCCTCGACTCCCGGACCAACAACGCCTCCAAGGCGGAGCTGGACGCCCTCAAGAACGTCGAGAAGAAGGACGACCACACCGTCGTCTTCCACCTCAAGTACCCCTACGCGCCGTTCGCCGAGCGCGCCGTCCTGCCCATCGCCCCGCAGCACATCGCGGGCACGCAGGACATCAACCACGGTGCGTTCACCACCAAGCCGATAGGCACCGGCCCGTACGTCCTCACCCGCTGGTCCAAGGGCGAGAAGCTCACCTTCAAGGCCAACCCGCACTACTGGGGCGGCACGCCGAAGGTGAAGAACTTCACCATGGCGATCATCAAGGACGACGACATCCGCGCCACCCGGCTGCGCTCCGGCGACCTCGACGGCGCCATCCTGCCACCGGAACTCGCCGCCACCTTCAAGGGCGACAAGCACCGCACCACCGTCACCGCCACGACCTTCGACTACCGCAACGTCACGCTGCCCACCGGCAACCCGGTCACCGGCGCCAAGGCCATCCGCCGCGCCCTCGACCTCGCCGTCGACCGCGAGGCCATGGCCAAGGGCATCCTCAACGGCGCCGGAAAGCCCGCCTACGGCCCGGTGCCCACCGACAGCCCCTGGTTCGCGAAGGGCACCGAGCGCCCGCACGACCTGAAGAAGGCCGAGCGCATCCTGGACGACGCCGGCTGGAAGAAGGGCCCGGACGGCATCCGCACCAAGGGCCACCAGCGCGCCTCCTTCACCCTCTGGTACCTCTCCGGCGACAAGCTCCGCCAGGAACACGCCCTCGCCTTCGCCTCCGACGCCAAGAAGGCCGGTATCGAGGCCAAGGTCGAATCCGGCACCTGGGAGGCCATCGAGCCGCGCATGGCCAAGGACGCGGTCCTCGCCGGCGGCGGCAGCCCCGCCGACCCCGACTTCGACCAGTACCTCCTGCTGCACTCCTCGCTGGCCGGGGACGGCTTCAACAACATGTCGCGCTACGCCGACAAGACCGTCGACGCCAAGCTCACCGAGGCCCGCCACACCGACGACAAGGCCACCCGCAAGGCCGCCTACGACGCCGTCCAGCGCCGCCTCGTCGAGAACCCCGCCTACACCTTCCTCACCCACGTCGACCACGTCTATGTGATCGCCGACCGCTGGAAGGGCCTGACCACCCAGACCGAACCGCACGACCACGGCCTGGCCTCCGGGCCCTGGTGGAACGTCGAGGACTGGCAGCCCGCCACGTGATGACGCGCACCTCCCCGCCCTGGGCGGCGATGGCACGGATGACCGGCCGGCGGGCGCTGCTCGCCGTGCCGGTCCTCCTCGCCGTCACCTTCGGGGTCTTCGCCGTCGCCGCCGCCTCGCCCTTCGACCCGGTCCGTGCCTACGCGGGCGACGCCGGGCTCACCGCCTCGCAGGCCAACCTCGACCAGCTGCGCCACAACCTCGGCGTCGACCAGCCGCTGATCAGCCGGTGGTGGCACTGGCTCACCGCCGCGTTCACCGGCGACCTCGGCGACTCCGCCACGCTCCGCGCCCCCGTCACGCAGGTCATCGGCGAACGCCTCGGCTGGTCCGTGCTGCTGTGCGCGCTCGCCTTCGTCCTCGCCGTCGTCGTCGGCACCGCGCTCGGCGTGGCGGCCGCCCGCCGCCGTGGCGGTCTCCTCGACCGCGCCGTCACCTCCGTCGCCTACGCCCTGGAAGCCGCGCCGCCGTTCTGGCTCGGCCTCCTCGCCGTCTGGCTGTTCGCCCTGAAACTGGGCGTCCTCCCGGCCGGTGGCCTCACCGACACCGGCACCGACGTCGCCACCGTCGGCCAGATCGCCCGCCATGTGACGCTGCCCGCCCTGGTCCTCGCCGTCTCCCAGCTCCCGTGGTTCGTGCTGTACGTACGGCAGGGCGTCGGCGACGCGCTGGAGGAGGACCCGGTGCGCGGCGCCCGCGCCCGCGGCCTGCGCGAACGCACCGTCCTGCTCCACCACGCGCTCCGCTCCGGACTGCTGCCGGTCCTCACCCTCATCGGCTCCCGGGTACCGGAACTGATCACCGGCGCGCTGCTGGTCGAGACGGTCTTCAGCTGGCCCGGCATCGCCGCCGCGACCGTCGAGGCAGCGACCGCCGTGGACTTCCCGCTGCTCGCCGCCCTCACCGTCCTTGCCACCGCCGCCGTCCTCGTCGGCAACCTCCTCTCCGACCTGCTGTACGGTCTCGCCGATCCGAGGGTGGGCTTCGATGGCTGACTCGCACACCACCACCGAGCGGCACACCACGGCCGGGCCGGATGCCGCCACGAAGGCCGCACCGGCGGTGACCTGGCACCGGCGTCCCGGCGCGGGCCGTCAGCGGCGCACCCGCACGGTGCGGGTGTGGGTCAGCGCCGTCCTCGTTGCCGCGGTGATCCTGGCCGTCCTCGTCGTCCCGCTGTTGTTCCCGCTGGACAGTCAGTCCGTCGACCTGGCCCAGAAACTCCGCTCACCGTCCCCGGCCCACCCCTTCGGCACCGACGAGGTCGGCCGTGACCTGCTGCTGCGCTGCGTCTACGGTCTTCGGGTCTCGCTGCTGGTGGGCGTGGTCGCCGCGCTGGTCGCCGTCGGGTTCGGCACCGCCGTCGGCGCGCTGGCCGGGGCGCTCGGCGGCTGGGCCGACCGCGCCGTGATGCGGCTCGTCGATCTCTTCTCGTCCGTCCCCCATCTGCTGCTGGGCATCTTCATCGTGGCGATGTTCCGGCCCGGCGTCTGGCCGGTGATCCTCTCCGTGGCGCTGACCCACTGGCTGTCCACGGCGCGCATCGTCCGCGCGGAGGTGCTGTCGCTGCGCTCCCGCCCCCATATCGACGCGGCGGTCTCCGGCGGCGCCTCCCGGTGGCGGGTGGCCGTGCGGCATCTGCTGCCCGGCGTGCTGCCGCAGGCGGGACTCGCCGCCGTGCTGATGGTGCCGCACGCCATCTGGCACGAGTCCGCGCTGTCCTTCCTGGGCCTGGGGCTCCCGGCCCACGAGGCGAGCCTCGGCATCATGGTCAACGCCGCCCGCGGTTCGCTGCTGGCCGGCGCCTGGTGGCCGACGCTCTTCCCCGGCCTCTTCCTCATCGTGCCGACCCTCGCCCTCGCCGGTCTGGCCGGTGCCTGGCGGGAACGGATCAACCCCCGCCGCCGATCGGAGCTGATGCTGTGACCGCGCCCCGCACCGCCGCACCCCCGGCCCCCGTCCTGTCGGTGCGCGATCTGTCGGTCCGCTTCCGGATGCGTGGCGGCCGGCACGTCCACGCCGTCTCCGGTGCCTCCTTCGACCTGGCGCCGGGCAGCTGCCTCGCCCTGGTCGGCGAGAGCGGCTGCGGCAAGTCGGTCCTCGCCTCCGCGCTGCTCGGCCTGCTGCCGGGCAACGCCGAGACGTCCGGCGCGGCTCACCTGACGGCCGCCGGCGGTGCGCCCGCCGTGGAACTGCTCACCGTCGGCGAACGGCAGCTGGCCCGCACCGTCCGCGGCCGCCGCATCGGCCTCGTCCCGCAGAGCCCCGCCGCCCACCTCACGCCCGTTCGCACCATCCGCGCCCAACTGGAGGAGACCGTACGGGAGCTGACCGGCGGACGGGCCGAACCGGCGACGGCCGACCCGTCGACCGGACGGCGGCCCGGGCGTCGCGCGGCGCGGGAGGCGCTGCACGCGGCGGTGGAACGGGCCGCGACCCGCGCCGCGTTCCCCCTGGACCACCTGGACCGCTACCCGCACCAGCTCTCCGGCGGTCTCGCCCAGCGCGCGGCGAGCGCCCTCGCGCTGGTCGGCGACGCCCGGCTGCTGCTCGCCGACGAACCCACCACCGGCCTCGACCGGGACCTCGTCGACCACACCGTCGACGCGCTGCGGGCCCACGCCGACGACGGCCGGGCGCTGCTGATGATCACCCACGATCTGGCGGCCGCCGAGCGGATCGCCGACCACGTCGCCGTCATGTACGCGGGACGGATCGTCGAGCACGCTGACGCCGTCACCTTCTTCGGCACCCCCGGCCCCCGCCATCCGTACGCCCGCGGGCTGCTCGACGCGCTGCCCGGCCGCGCGTTCACGCCGATCCCCGGACTGCCGCCCGAGCTGGGCGCGCTGCCGGACGGCTGCGCTTTCGCCGCCCGCTGCGCCCGCGCGGACACCCGGTGCGCCATCCGCCCCGAACCGTCCGGCGGCGTCGCCTGCCACCATCCGCACCCCGGCCCGCCCCCGGCCGACGTCCCCGAGAAGTCCGAGGAGAAGGGCGACCGCCGTGCTCGAACTGTGTGACATCACCGCCGGATACGAGCGGCGGCGCCCGGTCGTCTCCGGCGTCTCCCTGACTGTCGGGCCCGGCGAGTCGGTCGGGCTGCTCGGCCCGAGCGGCTGCGGCAAGTCGACGCTGGCGCGGGTCGCGGCGCTGCTGCACCGGCCGGACGCCGGGACGGTGACCGTGGACGGTGTGACGGCCCCGGGCTGGCGCCACCGCGCGCCTCGCACCCTGCGCACCTCCTTCGGCGTGCTCTTCCAGCAGCCCCGGCTCTCCGCCGACCCCCGGCTGCGGCTCGCCGATCTCATCGCCGAACCGCTGCGCGCCACCGGCCGCCGCACGGAGGCGTCCGCCGCCGTCGCGGAGCTGGCCCCCGCCGTCGGCCTCACCGCCGATCTGCTGACCCGCCGCCCGCACGAGGTCAGCGACGGGCAGCTGCAACGCGCCTGCCTCGCCCGCGCGCTGGTGCTGGAGCCGCGCTGGCTGATCTGCGACGAGATGACCGCCATGCTCGACGCGTCCACCACTGCGGCGCTGGTCGACGTCGTCGAGGGGTACCGCGCCCGCACCGGCGCCGGTCTCCTCGCCGTCGGCCACGACCGCACGCTGCTGGAGCGCTGGTGCGACCGGACGGTGCGGTGGGCCGGCCTGGGGGCGGAACGGGGCACGGTTCCGGGGGAGGGGCCGGAGGCGGCGGCGTAAGGCCGCCGGGGCCCGACCGCGCAGAGCAGCCGCGCCACATCGCCCCACACCCAGGCCCCGAGCCAGGCCCCCACCACCGTCACGATTTCGTATTCCGTCATACACGCAACGTAACCGAGGGGTCTGACAACGCCCGCCCGACGAGGGCCCCGCGCCCGCCCGACGAGGCCCCATACGACCTGGCCCACCGCCCAGCGCGGCCCCGCCCCGGCCGTCGCGGCACCCTGGCCCGCCCCGCAGCCCCGTCGCGGCGCCCCCCGTAAACCCTCAGCCCCTCACGGCGCCACCAACGGCTCCGCCTCATGCGCACGCTGCAGCAGCGCCACGAAGTCCGGGGCCTCGGGCAGGACTTCGTCGCCGATGCGGTGGACGGCGACGGCGGGCGCCCGGGAGTTGAGGACCACCGCGCCGCGGGCCCACCGGGCGAGGCCGTCGGCCCGTACCTCGGCGTCGCGCTGGGGGATGCCGCGCTTCGCCAACTGCCGTTTGACCATGCCCTGCATGACGCCGTCCAGGATCCCGGCGACCGGCCACACCACCGCCGTGCCGTCCCAGAACGCGAGGTTCCAGATCGTGCCCTCGCTCAGCCGCCCGTCCCGGTCGACGAACGCGGCGTCGTCGAACCCCTCCGCCACCGCCTGCCGCAGGAAGAACCGCTTCGCGGGCTCCCCGACATGCTTCACGGCCGGTTGGAACCGTTCGTGCGCCACCGCCGCCAGCGCCAGCGGACCCGTCGGCGGGACCCCGGCGGACGCCGTACGGACCAGCATCGCGGGCTCGTCCGGTCCGGCCGCGAGCGGATCGCCCGGCGCGTGGACCAGGACCCGCAGCGACACATCGGCGGGGCTCGCCGCCAGCGCCGCCCGCAGCTGGGAGCGGACCTCCTCGTCGGGGACCGCCCGCCCGAACAGCTCCAGCGAAGCCGTACGCAGCCGCGCCAGATGGAGGTCGAGCCCCCGGACCAGACCGCCGCGTACCTGCATGGCGGTGAAATGGGCCGGGCTGCCGAACGCGACCGCCGCCAGCTCCTCCGTGGTCGCGTCCCGGCCGTCGCAGTGCACCACATAAGTCGTCATGTGCGGCCAACGCCTCACCCGGGGCCGTGGTTCCCGTACGGCCGGCCGGAAACGCACCGCGCGCCCCTCCCGGAGGAGAGGCGCGCGGCGTACGGGTGCGGACCGGTCAGCGGCGCCGGACCAGCGGGAACGGCAGCGTCTCGCGGATCGACAGACCGGTGAGGAACATGACCAGCCGGTCCACGCCGATGCCCAGACCACCGGTGGGCGGCATGGCGTATTCCAGAGCCTGGAGGAAGTCCTCGTCCAGCTCCATCGCCTCCACGTCGCCGCCCGCAGCCAGCAGCGACTGGGCCGTCAGCCGCCGCCGCTGCTCCACCGGGTCGGTCAGCTCGGAGTAGGCGGTGCCCAGCTCCGTGCCGAACGCGACGAGGTCCCAGCGCTCGGCCAGCCGTGGGTCCTTGCGGTGCTGGCGGGTCAGCGGTGAGACGTCCGTGGGGAAGTCCTTGTAGAACGTCGGCAGCGTCGTGCGCTCCTCCACCAGCCGCTCGTACATCTCCAGCACGATGTCGCCGCGGCCCATCTCCGGCTTCACCGGTACCGACGCGGCGTCGCACAGCCGCCGCAGCACCCGCGTGTCGGTGTCCGCGTCGACCTCCTCGCCCAGCGCCTCCGACAGCGCGCCGTAGACCGTCTTGACCGGCCAGGCCCCGGAGATGTCGTGCTCGACCAGCCGCCCGTTCGCATCCGCCTTACGGGCCGTCGCGGTCCCGAACGCGGCGACCGCGGCGCCCTGGATCAGCTCCCGGGTCAGGTCGAGCATCACGTCGTAGTCGGCGAACGCCTGGTACGCCTCCAACATCGTGAACTCGGGGTTGTGCTTGTAGGAGATGCCCTCGTTGCGGAAGGTCCGCCCCATCTCGAAGACCTTCTCCATACCGCCCACGCACAGCCGCTTGAGATACAGCTCGGGCGCGATACGCAGATACAGGTCGAGGTTGTAGGCGTTGATGTGGGTGTGGAACGGCCGGGCGTTGGCGCCGCCGTGGATCTGCTGGAGCATCGGCGTCTCGACCTCCAGATAGCCCCGGTCGATCAGCCCCTGGCGCAGCGCCTGCACGGCCGTGCTGCGGGCCCGTACGGTCTCCCGGGCGTCCGGCGAGACCACCAGGTCGACATAGCGGTGGCGGACCTTCGCCTCCGGGTCGGTCAGACCGCGCCGCTTGTCCGGCAGCGGCCGCAGGCACTTCGCCGTCAGCCGCCACTCGGTGACGAAGACGGTCAGCTCGCCGCGGTCACTGGCGCCGACCTCGCCCTCCGCCTCGACATGGTCGCCGAGGTCGATGTCGGAGCCGAAGCGCTCCAGCAGCTCCTTGCCGGTGGTGTCGCGGGTCAGCGCGATCTGGAGGTCACCGGACCAGTCCCGCAGCACGGCGAAGAGCACCCCGCCGTGATCGCGGGTGAGCAGCACCCGCCCGGCGATACGCACCGTCTCACCGGTGTGCGTACCGGCTTCCAGCCCCGGATGCGCGGCGCGGACCTCACCGAGCGTGTGCGTACGCCGCACACCGACCGGATACGGGTCGGTGCCCTCGGCGCGCAGCCGCTCCAGCTTGAGGTGGCGGGTGCGCACCTGCTCGGGCAGCGCGGCCAGCTCCCGCTCCCGCTGCTCCTCGGCGGTCGGCGCCTCGCTGATCAGCCCCAGCTCCTCCAGGGAGGGCAGTCCGGCGGTGCTCGCCGGGGCCAGCAGCTTCTTCTTGTGGCCCTTGCCCCACAGCTTGCCGAGGCTCGGTACGGCGACGAAGCCCTCGGCGATGCCGGAGGCGAGGCCGATCCGGGCCAGCGCACCGGTGTCCGCGTAGCACAGGAACCGCGGGTACCACTCGGGGTTGTACTTGGCGTTGGAGCGGTAGAGGGCCTCCAGCTGCCACCACTTGGAGAAGAAGAGCAGCAGGCGGCGCCAGAACTTCAGCACCGGGCCCGCACCGATCCGCGCGCCCTCCTCGAAGGCGGAGCGGAACACCGCGAAGTTCAGCGAGATGCGGTGCACCCCGAACTGCCCGGCCTGCGCGCACAGCTGCGCGACCATGAACTCCATGACGCCGTTGGGCGCGCTGCGGTCGCGCCGCATCACGTCCAGCGAGATGCCGTCGTCGCCCCAGGGTACGAACGACAGCAGCGCGATCATCCGGCCCTCGCCGTCGAACGCCTCGGCCAGCAGACAGTCGCCGTCCTCGGGGTCGCCGAGGCGGTCCAGCGCCATGGAGAAGCCGCGCTCGGTCTCGGTGTCGCGCCAGGCGTCGGCGCGGTGGATGACCTCGCGCATCTCGGCATCGCTGAGTGCCGAGTGACGCCTTATCCGGCAGGTCGCGCCGGTGCGCTGGACGCGGTTGACGGCCTGCCGGGTGACCCGCATGTCGCGGCCGTCCAGCTCGAAGTCCTTGACGTGCAGGATCGCCTCGTCACCGAGCTGCAGGGCGCCCAGACCGCAGCGGGCGAACGCCTTCGCGCCCTCCTCGCTGGCGCCCATCACAGCCGGCTGCCAGCCGTAGCGCCCGGCGACCTCCAGCCACGCCTCGATGGCCTGGGTCCACGCCTCGCGGTCGCCGACCGGGTCACCGCTGGCCAGGCAGACGCCCGCCTCGACGCGGTAGGTGACGGCCGCCTTGCCGCTGAGGGAGAAGACGACGGCCTTGTCGCGGCGGGTGGCGAAGTAGCCCAGCGAGTCGTCGCCGCCGTAGCGGGCCAGCAGCGCCCGGATACGGGGTTCCTCGTCGCCGTGCAGCGCCGCCTCCAGGCGCTGCGAGCGGAAGAGCGTGGTGGCGGCGTTGAGCAGCGCGAGCGCGCCGAAGAGGCCGAGCAGGATGATGATCCAGTGCGGCGGGTGACCCTCGACGATCCGGCCGCCGACCAGCCCGCCGCAGACGCGGTTGGCGGCCCACAGCAGCCGGTTGGCGGCGCCGTGCTCCAGCGAGCCGGGGAACAGCGTCACCAGGCCCCAGCCGAGCAGCACCGCGGCGACCAGCCCGGCCGCCAGGACGCCCGCGGCGCGGACGAAGGCGCCGCGCCGGGTGATCGCGTAGAACTCGCGGTGCGAGACGACGAGCAGCACGAGGATGGCGGTGCACACCGCCAGCGAGACGGCGAACTCCCAGTACCCGGCGGCGAGGAACAGCGCGTCGGCGAGGGCGACCAGCAGCATGTAGGCGACGACGAACCACAGCGCCACCCGTTTGCGGGCGGCCATCGCCGCGCCGAGCAGGAAGAGGAAGGCGGCGTACGCGAAGTTCGGCGCCACGGGGATGGTGAGGGTGTCCAGCCAGTAGATCACCGGGTGCAGCCCGCGCCGCAGCGGTCCGAAGAGCGCCGTGACGGCGCAGAAGAGGCCCAGCACACCGAAGGCGATGGCGAAGCCGTTGGGGACGCGGCGCCGGAACCGCCGCCACCCCGTGAGTTGATCCTGGTCCTGCACGGTGCTCATTCCGTCACATTAAACTTTGAAAGGGGATATTCGGTCGACGCGAGGGCGCACGGCCACCGCGTACGGCGGTCCGCATGTCCCACGGTTCGTCGCGGGGCGCGCTGTCGGGTCATGGCGGTACTTCCGTCGGCCGGGGGTGTGCGCCGACACGGAAGGCGCCTGGCGTATCCGTCGCTAAGACGGCTGATCGGGAGGACCCGTTGCCCACAGGGAGAGTGATCCGTGACACATGGGAACCGGGAACTCCGGGGTGCCTCCGGGGCGAAAAGGCGCGTGACCCGCAGTGATCACCCGGATGGGTCACCGGATCGCGGGCCGGATTGCGCCTGAAATGCGCCAAACTTGCCACTCCTAGCCGTCCTGTCGGGCGGCCGTCGCGGAGGTGCACCCATGGCTCTGACGATCTCGGTCGTCCTGTTGCTGCTCATTCTGACAGCGATCTTCCTGCGCAGCGGCAAGCTCAAGCTCTCGCACGCCGTCGTCTGCGCGCTGCTCGGCTTCCACCTGGCGAGCAGCAACATCGCCCCGGACCTCCGGCACAGTCTCTCCGGCGCGGCCGATGTGATCAGCAGCGTCCGCCCGTAACCGGACCCGACGGCGGGCCGCATGCCGTCCGGGCGCGGAGTCAGCCGCCCGCGAACGCCCCGAGCGCGTTCAGCGCCGGGCGCTCCATGCCGTCCGGCGGATGGTTGCGCCCCACGGCCGGCCCGCCGTGCGGTGCCCGGGTCACCGACGTCGTGGAGCCGCCGTCGTCCCCGATCCCGGCGTGACGGCCGTCTCGGGAACGGCCGTCGCGCCCGGGTGGCGGACTGTCAGGCCCGGCCCTTGATCAGCTCCATGTAGCGGGCCCAGTCCCAGTACTGGCCCGGGTCGGTGTGGTCGGCGCCGGGGACCTCGACGTGGCCGATGATGTGCTCGCGGTCCTTGGGGATGCCGTAGCGGTCACAGATCGCCGCGGTCAGCGCGGCGGACTGCCGGTACAGGGCGTCGGTGAACCACTTCGGGGCGTCGGCCCAGCCCTCGTGCTCGATGCCGATGCTGCGGGTGTTGTAGTCCCAGTTGCCCGCGTGCCAGGCGACGTTCTTCTCGCTGACGCACTGTGCGAGGTAGCCGTCGGAGGAGCGGACGACGTAGTGGGCGGCCGCCTTGTGGGCCGGGTCCTGGAAGACCTTGAGGGTGTCGGCGAACGTCTCCTGCGTCACATGGATCACGACCATCTCGACCGGGTACTCCGTCGGGCGGTCGGCCTCCGTGAAGTTGGCGGCGTTGGCGGGGCTCCAGTGCACGGACGGATAGGCGGCCGCCCGGGGCCGCGCGGTGCGGGTGCGGGCGGCGGCGCTGCCGGACGGGACCAGCGCGGCGGCCGCGGCGAGCGCGGCGGCGCCGGTGAGCAGGCGGCGGCGGGGCAGGGAGGTGTGGTCGTACTCCATGCGAACTCCTGACGAGGCCGAGGGGGGACGCGTACATGACACGTACGGCCGGTGTGTTCATGATGCGCAGCCGTCCCTCGGACGCCAAGGCCCTTCAGCTGGTGTCAATGGGCGAACCAAAGGCGGAACTCGCAGGTCACGCAGGCGAGTTGGAGGTGACACGCCGTCACTCGAATGTCGTAGCGATCCCTGTGGCGGCCGGGCGCGCCGCGCGGCCCCCGGGGCGGGGGAGCGGAGGGGATGCGTCCGGCCGGTGCCGCGGCGCCCGGCCCCGAGCGGGACGGAGGCGCCCGGCTCTACGCGGAGGAGCGGCCCGGACGCGTCCGTCGCCCGGCCCTTCACCTCCGCAGCAGCGCGTCCCCGTCGGCCAGCGTGGCGGTCAGCCGCTCCCATGCGGCGGTGTCGCGTTCGCGCGCTGCGTACGCGGTGCCGCGGGCGGTGCCCCAGCGCTGCGCCACCGCCGCCGGGTCCTCGCCCAGCAGCAGCCCCGCGGCCTGCGCCGCCGCGCCCAACGCGACCAGTTCGCGGGCCTCGGGCACCTCCACCGGGCGCCCCGACAACCGTCGCACCGTCTCCCGCCAGGCCCGGCCCCGCGCGCCGCCGCCGATCAGCAGCAGCGGCGCATCGGCCGCCGACTCGGCGTCCAGCACCTGGTCCACCGCCTTCAGCAGCGCGAACACCGCGCCGTCGTAGGCCGCCTGCAGCACCTGCCCCGGCGTCGTGTCGTGCCGCAGCCCGTGCAGCAGGCCCGACGCGCCCGGCAGGTTCGGGGTGCGCTCCCCGTCGAGGAACGGCAGCAGCACCACGTCGCCGCCCGCCTCGACCGCCTCCCGGTCACGGCCCAGCAGCGTGGCGATCCGGTCCACGGCCAAGGTGCAGTTGAGCGTGCAGGCCAACGGCAGCCAGTCGCCGCGCGCGTCCGCGAAACCGGCGACCGTACCGGACGGATCGGCCGGACGCCGCCGGGAGACCGCGTAGACCGTGCCGGACGTCCCCAGGCTCAGCACCGGCCGGCCGGGCCGCAGCCCGAGCCCCAGCGCCGCCGCCATGTTGTCGCCGGTGCCCGCCGCCACCAGCGCGCCGTGCGGCAGCGGCAGCTCATCGGTCCGTACGGTGCCCACCACCTCCCCGGGGCCGACGACGCGGGGCAGCGCCGCCGGGTCCAGCCCGATGTGATCGAGGACCGCGGTGTCGTACGCCTCGGTGGCCGACGCCCACCAGCCGGTGCCGGACGCGTCGCCCCGGTCGGTGACCGCCTCGCCGGTCAGCCGCTCGGTGAGGTAGTCGTGCGGCAGCCGTACCGCGGCGGTGGCGGCGGCCGCGGCCGGTTCGTGCTCGCGCAGCCACGCCCACTTGGACACCGTGAACGCCGCGCCCGGCACGCTTCCGACCCGCTCGGCCCACGCGGCGGGCCCGCCGCGCTCCGCCACCAGCCGTTCCGCCTGCGGCGCGGACCGTACGTCGTTCCACAGCAGCGCGGGCCGCACCGGCGCGCCCGCCGCGTCCAGCGTGACCAGACCGTGCTGCTGCCCGGCCACGGACACCGCGCCCGCCTGTCGCGCCGCGTCCCCGCACTGCCCCAGCGCCTCGGCGAGCGACGCCCACCAGCACCCCGGATCGCTCTCCTTGCCCACGCCGCCGCCGACGGCGTGCGGGGCCCGGCCGCGGGCGACGACCGTGCCGGATGCCGCGTCCACCACCAGCACCTTGGTGGACTGCGTCGAGCTGTCCACGCCGACGACGAGCGGTCCCGCTGCCTGTGCGCCCATCGCGCTCTCTCCCTCCGCCCGGCCGCGGACCGGGCCGTTCGGCCACCGCGTGCCCGGGGCACTCCCCGGTGCGTGCCGCATGGTAGTGCGCCCGGGGCGCCCCGTCCTCACGGCGCAGGGCGCCCCGACCCCACGGCCCGGGGCGCCGCGACGGCTCAGCCGAACAGCTCGCGGACGAACCGGATCTGCTCCGTCCGCTGATGCCCGCCGCCACCCTCGTGCCCGTTGAACCGCCACACCTGCTGCTCCTTGGGGCCCGCGTAGTGGTGGTACGCGGCGAAGCCGGTGGACGGCGGATCAGCGCCCCGGCGGCCTCCGGCACCAGGCCCGCCACCGCCAGCGCGCACGCCCCGCCCTGACTGCGCCCGGACACCACGATCCGCGCCGGATCCACCACCGGGTGGGCGCCCGCCGCCACCGCGCGGACCGCGTCCGTGTACAGCCGCCGGTAGTAGTACGTGTCCGGGAGCGCCATCCCGGCGTCGACGGCGGTGAAGCGGGCGTCGAGGTCATGGGCGCGGGTCTCCGTCAGCGTCCGGTGCCAGAAGGCGTCGAAGCCCGGGGGTTCGGGCAGCGGCGGGCGGTAGCGGCGCAGTTCGCCCAAGGGCAGGTCGATGAACACGTCACACCTCCGGGCCGTAGGGTGGAGCGGGTGTGGCTGTGGACCGACCCGTGCCCAGTCGCCGGACATTGCAGCTGCCGTCCGTACCAGCTCTGTCATCGAGTTTCCCAAGACCCTGCAAAGAAGCGATTATCTCTGTCATGAGCTTTCCGCCGCCTCCGCCGCCCCCGCCGAACCAGCCCCCGAACGACGGCCAGGGCGGGTTCGGCCCGCCTCCCGGCGGCTACGGTGCCGGGGGCCCGGTCCAGGGCGGGTACGGCCAGGGCGGGTACGGCCAGGGCGGGTTCCCGCCGCCCGGAGGACAGCCGGCCGGTCCGCCGCCCGGCGGCTTCGGTCCGGTCGGCCCCGGCTTCGGCCCGGCGGGTCCCGGCGGCCCCGGGGGCTGGCAGCCGCCGCCCCCGCCGCCGTCCGGCGGCGGCAACGGCAAGATCATCGCGGCGATCATCGGCGGCGGTGTCCTCGTGCTCGCCGTGGTCTTCGGCGTCTTCGCGATGAGCGGCGACGGCGACGACGACAAGAAGAACCGCGCCACGCCGTCCGAGAGCACCGACGCCTCGCCGAGCGCCACGCCCGACGACGGACCCACCACGCCCGCGGACTTCCCGTCCGCCCCCGCGAGCGCCTCGCCGTCGGAGAGCACCATCCCGTTCTACAAGCTGGAGGTCGGCGACTGCTATGACCTCCCGGCGGACGGCAGCGGCAACAACGAGGCGGCGTCCTGCGACGATGCGCATGACGCCGAGGTCGTCACCGTTCACCAGCTGCGCTCCGGCCTCACGTCCAGCTCCGACATCAAGGACGAGGCCGCCAAGATCTGCAAGAGCGACCTGGAGAGCAAGGCCGCTCGCCAGCCCGCCGGGACCGCCGAGGGCACCTATGTGCAGTTCCCCAATCTCAAGGGCTACGACCTCGGTATCAAGAGCGTCAGCTGCAGCCTGATGGGCAACAGCTCCGGCACGAAGAAGCTGCACGCGCCGTTGTCCTGACGGGTGTGGGGCGCGGTCCTGACGGGTGTGGGGCGCGCCGCTCCGCCTGGGGCGGCGCGTGCGGAGGCGTGCGTTGCCGCACGGCTGTCCCCGGGCGAACGGGCCGTCGGCCGGGGCTTCCGGCGGGCGCTCCCCGGGCAGGGCGCTCCCCGGACCGGGGCTTCCGGGCGGACGTTGAGTGGGGCGTTCCCCGGGCGAGCTGACGGCCTCCCCGCCCGCTGGCCCCGCGAACGCCTGCCCCTCATCCCCGCAACTGCGCGGCCAGCGCACGGATCTGATCGGGTCCCACCCGGCAGCAGCCGCCGATCAGCCGCGCCCCGGCCGCCGCCCAGGTGGCCACCTGCTCCGCGCGGAACTCCGGCGCACCGCACCACGTACGGGCCCCGGCGTCCCAGCTCTCCCCGCTGTTCGGATAGACCACCACCGGCTTGCCGGTCACCCGCGCCGCCACCTCGACGGCGTGGTCCGCGTCGGCGGGTGCGCAGCAGTTGACGCCCACCGCGACGATCTCGTCCGCGTCCGCCGCCACCGCGAACGCCTCCTCCAGCGACTGCCCCGCCCGGGTACGCGCCCCCGCCACGCTGTACGAGAGCCACGCCGGGATGTCCAGCCCGCGCACCGCCCGCACCAGGGCCCGCGCCTCGTCGGCGTCCGGCACCGTCTCCAGGGCCAGCACATCCGGCCCGGCCGTCGCCAGAACCTCCAGCCGGGGCCGGTGGAAACGCTCCAGTTCGGCCACGGTCAGCCCGTACCGGCCCCGGTACTCCGAACCGTCCGCCAGCATCGCGCCGTACGGTCCGGCGGACGCGGCGACGTACAGCGGACCGGTGACCCCGCCCGCCCGCGCCCGGTCGGCCGCCTCCCGGGCCAGCGCCACGGAGCGGCCGAGCAGCACCCTGGCCTCGTCGGCGTCGGTCCCGCGCCGCGCGAACCCCTCGAACGTCGCCTGATAGCTGGCGGTGATGGCCACCTGAGCCCCCGCCGCGTAGTACGCGCGGTGCGCCTCGATCACCGCCTCCGGATCCTCGGCGAGCAACCGTGCCGACCAGAGCGCGTCCCCGAGATCGTGCCCCGCGGCCTCCAGTTGGTTGGACAGCCCGCCGTCGAGGACCACGGGGCCCGCGGCGAGGGCATCGGCGAACTGTGGGGATGTGCGGACCATAGGGAACCTCTCCAGGGGAACGGCGAAGCGGGGACGGACGCCACGGGCATCGCCCGGGCCCCGCCTGCCCGGATCGTCACGCCGCCCGGGCGCGGCGGATGGTGACGGTGAGCGCGACGGATCCGGCGCGACTCTGGTCAGCGCGGTGTGCAGCTGCTCCAGCAGGATCCGGACGGCCGGCCCCGGAGAGCCGTCCGCCCGCCAGGCCAACGCGACCCGGCCACGCAGCGGCGGCTCGGTCAGCTCACGGGTCCACAGCCCGGCCTCCGCCGCGACCGGATCCGGCAGCGCGGGCACCACGGCCACCCCGAGGCCCCGCGCGGCCAGCTGGGTGACCAGCCCCGGGGACGCCGCCTCGAAGGCGATGTCCGGCCGGAACCCGGCCCGCGTACAGGCGCGTTCGAGCACCGCGCGCAGGCCGGTGCCGCGCGGCAGACCGATCAGCCGCAGCCCCTCCAGCGCGGTGAGCGGCAGCGCTCCGCCGACGGCACGGTCGAACACCGGACGGCGACGGTCGCGCTCTCGCCCGTCGCCACGCGGTGTTGGTGTACGCGGGCGCGCCGTGCCCTGGAGCACCCAGTGGCCCGGTACCCGCAGCTCCGCCCAGTGGGCGTCGTCGAAATCCAGGTCGGCGAACGCGGTGTCCCGGGCGGCGGCCGTCGGCGACAGCCGAAATCGCCAGACGCCGTTCAGCGACAGCCGTGCGGCGTCCGACCCGGCGTACCAGGGCCGGGGCGGCAGCGTCCCGCTCCCCGGCGACCGGTCCTCGTGATACGGCACGGTGGCCCTGCCGGGCGCCGGTGGGGTACCGGTCATGACTCCTCCTCGCTGCGGGGCACCGGCCCGGCGGCGGGCTGCGGTGCGACGGGGACCGGGACGGTCGGGATCGGTGCGCAGGGGATCGGTTCAGCGAAGCACGCCCCGCCGCCCACCCGCAGGAGGGCGACGGGGATCGGCCGACGGACACCCGGACGCACCGGGGACCGTCCGGCGCTATCTGTCGTCCGGTCCCGCACCCGTCCGCGAATCCGGGGCGCTCGCGGCGTCCGAACCGGATATCGCGGTGGCGAGCGCCGCCGCCGGATCCTCCACCGCCGGGCCGACGGGCGCCCAACGGCCCTGCTCCTTGCGGTACGGCCACCAGCGTCCGTCCCGCCCGTGGCGCACCTGCGTGTCGGCGCCCCGCACCGTCCAACGGCCGTGCGACATCCGCAGCTCGGGCTGGTCGGCGTCCTGCGGCCAAGCGGCGGCCAGCTGCGCCCGGGCGCGCACCAGATCGGCTGGATCCGGCACCCGGTCCTCCTCCAGGACGTCGAGTGCCTCCACCCCGCCCAGCCGCCAGGCCCGGACCGCCAGCGTCATGGCCCGCGCATCGCGCCCCGAGCCCGCCGCCAGACGCGCCGTCACCGCGGGCCCCGGACCGGTGGCCGCCAGCCGCACGGCGTCCTGCGCGCGGGTGAGCGGGGACAGCGCCCGACCGGGCCGGTCGGCGAGGGCCCCGGCCAGCAACTGCCGGGCCCGCGCCGCCGTGTCCGCCCGCAGCAGCTCCAATGCGGCGACCTCCACCCCTGGCTCGGGCGGGGTGCCGCCCCCGAGGGGAGCCGGGTCGTCCCAGGCTTCCACCGGTGGCGGCAGGGCGGGCAGCGGCGGCAGCGCCTCCCGCGCCGCGTACGCCTGCGCCGCGGGGGTGCCGACGGCCGCCGACGGCCGCTCCCCGGAGGCGTCGGTGGCCCGCGCCGCGCTCCGGGTCTGCAGTTCGTCCAGCAACTCCCGCTCCCCGCGACCGCGTACCAGCAACAGCAGGAACGGGTCCTCGTCGAGCAGCCGGGCCAGTTGGTAGCAGAGTGCGGCGGAGTGCGCGCAGTGGTCCCACTCCTCACAACTGCACTCCGATTCCAGATCGCCGATGCCCGGCAGCAGTTCGATGCCCACGGCCGACGCGTCCTCGGCGAGCACCGGCGGCATGTCCCTGTCCAGAAGGGCGGCGATGTGCCCGGCGCGGTCCGCCATCACATCCAGCAGCCGGTCCCACTCCCGCGGGCCGAGCTGCTGCAGCAGGACATCGGCGCGGTGCCGGGTGTGATCGCGGTCCTGCACCATGGCCGTGATCCGGCCCGGGCGCACCGACACGGCTCCGACGGCACCGGCCCGGGCATGCCGCCGCCCCTGCTTGACCTGCTGCCCGTCGAGCGCGGTGTCCTCCAGCGCCTTCAGCCAGGCCCGGCCCCACCAGGTGTGCGCGAACGCCCCGCCGCGCACCGCGGGCAGCGCCGCGAAGGTCCGCTCCGGCACCGCCTCGCGCCCGCCGGACCCCCGCCCGGCCTCAGGATCCTCGTACTCCGCCCGCATCTCTTCCACGGCCCCCGTCACCCCGTCCCACTCCCTTTCCCGTACGCCATGTCCGTCGTTCCCCTGATACCGCGGCCGTCCCGTCATCCGTGCTCTCCCCGCAGGGTGACCAGCTCCGCCAGCTCGGCGTCGGTCAGCTCGGTCAGCGCCGCGTCGCCCGAGCCGAGCACCGCGTCGGCCAGCCGCTGCTTACGGGCGAGCATGTCGGCGATGCGGTCCTCGACCGTGCCCTCCGTGATCATGCGGTGCACCTGGACCGGCTGGGTCTGCCCGATGCGGTACGCACGGTCGGTGGCCTGGGCCTCGACCGCCGGATTCCACCAACGGTCGAAGTGCACGACATGGGAGGCACGGGTGAGGTTCAGCCCGGTGCCGGCCGCCTTCAACGACAGCAGGAACACCGGCACCGCGCCCTCCTGGAAGCGCCGCACCATCTCCTCCCGCCGCGCCACCGGCGTCTGACCGTGCAGCAGCTGCACGGGAATGCCGCGCCCCGTCAGATGCCGCTCCAGCAGGCGCGCCATCTGTACGTATTGCGTGAACACCAGCACACTCGCCTCCTCGGCCAGCAAGGTCTCCAGCAGTTCGTCGAGCAGTTCCACTTTTCCCGAACGCCCGGCGATACGCGGCGAGTTCCCCAAACCCTCCGAAACCGGCGCACCCGTAGGAGCCCCGGTTTCCCGCGCGGGAACCGGTACTTCCGGCCGCCCGGAGGAGGCCCCTCCGCCGCCGTCCAGCTCCTTGAGGTACTGCGCCGGGTGGTTGCAGATCTGCTTGAGCGAGGTGAGCAGCTTGACCACCAGCCCGCGTCGCGCGAAGCCGTCCGTCCCGGCGATCTCCGTGAGCCCTTCCCGCACCACCGCCTCGTACAGTCCGGCCTGTTCGGCGGTGAGGGTCACCGCGCGGTCGGTCTCCGTCTTCGGCGGCAGCTCGGGAGCGATACCGGGGTCCGACTTACGGCGGCGCAGCAGGAACGGCCGCACCAGCCGCGCCAGCCGCTCGGCCGCGGCCACCGCCCCGGGGGAGGCGGAGCCGCCCTCGATGACCTGGGCGTAGCGCGTACGGAACCGGCCGAGCGGTCCGAGGAGCCCCGGTGTCGTCCAGTCGAGGACGGCCCACAGCTCGGAGAGGTCGTTCTCCACGGGTGTACCGGTCAGCGCCACCCGCGCCTCGGAGGGCACCGACCGCAGCGCCCGCGCGGTCGCCGACGCGGGGTTCTTCACATGCTGCGCCTCGTCCGCGACGACCAGCCCCCACCCCGCTTCCGCCAGCCGCGCGGCGTCCATCCGCAGGGTTCCGTACGTGGTGAGGACGAACTCGTCCGGCGCGATCTCCACCAGGCTGCGCCGCGCACCGTGGTAGCGGCGGACCGCGGTCCCCGGGGCGAACTTCTCGATCTCCCGCTGCCAGTTGCCCAACAGGGAGGTGGGGCACACGACGAGCGTGGGACCCGCGGTCTCCCGGTTGGCCGCGCGGTGCAGATGCAGCGCGATGAGCGTGATCGTCTTGCCCAGGCCCATGTCGTCGGCGAGGCAGCAGCCCAGGCCGAGCGAGGTCATCTGGTGCAGCCACCCCAGTCCGCGCAGCTGGTAGTCGCGGAGGGTGGCGGCGAGCGCCGCGGGCTGCTCCACGGGCGCACGGCCTGGGTGTTCGGGATCGGCGAGCCGGTCCCGCAGCGCGGCCAGCGGGCCCGCCACCTCGACCGCGACCCGGTCGCCGTCGTCGGTCTCGGCGCTGCCGGTCAGCGCGGCGCCCAACGCGTCCAGGGGCGTGAGCGTACGGTCCGCGCGCCCCCGGGCGGCCCGTAGCGCCTCCGTGTCGACCAGCACCCACCGGTCCCGCAACCGCACCAGCGGCCGGCCCGCCTCGGCGAGCCGGTCCAGCTCCGCCCGGTCGAGGGCCTGGCCGCCCACCGAGAACCGCCAGCTGAACGAGAGCAGCGCACCAGCCGACAACAACGCCGCCGGGCCACCGGGCCGCCCGCCCCACGCCGCACCGCCGTCCCCCTGGGAACGGAGCTCCTCCCCAGGGGCGGCACCATCTTCGGCATGCGCCGGTCCTGAGCCGCCCCCGGGTGCGGCGTACTTCACCACCGCGTGGCTGGTCAGGCCGGTGGCCAGCTCCTTCGGCCAGTGCACCTGCACCCCGGCAGCGGCCAGCGACCGCCCCGCCGGGCCCAGCAGGGCCACGACCTCCTCGTCGTCGAGTTCCAGCGTGTCCGGTACGGCCGCCGAGAGCAGCGGGGCGAGCGGAGCCCACACGGCGGCCGCCCGGCGCAGCGTGACCAGTGTGTCCATCCGGGCCCGCGCGCCGAACGCCTCCCCGGCGGCCGAGCCCCCCGCCCATACCTCTGCCGCATCCGTCACCACGCCCGGATCCGTCACGCTGTGCACCTGGAGGACGGCCGCGAAGGTGAGGCTCCCCGGGGCGGCGAGAGGAGCGGGGCCGCCCTCCCCGGAGGCCGCGGGCAGGCCGCCCGGCCCACGGACCTCCATCCGCAGTGAGAGCAGTACGCCCGCGTCGTGCCCGGCGGCGATGTCCGCCGCCCAGGCGTGCTGCTCCGGGATGTGCTGCGGGGCGGTTGCAGCGAAGGCCGGGGCGTTGGTGACGAGGCCGGCGGCGGGGGAACGGGGCAGCCCGTCGGCCACCGCGTCGAGGAAGGCCCGCAGATGCCGCTCCGGTTCGGGCAGCAGGACGGGGCCGTCCGGGGCCTGGCCGCCCAGGGCGGGAAGGGGCGCGGCGCGCGCGTACGGCGGCATGGCGGCGGCCAGGGCACGCACCCGCTCCCCGTCCGCCGCGTCGAACGGGCCCAGCCGCCAGGCGTCGTATCCCTGGGGACTCAGGCCGGGCAACAGCCGCCCCCGGGCGACGAGTTGCAGCGCGACCACCGCGGCCGTGCCCCAGAGGGCGACGGAGGGGTCTGCATCGCCGCCGCTCCGGGCGCGCGTCAGCAGCGGCAGCGCCTCTGCGACGGGAAGGAGGACGGCCGGTACCTCGCGCAGCACGATGCCGTCGTCCCAGGGGCGCGCGTCACCGGTTTCCGCGCCCCCGGACGGACGGTCGTGTTCCTGGGTGAGCGCGACCGTCACGCTGCCGGTGGGCGCCGGGAGCTGTCCGTCCCGGCCCGGTGCGGGGGCGAGGTGGGCATCGGCGGGCCCACCGGGGCGATCGGCATCGGGTGGCGTGGTGGTCAGGGCGCTCAAGGCGTCCACGGCGGGACCCAGGGGCGCGCCGTCCGGGCGCCAGAAGGCGACCCGCCCGCCACGCGGCGGATCCGAGGGCAGGAAGGTGGCCGCGCAGCCGGTGAGGGCGGCCGACAGGCTCGGCTGAGGGGCGGAGGGTGACAGCGGGAGGTGGGTCACGGCGGAACGGACTCCTCAAGTTTGACTACTGCCCGATGTGGCGCCCGAGGGTACAGGACGCGCAAGCTGTTCATGGAACCTGCGGAGCCCGCACGGCGTTCAAGGAGTGACAGAGCGCGGTACGTGCCGCGGAAGGGGAGTGAATCCATGTCCACACGGGCGAAGGTCGCAGTGGGTGGCGTCGCGGTGGGAGTGGTCCTGCTGTGGCTGCTGCCGCTCTGGGCGGCCCTCCTGGTGATGGTTGGTGTACCGGCCGTCGCCTATCTGACGCTGGACCCCTCCCAGCGCCGCCGCCTGCGGCACGTGAGCCGCAAGCAGCTGGGCCGCTGAGGCGGTCGGGGGCCGGGCTGCCTTCCGCCGCCAGGGAGCGAATGCTGTCCGGCGACGGGGGCGGCTTGGGCGTACCCGCAGTTGCTCGCGATGCCGGAGCTGCTTGCGATGCCTGGGGCCGCTCGTGATGCCGGAAGCTGCTTGCGATGCCTGGAGGCGTTGCGATGCCTGAGGCTGTTCGTGATGCCGGAAGTTCGGCCGTCGGATCACCGGTGTCCGTCCGGCGCAGGAGTCCCTCACCTCCGTGGAGCTCACTCGCAGGCTCGCGCCTCTACGGGCCCGGTACCGGCCGACCCGCCACCTTACGCACGCACTGATCGCCGCGAACCCGCCCTCCGCCCGGGCACCCGACGCAACCCAGGCCCGCCATGGTCAGAACTGCCACCCCTGCTCTTGGCGCTCCATGCGGGCCCCCGCTCCCGGCAGGCCGCCCGGCCCGGGTAAGCGCCCCGGGTCGGACGGCGCTCGACCTCCTCTCCTGTCCGTGTCACGCCGGTCGGCACGTCGTGCCGTTCAGCTCGCGCTCACCCTCGTCGTACGGCCTCCGTGCCGGTGTCAGGGCCCCGGTACACGGGGCGCGGCGCCACCGGCCGGTGGTTGTCCGAAGGGCGCCTGCGGGCCCCGGTGGTGTGGCCGCCCCGAAACACCCCGCCGCAGGACGCCCCCGAGCCGCAGCCGTGCCCCTTCCCCCGGGCTGTCGCCGCCCCCTCGAATGCCGCCCCTGCGAACGCTCCGGCGGCCGCCGTGCCGTCCGTCCGCTCCGTCGTGTCAACGGTCCGTGCGTGGCCCTGTCCCGCCACCGTCATCTGGATGCGCGCACCACTCATCACCTGCATCAATGCCTCCCCGTGAGCTTCGTCGACCGATGCAGGACAAGTCCATCACGAGGGTCTGACAATCGACGTCGACGCACGCGGCGACGCCCGGCCCGCCCTCACGGCCAGCACCAGTGGCCAGCCGGGCAGCGCGGTGACGACGCCGTCCTCCCCGGGGGAGAGGCCGTACTCCATGCCGCAGTCCCACGCGGCGACGGCGCACGCCACCAGCGACACGTCCTCGGTGGCCACGGTCCACCGGGCGCCCCGGCCGTCCTGCCCGAGGACCAGCCCGTACCCCTCGGCGTACGGTTCGAGGCCGAGTCCCGCGCACACCTCCGGGTAGTCGTCGCCCAGCACGCTCGGGAACTGCGCGGGCGTCAACAACACCGCCGTCAGCGAACAACTGGTCGTCGCCAGCGCCTGGCTCGTCGACACGCGCGCCACCCCATCCGGACCGTCCGTCATCGTCGGCGCACCTTAAATGGCTCGGTACGGCCTTGCCGCCAGCCGCGGGCGCCCTCCGCCGCCCGTCGTCCGAGGGCCGGAACGCGCCACGATGTCTTCCGGCCATGCTTCCCGGCGCACCTACAGGACGCGCCCCCGGCACCTAAGGTCGAAGCCCTTCCCACCGAACAGACGGCTGATTGCCGCCTTCCGGTACAGGCCGCCCGTCCGGCCGCCCGTACGGTGGTGCGCACCGCCCTGCGGCTGCGCGCCCGCGCGGTGCGGCTGATGCCGCCGCGCCGGACCCCGCACTACGCCCGGCAGAACCCCGAGATCAAGGGCTATCCCAACGGCTTCCGCGTCGCCGACCTGGGCACCTTCCCGGGGCGCCGCGCCCGGAGGGCCCGGATCCGTCGACGACCCCAGGGGGAGCCGGTCCCACGACCGGTACCGGGGAGCCCGCCTGAGCGCTCAGACCCGGCGCACGGCGAGTGCCAGGTAGCGGTCGTCCTCGTCGGCGTACCGCACCAACTCCCAGCCCGCACCGGCCAGCAGGGGCCGCAGATTCGGCTCCGCCCGCAGGTCGTGCGGGGTGAGCGGCCGTCCCTTACGGGCGGCGAGCGCGGCCCGGCCCACCGGGTGGAACAGCGCCAGCCGTCCCCCGGGGCGGACCGCCCTGGCCCATTCGGCGAGGCTGTCCCCGGGGTCCGGAACGTGAGAGAGCAGCCCCGCGGAGAAGACGGCGTCGAGCGCCGCGTCGCCGACGGGGAGGCGGGACGCGTCCGCCAGTAGCAGGAACGCCGACGCGTCCCTCCCGGCCCGTACGGCGGCGTCCAGCATCTCCGGGGTGAGGTCGGCGCCCAGGACGAGTCCGCGCGCCCCCACCGCTGCCCGGAGCGCGGGCAGCGCCCGGCCCGTGCCGCAGCCCGCGTCCAGGGCCCGTTCCCCGGGCCGTAGGTCCAGTGCGGCAACCCCGGCGGCGTAGGCCGGGTCGTCGCCCGGGAAGCGGACGTCCCAGTGGGCCGCGCGCGGGCCGAAGAACGCCCTTACGTCCTGCGGGTGTTGGGTGTCTCCGTCGGCCATCGGGCTCCTCCGGGGGCGAGACGGTGTCCAGCCCGGGAGGGCGGCTCCGGGGCGGGGCGTGGCGGACGGGCGGGCCGCCACCGTGCCGGTACTCGTGGCCCCAGTGTGCCGCGAGCGGCGCTCCCCGGGGCGGCGCGGTCCGCCACGGGACGCCGCGCCGCCCCGGGGTCACGCCGCGAGATCGGCCATGGCGACCACCTTGTCGACGTGGACCCGGACCACCAGTTCGCCGGGGACTCCATTGCGCGCGCCGAACTCCTCGGCCCGCTCCTCGCCCATGTAGCGCGCCGCGATACGGGTGGCCCAGTGCCGCACGTCCGCCACGTCCTCACCGATCTCGGCGGTGCCCTGGACGACCACGAACGCGAACGGCGGCCGCTCGTCGTCCACGCACAGCGCCACCTTGCCGTCCCGCAGCAGATTGCGGCCCTTGACGGTCTCCTTGCCCGTGTTGAACACCAGCTCATCGCCGTCCACGACGAACCAGACCGGAGCCACATGGGGGAGGCCGTAGTCCCGGACGGTCGACAATTTGCCGGTGCGGATTCCCTCGGAGAGGAACTTCAGCCACTCTTCTTTCGCCATTTTTCGTGCCATGTGCACATACTCCCCATCCGCAGCGATCATGCCGCGCAGGGCACGCCGCAGGGCCGCTTGCCGAGACGCCGGAGGTGGGCCACGCTGGCACAGCAGTCTTGTACCGGCTGCCGTCCGCACCAGGGGTGGGGACGGGGACACGGGGAGGAAGCGGCATGGCACTGACCAGCGGGCTCGACTGGCTGCTGGACGATCTGACGCAACGTGTGGAGAAGGTGCGGCACGCGCTGGTTCTCTCCAACGACGGCCTGGTCACCGGCGTGAGCCAGGGTCTCGCACGACAGGACGCGGAACACTTGGCCGCGGTCGCCTCGGGCCTGCACAGCCTCGCGAAGGGCTCCGGGCACCACTTTCGCGCCGGTCGGGTGCGGCAGACGATGGTCGAATTCGACGATGTGGTCCTCTTCGTGACCGCCGCGGGTGACGGCAGCTGCCTGTGCGTACTGGCGGGCCACAACGCCGACATGGGGCAGATCGCCTACGAGATGACGCTGCTCGTCAACCGCGTCGGTGAGCATCTCGGCGTCGCGGCACGCAAACCGCAGAGTTATCCACAGGCCCGAGAGCAGGGTTGACCGACTGTCACACACCCCCGCTATGGTCATAACTGTCAGTGACCGACCGGACTGCGGGGGAATTGCCATGACAGTCATGCACGACGGACAGCAGACACTCACGATGGGCCAGGCGGCCCGCGAACTGGAGCTGCGAACGGGGGAGTTGGAGCTGGCCGTCCAGCTCGGCGCGGTGCACACGGTCCCGGCGGGGAACGCACCGCGGCCCGGCGCGGCGCACCACCGGCGCCGCGTCCCTGCCGGAGAAATCGCCCGGCTGCGGTCCGAGCCGGACTACCCGGACGCCTTCCGGGAGCGGATCCGCACCGTCGGAACCACGGAAGCCGCCACCCTGATGGGCATCGGCCCCGGCCGCTTCCTGCGCCTGACCAAATCGGGTTGCTTCAGCCCTGTCAGGTTCTACGTCAACCGCTACGGCGCCCTCGTCTGGCTCTACCTCGCCTCGGAGGTCGCTGCCTTCGCCGACCGCGCGCCCGACCTGCTGCACGCCAACACCCCGGCGGCCATGCGGACGATGCTGGACGAGGGACAGGACTGGCGCGCCCGCCAGTGGCGTGGCCGACGCGTCGCCCAGCTCATGGGCCAAGCGGCCGACGCCTGGGAAGCGGCCGCCGTCATCGCCGCGGTGCTACCCCCGGAGGAGTTCGCCTCCGTCGTCCAGGACCCGGCGGAGCGGGCTGTGCTCCGCGGCCTCAAGCCCCACTTCGCCTCCGTGATCACGGCCACCGCGGCCGCCCGCGAATCCTATGAGAGCGTCCTGATCGCCGAGGCGTTCGACGAGGTGCTGTGGTACCGCGTCAACCTCAACCGCGCCGTCGAACAGGCCCGCGACGAAGCACCGGACCGCACGCGGAGCGTCACCCACGGGCTGTCCAGGATGCCCCGCCGACGACGGTCCGCGGCGCCGACCGGGCCCGGCCGACGCGGACCGTCCGACCCTCACACCGGGCGGAACAGGCCCTCCTGGACGACGGAGACCAGCAGCCTGCCCTCCCGGTCGTAGATCGAGCCGCGGGCCAGGCCCCGGCCGCCCGTCGAGATGGGGGACTCCTGGTCGTACAAGAACCACTCGTCGGCGCGGAACGGCCGGTGGAACCACATGGCGTGGTCGAGGGAGGCCATGTCGAAACCGCGTGGCCCCCACAGCGGCTCGACGGGGAGGCGGACCGCGTCCAGCAGCGTCATGTCGCTGGCGTAGGTCAGGGCGCAGGTGTGCACCAGCGGATCATCGCCGAGCGGCCCGACCGCGCGCATCCACACCGCGCTGCGTGGCTCGGCCCCCTCGACCTCTTCCGGCGTCCACCGCAACCGGTCGACGTACCGGATGTCGAACGGCTGCCGCCGGGACATGCGCTCCAGGGCCTCGGGCACCGCGCCCAGATGCGCGCGGGCCTCCTCCGCGATCGTCGGCAGGTCCTCCGGTCCGGGCACCTGACGGAGCGGCAACTGATGGGTGAAGCCGGGTTCCGGCTTGTGAAAGGAGGCGGTCAGATTGAAGATCGTGCGCCCCTGCTGGATGGCGACGACCCGGCGCGTGGTGAAGGAACGTCCGTCACGCACCCGCTCGACCTGGTACACGATCGGCACCCCGGGGCGGCCCGGGCGCAGAAAGTACGCATGGAGGGAGTGGACCGGCCGGTCGCCCTCCGTGGTCCGCCCGGCCGCCACCAACGCCTGCCCCGCGACCTGCCCGCCGAAGACCCGCTGGAGGGACTCCTGCGGGCTGCGGCCCCGGAAGATGTTCACCTCGATCTGCTCCAGGTCGAGCAGATCCACCAGCTTCTCCGCCGGATTCGTCATGGCCGGTGGCCCTCAGCCGCGGCCCGCCGCGTCCCGCTCACAGTTGTCCCACCTCCGTGACACGCACCACCGCGCGCCCCTCCTCGTCGGAGGCGGCCAGATCGACCTCGGCGGAGATGCCCCAGTCGTGATCACCGTTCGGGTCGGCGAAGGTCTGCCGCACCCGCCACAGACCGTGCTCCGCGTCCTCCTCGATCCGCAGCAGCTTCGGGCCGCGCGCGTCCGGGCCGGTGCCCAGCTCCTCGTACTCGTCCCAGTAGGCGTCCATCGCGTCGCCCCAGGCATCGACGTCCCAGCCGGAGTCCGCGTCCAGATCGCCCAGCTCCTCGACCTTGTCCAGCGCCGCGAGCTCCACCCGACGGAACATCGCGTTGCGGACCAGCACCCGGAACGCCCGCGCGTTCGACGTGACCGGCCGGACCTGATCGGCGCGCTCCGCGGCCTCCTCCGCCGTCTCCGTCTCCGGATTGGCCAGCTGCTCCCACTCGTCCAGCAGACTGGAGTCGACCTGACGCACCATCTCGCCCAGCCAGGCGATGAGGTCCTCGAAGTCCTCGGACTTGAGGTCGTCGGGGACGGTGTGGTCCAGCGCCTTGTACGCGCTCGCCAGGTACCGCAGCACGATGCCCTCGGTACGCGCCAGCTCGTAGAACGAGGTGAACTCCGTGAAGGTCATGGCGCGTTCGTACATGTCGCGGATGACCGACTTCGGCGCGAGCGGATGGTCGCCGACCCAAGGATGGCTGTGGCGGTACAACCCGTACGCGTGGAAGAGGAGGTCCGCCAGCGGCTTGGGGTACTCGACGTCCATGAGCCGCTCCATGCGGTCCTCGTACTCGACGCCGTCGGCCTTCATCTGGGCGACCGCCTCGCCGCGCGCCTTGTTCTGCTGGGCCGCGAGGATCTGCCGCGGATCATCCAGCGTGGACTCCACGACCGACACCATGTCCAGCGCGTACGACGGCGACTCCGGGTCCAGCAGGTCGAACGCCGCGAGTGCGAACGTCGACAGCGGCTGGTTCAGCGCGAAGTCCTGCTGGAGGTCGACGGTCAGCCGGACGATGCGGCCCTCCGCGTCCGGCTTGTCCAGCTGCTCGACGATGCCGCCGTCCAGCAGCGATCGGTAGATCGCGATGGCCCGCCGGATGTGCCGCAGCTGATTGCGGCGCGGCTCGTGGTTGTCCTCCAGCAGGCGGCGCATCGCCTCGAACGCGTTGCCCGGCCGGGCGATCACGGACAGCAGCATCGTGTGCGTCACGCGGAACCGCGAGGTCAGCGGCTCGGGGTCGGAGGCGATCAGCTTCTCGAAGGTGTTCTCACCCCAGTTGACGAACCCCTCGGGGGCCTTCTTCCGCACGACCTTGCGGCGCTTCTTCGGATCGTCGCCCGCCTTCGCCAGCGCCTTCTCGTTCTCGACGACGTGATCGGGAGCCTGTGCCACGACGAAGCCCGCGGTGTCGAATCCGGCCCGGCCGGCCCGCCCCGCGATCTGGTGGAACTCCCGGGCCCGCAGCGTCCGTACCCGGGTGCCGTCGTACTTGGTCAGCGCCGTGAACAGCACCGTACGGATGGGGACGTTGACGCCCACGCCGAGGGTGTCGGTCCCGCAGATCACCTTCAGCAGACCGGCCTGTGCCAGCTTCTCGACGAGCCGCCGGTACTTGGGCAGCATCCCTGCGTGGTGCACGCCGATGCCGTGCCGGACGTAACGCGACAGGTTCCGCCCGAACTTCGTGGTGAACCGGAAGTTCCCGATGAGCTTCGCGATCTCGTCCTTCTCGGCGCGCGTGCACATGTTGATGCTCATCAGCGCCTGCGCCCGTTCCACGGCGGCCGCCTGGGTGAAGTGGACGATGTAGACCGGCGACTGGTGGGTCTCCAGCAACTCGGTCAGCGTCTCCGTCATCGGAGTCGCCCGGTACTCGTACGACAGCGGAACGGGCCGGGTCGCCGACCGGACCACCGACGTCGGCTTGCCGGTGCGCCGCGTCAGGTCCTCCTCGAACCGCGACATGTCGCCGAGCGTCGCGGACATCAGGATGAACTGCGCCTGCGGCAGCTCCAGCAGCGGAATCTGCCAGGCCCAGCCGCGGTCCGGCTCCGCGTAGAAGTGGAACTCATCCATCACGACCTGGCCGATGTCGGCGTTCTTGCCGTCCCGCAGGGCGATGGAGGCGAGCACCTCGGCGGTGCAGCAGATCACCGGGGCGTCCGCGTTCACGGACGCGTCGCCCGTGAGCATGCCGACGTTCTCGGTGCCGAACAGCTTGCACAGATCGAAGAACTTCTCCGACACCAGCGCTTTGATCGGCGCGGTGTAGAAGGTGACCTGGTCGTGGGCGAGTGCGGTGAAGTGGGCGCCGGCCGCCACCAGGCTCTTACCGGAGCCGGTCGGGGTCGACAGGATGAGGTTCGCACCCGAGACCACTTCGATCAGCGCCTCCTCCTGGGCAGGGTAGAGCGCGATGCCCTGCTGCTCGGCCCAGCTCGAAAAGGCTTCGAAGAGGGCATCGGGGTCGGCGACTTTCGGCAAATGATCGATGAGGGTCACGTCCCCATACTGCCTGGCCCCGACCCGTATCCGGGAACCGGCCGCTCATATGGAGATCATCTGACGCTACCCTGTGTCACCGACCAGGCGTCACAGAGACCGGACACCGGAATTCAAGGGGTGGGGAACGACCATGATGGGACCGGCGCATTCGCTGTCCGGGGCCGCGGCCTGGCTGGGGGTGGGGGCGGCGGCCGGAGCCGCCGGGTATCAGATGCCCTGGCCCGTGCTCGTCTGCGGTGCCCTGATCTGCGCCGGGGCGGCGCTCGCCCCCGACCTGGACCACAAGTCCGCCACCATCTCGCGCGCCTTCGGGCCGCTGTCGCGGATGGTCTGCGACGTGGTCGACACGCTCTCGCACGCCGTGTACAAGGCGACGAAGATGCGCGGCGACTCGAACCGTTCCGGCGGGCACCGCACGCTCACCCACACCTGGCTCTGGGCGGTCCTCGTCGGCGGTGGCATGTCGCTCCTGGCCGTCCGGGGCGGCCGGTGGGCGGTGCTGGGCATCCTCTTCGTCCACATGGTGCTGGCCATCGAGGGGCTGCTGTGGCGCGCAGCCCGGGTCTCCAGCGACATCCTGGTGTGGCTCCTGGGCGCCACCATGGCGTGGATCCTGGCGGACATCCTCGACCAGCCGGGCAACGGCGCCGGGTGGCTGTTCACCGAACCCGGCCAGGAGTACCTCTGGCTGGGCCTGCCGATCGTCCTGGGCGCGCTGGTACACGACATCGGCGACGCCCTGACGGTGTCGGGCTGCCCGGTCCTGTGGCCCATCCCGATAGGCCGCAAGCGCTGGTTCCCGGTCGGCCCGCCGCAGGCCATGCGGTTCCGCGCCGGAAGCTGGGTGGAGCTGAAGATCCTCATGCCCGCGTTCCTGCTCCTTGGTGGCATCGGCGCCTTGGGAGCACTCGGTTACGTCTGACCGGCCGCCGTCCCGTACAGGCGGCGCGGTTCCTCGGCCGCGACGACGGTCTCCCGGGCCGTGAGGCCGCGCTCGACCGGCCGGCCCAGGGCCTGATCGACGAGGAGTTCCGGTGCCGAGGCGCCGGAGGTGACCCCGGCGGTTTCCGCGCACCGGATCGCCCGGTTCGACACCGCCGCGCAGCCGCCGTGCCCGACAGGCGGACCGGCGGCGACTCTGACAGGCGGACCGGCAGGGTGGCCGCCGGTCCGCCCCGCACCTCAGCCGTGCCAGGAACGCCACAGTGCCGCGTACGCGCCGTCGGCGGCCACCAGTTCCTGGTGGCTGCCCAGTTCGCTGATCCGGCCGCCCTCGACCACCGCGATGAGATCCGCGTCGTGGGCGGTGTGCAGTCGGTGGGCGATGGCCACGACCGTGCGGCCGTCCAGCACCTGGCCCAGCGACCGCTCCAGGCTGCGGGCCGCGCGCGGATCGAGCAGCGACGTCGCCTCGTCGAGGACGAGCGTGTGCGGATCGGCCAGCACCAGCCGGGCCAGCGCGATCTGCTGCGCCTGCGCCGGGGTCAGCGCGTGGCCGCCGGAGCCGACCTCGGTGTCCAGCGCTTCCGGCAGCGCCCGCGCCCAGCCGTCGGCGTCGACCGCGGTCAGCGACGCCCACAGTTCGTCCTCGGCGGCCCCGGCGCGGGCCAGCCGCAGATTGTCGCGGAGCGAGCCCACGAAGACATGGTGCTCCTGGTTGACCAGCGCCACATGGGAGCGGACCCGCTCGGCGGGCATGGCGGACAGCTCCGCGCCGCCCAGCGTCACCGAGCCGGTCCGGGGCCCGTAGATCCCCGCCAGCAGTCGGCCGAGCGTCGACTTCCCGGCCCCGGACGGACCCACCAGCGCGAGCCTGCTGCCGGGCCGCACCCGCAGCGACACCTCGTGCAGCACGTCCACGCCCGGCCGGTAGCCGAAGCGCACCCCGTCGGCGTGGACGTCCCGCCCGTCGGGGGCGAGCGCCGCGTCGGCGGCGTCCGGCTCGATCTCCCGTACGCCGACGAGCCGGGCGATGGACACCTGGGCCACCTGCAGTTCGTCGTACCAGCGCAGCACCATGCCGACCGGCTCGGTCATCATCTGCGCCAGCAGCGCACCGGTCGTCAGCTGCCCGGGCGTGATCCGGCCCTGCAGGACGAAGACGCCGCCGAGGATCAGCACCGTGCCGTGGAGCAGCACATACGTCACATTGATGACGGGGAAGAACACCGAACGCAGATAAAGCGTGTACCGCTCCCAGCGGGCCCACTCGCGCACCCGCTGTTCGGAGAAGGCCACCCGCCGTCGGCCCAGGCGGTGTGCCTCGACGGTGCGGCCCGCGTCGACGGTCTCGGTGAGGGCCGCGGCCACCGCGGCGTACCCGGCGGCCTCGGAACGGTAGGCGCGTGGCGCACGGGCGTAGTACCAGCGGCAGCCGACGATCAGCAGCGGGAGCGCGATGACGACGGATACGGCGAGCGGCGGCGCGGTGACCACCAGCCCGCCCAGCAGCAGGGCGATCCAGACCACCCCGATGGCGAGCTGCGGCACGGCTTCCCGCATGGCCTCGGAGAGCCGGTCGATGTCCGTGGTGATCCGGGACAGCAGATCGCCGGTGCCCGCCTTCTCCAGGACGCCCGGCGGCAGCGCCACCGACCGTACGAGGAAGTCCTCCCGCAGATCCGCCAGCATCTCCTCGCCGAGCACGGCCCCGCGCAGCCGCACGATGCGGACGAAGACCGTCTGCACCAGCAGCGCGGCGAGGAAGAGCGCGACGGTGGCGCCCAGCGGGAGGGAGGTGGTGCCGCGGGAGAGGTCCTCGGCGAGCCCGCCGAGGAGGTAGGGGCCGGTCATCGACGCGCAGACCGCCGCGACGTTCACGCCGATGAGCAGCGCGAACGCGCGGCGGTGCCGCCGCAGCAGCCCGGCCACGTAGGACCGCACCGTCGCCGGGGAGCCGACCGGCAGGGTGGTGGCGGTCTGCGGGGTGTCCGGATCGTGCTTCGGCGGGGCCAGGCCGATCATGCGGTCTCCTCGATCGGGGCGGTACGGGCGGCGGTGTCCGCGGGCCGCAGACGGTCGTCGCCGGGGAGGGCGGACGGTGCGGCGTCGCGGGTGACGACGGAGCGGTACGCCGGGCAGGTGCGGAGCAGCTCGCGGTGCGGGGCGGCGGCGGCGAGTACGCCGTCGCGTAGGAAGACCACCTGGTCCGCCCGGTCGAGCAGCAGCGGGCTGGAGGTGAGGACGACGGTGGTGCGGCCGGTGCGCAGCGCCCGCAGCCCGTCGGCGATCCGCGCCTCGGTATGTGCGTCGACGGCGCTGGTCGGCTCGTCGAGGACGAGGACCTCGGGGTCGGCCACCAGGGACCGGGCGAGGGCCAGGCGCTGGCGCTGGCCACCGGAGAGGGACCGGCCGCGTTCGGTGATACGGGCCGTGCCCGGGTCGCCGGACGCGTCATCCGACGCCTGTGCCAGCGCGGCCAGCACATCGCCGCACTGGGCCGCGGCGAGCGCGTCGGCGGCGTCGACACGGCCCGAGGCGGGGATGTCGAGGAGTTCGCCGAGGGTGCCGGAGAGGAGCGTCGGGTCCTTGTCCTGGACGAGGACGGCGGCGCGCGCCGTATCGCGGGGGACGTCGTCGAGCGGGATGCCGCCGAGGAGGACCGACGGCGAGTCCGGGGGAGTGGCGCCGGGCTCGTCGGCCGGTGGTTCGGCGTCCGGTGCGTGGCCGCCGAGGCGGTCGGCGAGCCGTCCGGCGGCGTCCGGGTCGCCGCAGACCACGGCGGTCAACCGGCCCGTGGCGGCGGTCAGTCCGGTCACCGGGTCGTGCAGATCGCCGGTGAGCGGGCCGTCCGGGGTGATGCGTCCGCCGGTGGGGCGGGTCAGGGCCAGCACCCGGGCGGCGCGGTCGGCCGAGGGGCGGGCGAAGGAGTACGCCATGGCCGTCTCCTCGAAGTGGCGCAGCGGGAAGAGGAGGAAGGTGACCGCGCTGTAGACGGTGACCAGCTCGCCGACCGCGATCCGGCCCTGGAGGGCGAGGTGGACGCCGTACCAGACCACCGCGACGAGCAGCAGCCCCGGCAGGGCGACCTGGACGGCGGAGATCAGCGACCACATACGGGCGCTGCGGATCGCGGCGCGGCGCTGTTCCTGGGAGGCGGTGCGGTAGCGGTCGAGGAAGAGGTCCTCGCCGCCGATGCCGCGCAGCACACGCAGCCCGGCGACGGTGTCGGAGGCGAGTTCGGTGGCGCGTCCGGCCTTCTCGCGCTGTGCGTCGGCGCGTCGGGTCGCGTGCGGCAGGAGCGGCAGCACGGCCAGCGCCAGGACGGGGGCGCCTGCGGCGACGACGAGGCCGAGGGCCGGTTGGTAGAGCATCAGGGCGACGCAGACGCCGACCGAGGTGACGGCCGCGGCACCGAACCGGGAGACGCCCTCGACGAGCCAGCCGATTTTCTCCAGGTCGCCGGTGCCGACGGCGGTGATCTCACCGGAGGCGACGCGGCGGGTGAGCGCGGAGCCCATATCGGTGGCCTTGCGGGCGAGGAGTTGCTGCATCCGGGCGACCGCGGTGATCCAGTTGGTCACGGACGCGCGGTGCAGCATCGTGTCGCCGAGCGCGACGAGCGCGCCCAGGACGGCCAGCAGCCCGCCGGCGAGGGCCAGTCGGGAGCCGGACCGGTCGACGACCGCCTGGACGGCGAGGCCGACGGGCACCGGGAACGTGGCCTGCGCACCGGTGTGCACCAGCCCCCAGAAGAGGGCCTTGATCTGGCCGCCCAGTTGGGTGCGGTGGAGCCAGAGGAGGAGTGAGCCGCCGCTGCGGACGTCGGGTTCGCCGGGGTCGGTATGGGGAAGGTCGCGAATCTGCATGGTGTCCAGAGGCGTTGGGGTCGGGCGCCGGGTGCGACGCACGGGGCGGCGGGCCGGATGTGGCCCTGGTGGGGTGGTGCGGCGGGCGCGGTCTGCGGGCCCGTGGCGGTCGGCGTCGGGGGCGGAAAAGGTCCGGGGGTACGCGGGTGCGGTGCGCCCGTGGTGCCCGGCGCTCGCCCTCGCCGCCGGGGCCCGGCGCCGGGCCGTCACCGTGCGAGTGCGCGCACCGGATGCCGCGGCCCCGCCGGGCAGGGCGGATGACGCGGCGTCGCGGACACGTTCAGGCAGGCTGGCGCGGTGACCGGTTGATTTCAAACGGTTTTCCGCGGCGCGGGCCATCCCGGACAGCTCCGGGCCGGGCGACGGTCCGTGACCGGCACGCGGCCGGACGGCGGCTGAGGCATTGTCGGTGGGGGGTGGGAGCATGGGGCCATGCGACATGCGGGTGGTGCGATTCGGGCCGTGGCGTCGGCCGCGGCGGGGCTGGTGCTGCTGGTGGGCTGCGGCTCCACCGGGCAGAGCGGCGGGCAGGGCGACGACCACGCCGGTGGCCGGGCCCACGGCGGACACGGCGCGGGCGGGAGCGAGGACAGCGCCCGCGCCACCCCGCTCACCCACGTCCCCGGCATCGGACCGGCGCTGCGCGCCCGGATACCCGCCGCCTCACGTCAGGTCGTCGCCGTCTACGGCCGTGGCGCCGACTCCCCGGACGCCACGCTCGTCCTCTACGACAAGGGCCCCAAGGGGTGGGAGAAGAAGGGGAGTTGGGCGGCGCACAACGGGCGGCACGGCTGGACGACGGACCATCGTGAGGGCGACAAGCGCAGCCCCGTCGGGGTGTTCACGCTGACCGACGCGGGCGGGGTGCTCGCCGACCCCGGGGCCCGGCTGCCGTACACGCACACGGCGGCGTTCACCCCGCCCGCGTACTGGTCGAAGAACACCCGGCACGACTTCGACTACGTCGTCGCCGTGAACTACAACCGCGTCCAGGGCCGGTCGCCGCTGGACCCGGAGCGGCCCGAGGGGCAGTCGAAGGGTGGCGGGATCTGGCTGCATCTCGACCACGGCAGCGGTACCTCGGGCTGCGTCAGCATCGCCAAGGAGGGCATGGCCGGTCTGCTGCGCGCCCTCGATCCGGCCCGCCGTCCGGTCGTGGTGATGGGGGACCGGGCCCACCTCACGGGGTGACCCGGGCCCGGGCGCCGCGGCCCGGGCCCGCCGTCGGCTGCTACTCCGCGGGCCTCTCCGAGTCCATGCCCGCACGGGCCTTCTTCCAGTGGCCGCGGGTGAAGTCCGGGATTTCCTGGGGTGCGCCGCCGGCCTTGATGGAGGCGTCGCTCAGCGGGACGGGCGCGGTCCAGGTCGCCGCGTCGTACACGTCGAAGTCCGGTACGAGGCCGAGCCGCATGCACTGCATCAGGCGGAAAACCAGCATGTAGTCCATGCCGCCGTGGCCGCCCGGCGGGTTGGCGTGCTCCTTCCACAGCCAGTGGTCCCACTCCGCGTACGTCCCGAAGTCGCCCCACTCGTCGTTGCTCTGGTCGGGCTCAAGGTAGATGCGCTCCGGGTAGTCCTCGAAGACGCCCTTGGTGCCGCCGAGGCTGTTGATCCGGCTGTAGGGGTGTGGTGTGGAGACGTCGTGTTCGAGGCGGATGACGCGGCCCTTGGCGGTCTGGACGAGGCTGATCGTCCGGTCGCTCTCGATGTACGACTCCTTCCAGCTCGGGTCGCCGGGCGGCATGTGCTCCTTGCGGTAGGCGGCCAGGCCCAGCGCGGGCGTGCCGAAGCTGGCGATGCGCACCGCGCGGTCGCCGCGGTTGACGTCCATGTAGTTGGCTACGGGCCCGAAGCCGTGGTTGGGGTAGAGGTCGCCGCGGAGCCGGGTGTGCCACAGGCGGCGCCAGGGTCCCTCGTAGTACTCCGGGTCGAACATCAGGCCGCGCAGATCGTGGTTGTAGGCACCGGCGCCGTGCAGCAGATCGCCGAAGAGCCCGGCGTGTGCCATGCGCAGCACCCGCATCTCATTCCTGCCGTAACAGCAGTTCTCCATCTGGAAGCAGTGTCTGCGGGTGCGTTCGGAGAGGTCGACCAGCTCCCACAGCTGGTCGAGGCGGAGGGCGAGCGGGCACTCCACGCCGACGTGCTTGCCGTGGCGCAGCGCGGTCGCGGCCATGTCGAAGTGCCGGTCCCACGGGGTCGCCGCGTAGACGAAGTCGATGTCGCCGCGGGCGCAGAGATGGACGAAGTCCTCCTCGCCGTTGGCGTAGACGGCGGGCGCCGGCTGTCCGGCGTCGGTGACCTTCTTCGCCGCGACGGCCGTCTTCTCCTTCACCGGGTCGCACAGCGCGACGACGCGGACGCCGGGGGCCGCCAGAAAGAGGTCGATCATGCTGCCGCCGCGGTTGCCCAGACCGATGATGCCGACGCGTACGGTGCCGCGTGGCTTGAACGGCACCCCGATCATGGTCTTTCCCTGGGCCGCCGGAGCCGCCGCGCCGGGAGCGGAGGCCGGGCCGCGCGTGGGGGAGGCGGCCGCGGCGTGGCCCGCCGTGAGCCCGCCGAGGCCGAGACCGGCGCCCGCGGCGCCTGCGGTCCACAGGACCGAACGGCGGCTGGGGCCGGGCTCGTCGGACGGGGATGCCTGGTTCGGCGAATGGGCCTCGTTCATCGGTCCTCCAGGAGAGCGGATGGCGGGTGCCTGCGTGAACCTCGCCCAGGACCATGGCGGTTGGGCGGCCCACGGCACAAGAGGGCCGGTTGGACGGAGCGTTCGGGCACTTGGACTTCTCGTCGGCCGCCCCGGGAGGGCTTCACGGAGTCCGCTCCGGGGAGGAGCGAGCGCGCCCGGCTGCGCACCTCACGCACCCCACCCGCCCCGCAATTTCTTGCGTAAATGCCTGAAAAAACTTACGACGAGCCTTGACGTGTTCACGGAAGGACGGCAGGCTCCGACGCGGAATCCCCCCACGGCGGCCTGGCGCGTGGCTGCTTGTTCCCGGGCGCGGTACGTCCGCGCCCGTTCGTCGAAGGAGCCACAAAATGCAGCAACGTTCCCGAGTGCTGGGCGGGACGCTGGCCGGAGTGCTGGCCGCCGCCGGTCTCGCCGCGTTCGTGCCCTGGCCGTCCCAGGCCACCCCGGGCGGAGAGCGCGCGACCGCCGCCCCGGCCGGGGAGAAGACGGTCACCGCCACCCTCTTCGAGCGCCCGTTCGCCGAGGTCGCCAAGGCGTGCACCCACCAACTCGGCCCGGCGGGCTACGGCTACGTCGAGGTGTCACCCACCTCCGAACACCTCCAGGGCGACCAGTGGTGGACCTCCTATCAGCCCGTCAGCTACAAGATCGCCGGGCGGCTCGGTGACCGTGACGCCTTCGCGGCGATGGCCAAGGCGTGCCACGCGGCCGGGGTCAAGGTCGTCGCGGACGCCGTCATCAACCACATGTCCGCGGGCTCCGGCTCCGGCACCGGCGGCTCGCAGTACACCAAGTACGACTACCCGGGCGTCTACCAGGACCAGGACTTCCACGGCTGCCGCAAGGACATCTCCGACTACGGCAACCGCGACGACGTACAGAACTGTGAACTGGTGGGCCTCGCCGACCTCGACACCGGCAGCGACGCGGTCCGCGGCACGATCGCCGGTTACCTCGACGACCTGCGCCAACTCGGCGCCGACGGCTTCCGGATCGACGCCGCCACACACATGGCCGCCGACGACATCGCCGCCATCAAGGGCAAGATGAGCCAGGACCCCGGCTACTGGGTCAGCGAGGTCATCGCCGGTGACGGCGAAGCCGTCACACCCGAGGAGTACACCGGCATCGGGGACGTCGACGAGTTCCGCTACGGCACTCACCTCAAGAGCGCCTTCCAGGCCGGCGCCATCGCGCAGCTGAAGTCCGTCGGTGACGGCAAGCTCCCCGGCGACAAGGTCCGCACCTTCGTCGACAACTGGGACACCGAGCGCAACGGCTCCACGCTCACCTACAAGGACGGCGACCGCTACACCCTCGCCAACGTCTTCCTGCTCGCCTCGCCCTACGGGGCGCCCAACGTCTACTCCGGCTACACCTGGGACGACAAGGACGCGGGCCCGCCCTCCGGCGCCGACGGCTGGACGAACGAGCACGCCGCCACCGCCGTCACCGGGATGGTCGGCTTCCGCAACACCGTCGGCTCGGCCGAACTCGCCAACTGGTGGGACAACGGCGGCGACGCGATCTCCTTCAGCCGCGGCGATTCCGGCTTCGTGGCCCTCAACGACGGCGACGGCGACGTCTCCCGCACCTTCACCACCGCCCTGCCCGCGGGCACGTACTGCAACGTGGTCAAGGCGGCGCCCGGTGACTGCGCGGGTAACACCGTCACCGTCGGCGACGACGGCACGGCGCAGCTGACGGTGCCGGCGCGGAGCGCGGTGGCGCTGCACATCGGCGCCGAGGAGTGACCCGCGCCGGGTGCGCGCCCGCCGGGGGGCGCGCACCCCGCCTCAGCCGTCGTCCGGCCGCGTCGCCCGCTCCAGCTCCGCCTCGTCGCCGAGGTGTTGCAGGGAGCAGGTGGGGTGGAGCACTGCGGAGCCGGCACGTCGGTGGACCTCCAGGCGCGGCAGTAGCTCGCGGGCGGCCCACACCACCGAGTCGACGACGGTCAGCTCCGCGTGCAGCGCGCGGTGGGCGGGCGTCAGATACGGCACCACCTCGCGGGTGATACGGAGCGTGCAGGACGACGCGTCGACGACCAGCGGCAGCCGCCCGCCCGCCGTCCAGCCCCAGGCCGCCTCGACGATGCGGTGGGCCATCACCACAGTGCCCCGGTCGTAGCCCTTGGAATGCCAGATCGTGGCGCAGCACGTACCGGTGACGTCCGGCGGGATCCACACCGGCGTACCGGCCCGCCGTGCCAGCGTCACCACCGCCTCCGGCAGCGACGGGATCTGAACAGAATTCCTGACTCAGAAGGCTAGGGGTGCGGGCCCTCCCGGTCGACCAGGGTGGCCAGCAGCCCGCCGAGCGTGTCGCGCTGCTGCGCGCTCAGCGGGGCCAGGATGTCCTCCGCGGCGCTGCGGCGCGCGCTGCGCAGCGCGTCGAGCGTGGCGCGCCCCGTGTCGGTCAGCTCGACCCGGACCACCCGGCGGTTGGCGGGATCGGGGACCCGGCGCACCGCGCCCTGCGCCTCCAGGGCGTCGACCAGTGTGGTCACCGCGCGGGGCACCACCTCCAGGCGCGCGGCGAGGTCGGCCATCCGGGGCGGGGCGTCGCCGTAATGGGCCACCACCCGCAGCAGCCGCGACTGGGCGGGGGTGAAGGCGAGATCGAGCTGCGCCATGCGGCGCTTCTGGGCGCGCTGCATCCGGCGGGTCAGCCGGACCAACTGCTCGGCGACGTTCGCGCCACCGGGCGCGGGCTCGGTCGCCGGGGCCGTTTCCGGCTCGGGCGTCGGGTCGGGAGAGGGCATGCTCAGAGGCTATCAGGACGGTGTCCATTGTGAGCTTAGGTAACAATGAGCTAGGCTCCGTGAAAATCCACCGAACCCGACCTTCCGAAGGAGCCCATGCGCCGCGACGAACCCGAGTGGACCCCGCCGCCCAAGGACCCGGACGCCCCGGACCAGCCGGTCCCCCTCCGGCGGATCCTCGCCCTCTTCCGCCCCTACCGCGCCCGGCTGGCCACCGTCGGCCTGCTGGTCGCCGCCTCCTCGCTGGTCTCCGTGGCCGGACCGTTCCTGCTGCGCGAGATCCTCGACGTGGCGATACCGGAACGCCGCACCGGCCTGCTCACCCTGCTCGCCCTCGGCCTGATCCTCACCGCCGTGACCACCAGCGTCTTCGGCGTCCTGCAGACCCTGCTGTCCACCACCGTCGGCCAGCGCGTCATGCACGATCTGCGCACCGCCGTCTACGCCAAGCTCCAGCGGATGCCGCTGGCGTTCTTCACCCGCACCCGCACCGGCGAGGTGCAGTCACGGATCGCCAACGACATCGGCGGCATGCAGGCCACGGTCACCTCCACCGCCACCTCGCTGGTCTCCAACCTCACCTCGGTCACCGCCACCGTCGTCGCGATGCTCGCCCTCGACTGGCGGCTGACCTGCGTCTCGCTGCTGCTGCTCCCGCTCTTCGTCTGGATCAGCCGCCGGGTCGGCAACGAACGCAAGCGGATCACCTCGCAGCGCCAGAAGCAGATGGCCGCGATGTCCGCCATGGTCACCGAATCCCTCTCGGTCAGCGGCATCCTCCTGGGCCGCACCATGGGCCGCGCCGACTCCCTGACCCGCGGCTTCGCCGACGAGTCCGAGCGCCTGGTCGGCCTGGAGGTCCGCGCCAGCATGGCCGGACGCTGGCGGATGGCCACCATCGGCATCGTCATGGCCGCCATGCCCGCGCTCGTCTACTGGGCGGCCGGACTCGTCCTGCAGTTCGGCGGACCCGCCTTCTCGCTCGGCACCCTCGTCGCCTTCGTCACCCTCCAGCAGGGCCTGCTGCGCCCCACGGTCTCGCTGCTCTCCACCGGCGTGCAGATGCAGACCTCCCTCGCGCTCTTCCAGCGGATCTTCGAATACCTCGACCTGCCGGTCCCGCTGGCCGAACCGGAGCGCCCCGTCCACCTCGCCGAGCCCCGCGGCGACCTCCGCTTCGACAACGTCTCCTTCGCCTACGACACCGCCGCCGCACCCACCCTGAGCGGCATCGACCTGACCGTCCCGGCGGGCAGCAGCCTCGCCGTCGTCGGCGCCACCGGCAGCGGCAAGAGCACCCTGAGCTACCTCGTCCCACGGCTGTACGACGTGAGCGCGGGCCGGGTCACCCTCGACGGCACCGACGTCCGCGACCTCGGCTTCGACACCCTCGCCCGCGCGGTCGGCGTCGTCTCCCAGGAGACGTACCTCTTCCACGCCTCGGTCGCCGAGAACCTGCGGTTCGCCAAGCCCGACGCGAGCGACGAGGAGATCGAACGCGCCGCGCGCGCCGCCCAGATCCACGACCACATCGCCGCCCTGCCCGAGGGCTACGACACCCTCGTCGGCGAGCGCGGCTACCGCTTCTCCGGCGGCGAGAAGCAGCGCCTGGCGCTGGCCCGCACCATCCTGCGTGATCCGCCGGTCCTCGTCCTCGACGAGGCGACCAGCGCGCTCGACACCCGTACCGAGCACGCCGTGCAGCAGGCCATCGACGCGCTCAGCGCGGGCCGCACCACGGTCACCATCGCCCACCGGCTCTCCACCGTCCGCGACGCCGACCAGATCGTCGTCCTCGACCGCGGCCGGATCGCCGAAAGCGGCACCCACGCCGAACTCCTCGCCGCCGACGGCCGCTACGCCGCGCTGCTGCGCCGCGACGCCCACCGCGCACCCGCCGACGGCCCGGGTGATCCATGCCTCACCACCGGTGGTGAGCTCCCGGTGCCACAGGAAGTGACTCGCGGGTAGGGCCGGGCGCGCGGCGGCCGGTTCAAGGGCCGGGGCGGCCGCCGCACCCGTCCCTGCCAGGGCGCCCGGCCGCGTCTCACACCGGCCCGAGCCGGTACCCGTACCGGTACGTCCGGTCCGCGTGCAGCAGGTACTTCTCCAGCGGCGCCGCGCCCCACGAGTCGTTGCCGCCCACGCCCATCTGCCGGTGGTTGACCGCCAGACACGTCGCCGCGCGCCGCGTCAGCTCGTATGGATGGCGCGGCCCGTCCAGGTCGCCGGGCGTATGGTGCAGCGCGCTCAGCTCCAGCGCCGCGTCGTCGCCCGGCTCGGCGCTCACCCGCAGCCCGGAGCCGTCCCGGCCGGTGAGCGAGGCGGTGCGCACCCCGGTGACGTTCCCGGTCTGCTGCGGGCGGACGTACGGGCCGAACTGCGCGTCGACGGTGGTGCGGTGGCGGCCGACGAACGCCGCGGTGCAGCGGTCCTGATAGTTCTCCTGCGGCCCGCGCCCGTACCAGCTGAAGGTCTCCAGGCCCGCCGGGACGGTCAGCAGCGCGCCGACCACCGGGATGTCGGGCAGCCCGGCGCCCGGCCGCAGGGTGTGCGCCACCCGCACCTCGCCGTCGCCGCGCACCGTGAACACGGTCTCCCAGCGGGACGGCAGGGGAGCGGTCGGCAACACCGCGGTGACCTCGATCGTCACCTCCGACGACGAAGGCTGCGTGGTCCGCATGGCCGTCACGGTGCGCCGGGCGCCCGCGTCACGCCAGGTCCGCAGGGAGTTCTGCGCCCCGCGGCCGAGGTCGTTGTCGGTGGGCGCGCGCCAGAAGTTCGGCACCGGCCCCCCGGTGAGTAGCGTCCGCCCCCGGTGGCGGAGGCCCGTCAGGGTGCCGGTGGCCTTGTCGAGGACCACCTCGGTGTCCCGGCCCGTGACCGTCACCCGCGCCGCGTCCTCGTCCACCGTCAGCGGCGGCAGCGTTGACGGATCGGGGTCGGCGGGCGCCGGAGTCACCCAGGGCAGCGTGAACTGTTCGGCGGCCACGGTGTGTCCGGCCGCCGCCCACGCGCACTCCGCGCGCAGCACGAACACCAGGTTCAGCCGGTACCGGGCGCCCGGATCAGGAGGGAGCGGCCGCTTGACCGGCATGTCGACGGCCCCGTCGGCACCGGGCGCCACCCGCGGTGCGGGCAGCGTGCCGTGCTGGATCCGCTCGCCGTCGCGGGTGACCTCCCAGCGCAGCTCGTAGGCGTCGAGGCCGGTGAACAGCTGCCGGTTGCTGACCTTGATCCGGAACCGCGCCGGGTCGACCGGCGCCATCCGCACCGGCTGATAGACCTTCTTGACCTCCAGCAGCGCCGGATGCGGGGTGCGGTCCGCGGAGACGAGGCCGTTGCAGCAGAAGTTCCCGTCGGTCGGATAGCCCGGCTTCCAGTCGCCGCCGTACGAGAGGTAGGTGCGCCGCGGGTCGTCCGGGACCGGCAGCCGGATCGCCTGGTCGACGAAGTCCCAGACGAAGCCGCCGTGGAGGTTGGGGTACCGCTCGATGACGTCCCAGTACTCCTGGAAGTTGCCGGTGCTGTTGCCCATGGAGTGGGCGTATTCGCACAGCAGATACGGCGTCGGATTGCCCGAGCGGCCGTATGCCTCGACGCCGTCCGGTGGCGTGTACATCTCGCTGTGCAGGTCGGCGACGTCGTTCATGCCCTCGTAGTGGATCGGGCGGGACGGGTCGCGGCGGTGCGTCCAGTCGGCCATGGCACGGAAGTTGGCGCCCCGTCCGGCCTCGTTGCCCAGCGACCAGACGATCACGCTGGGGTGGTTCTTGTCCCGTTCGACGAGGGAACGCATCCGGTCCAGGCAGGCATCCGTCCACTCGGGCAGCCCGGTCGGCAGCAGCTCACGGGCGCCGTGCGACTCCAGGTTGGCCTCGGCGACGACGTACAGCCCGTACCGGTCGCAGAGGTCCAGCCAGGCGGGGTGGTTGGGGTAGTGCGAGGTGCGGACCGCGTTGATGTTGTGCTGTTTCATCAGGCGGATGTCCTGTTCCATCCGCGCCACGGTGACGGCCTGACCGCGGTCCGGGTCGGTCTCGTGGCGGTTGACGCCCCGGAGCACGAGGGGCGCGCCGTTGACGGTGAAGTGCCCGGGGCCGCACGAGACGCTGCGGAAGCCGACGGCGGTGCGCTGTACGTCGACGGCACGCCCGTCGGGACCGGTGAGGGCGGTCACCAGGGTGTACAGGTACGGCGCCTCGGCCGACCAGAGCTCGGGCGCCTCCACGGTGGCGTGCGGCGCGACCGTGGTGTCGCTGTCTCCGCCGAAGCGGACGTCGGCGGTGAGCGGCCGGGGCAGTACCTCGGCGCCGTCCGCGTCGTACAGCGTCGCGGTCAGCCGGTGGTCACCGGGGCGGTGCGCGCCGCGGTGGCGGACGGTCGTGGTCACCGTCAGCTCCGCGCTGTGCAGCGCCTCGTCGAGGTCGGTGCGGACGGTCAGGTCCTGGACGTGCACGGGGGCGACGGAGTAGAGGTACACGTCCCGGAAGATGCCGGAGAGGTCGATCATGTCCTGGTCCTCCAGCCAGCTGCCGTCGGACCAGCGGAAGACCTCGACGGCCAGCACATTGGCGCCGGGCCGCAGAGGACCGGTGACGTCGAACTCCGCCGGGGTGTAGCTGTCCTCGCTGTACCCGACCCGTTCCCCGTTGACCCAGACGAAGAACGCCGACTTCACCCCCTGGAACGACAGCAGCACCCGCCGCCCCGCCCACTCCCCGGGCACCGTGAACGTCCGCCGGTAGGAACCGACCGGGTTGAACCCCTCGGGCACGTGCGGCGGCACCGGCTGCTCGTAACCGGTCCACGGATACGCCACGTTGAGGTAGACCGGCTCCGGGTAGCCCTCGATCTCCCAGTGGGACGGGACGGGGATCCGGTCCCAGGCGCGGTCGTCGAAGTCCGGGGCGTGGAAGCCCGCCGGGCGCTCGTCGGGGTTCTTCGCCCAGTGGAAGCGCCAGCGGCCGTTGAGTGAACGGAAGTAGGGCGATGCCGTGTCGGGCTCCCCGGCGCGGGCGGCGGCGGTGTCGCGGTGCGGGACGAGCCGGGCGCGCGCCGCCTCCCGGTGGATCTGGAAGATGCGCGGCCCCGCGTTCCACGGGCCCTCCGCCGCGGTGGCGTCCGCGCCGGCCGGCGCCGCGGCGAAGGCCCGCTTCCGGTCGGCGAGGGCGGCCAGACCCGCCAGCGCGGTGCCGGTGGCGAGGAACGAGCGGCGGGACAGATGGCGTCCATGCATGCGACAACTCCGACCGCAAGGCAACAGGAAGCATCAGGATCGAACGCTCCCGCCGCCCGCACAAGGGCGCGCACCCCGCCGCAACTCCCCGGACCCGTCCGGTGTTTCCTTCCATGAACGACAGGCGACGAGCGTGGAGACCGGCCCGCCGCCCCCAGGCGTTCATTGCCGTTTCCTGTCGGCCTCCGCAGACCCTGGCGGAGGCCCGTCCGGCCGGTACGTGATCGCGGGGGCGGACCGGCCCGCACCGGAAGCGGCGGGACGGCAACGCCACGGGACGGACGCAGGACCGAGCGGAGGATCATGTCGAGTGCGGAACACACCGGACCCCTGACGAAGTTCATTCATGTGCGGGTGCTGCCGGGTTTCGCCGCCTCTGGCCGGGTCGATGCTGACTGATTGCTGACTTATCTGACGAGATGTCAGAGATGGGTGCGGGCGCCTGGGCTGGGGTCGTGCGAGGTGCGACTTCTGGAGAGGCCGGCGCGGCGTCATTGCCGTGCTTGAAGACGGGGAGATGCGTGATCATGACAGCTTTCAGGGAACGGCCCGCGCATGAGGGTGGGCCGGATTCCCCTACGGAGGGGCCTCGCGACGGCGCCGTGACCCCTCCGGCGCGTCCTGTGCGGCAGCTGCTCGCCGCCTCGGTCGGCAATGCGGTCGAATGGTTTGATTGGTACACGTATACCTTCCTTGCCACGTACATCGCCGCGCAGATCTTCCCCGAGGACGCGGCGAATTCGTTGGTGCCGCTGCTCGCGACGTTCGCGGTTTTCGCGGTGGGGTTCTTCATGCGGCCCGTCGGCGGGCTGCTGATGGGCGCGGTCGCCGACCGGCGCGGGCGCCGTGCGGCGCTGACGGTGACCATTCTGCTGATGGGTGGCAGCAGCCTCCTGGTGGGGCTGACGCCGACGTACGCCGCCGCCGGGGTCCTCGCGCCGGTCGTCCTCGTCCTGGCCCGGCTGCTGCAGGGGCTGTCGGTGGGCGGTGAGTTCGCCGCGTCGACCACGTTCCTCGTGGAGTCGGCCGGGCCCGGGCGGCGGGGACTCTTCTCCAGCTTCCAGTACGTGTCGACGACCATCGGGCAGCTCGTCGCGTCCGGCGTCGCGGCGCTGCTCGTCGCGAAGCTCGCGCCCGCCACCATGGACAGCTGGGGCTGGCGGGTCCCGTTCGTGCTGGGCGCACTCCTGAGCCTCGTGGGTTTCTGGGTGCGGCGCGGCGCGCACGAGACGCGCAGCGAGGAACAGACCGAGACGCCCCGGCCAGGTCTCTTCGAGGCGTTGCGCCGCCATCCGCGCGAGTCGCTGCTGATCTGCGGGATCACGGCGGGCGGCACGCTCGCGTACTACACGTGGACGTCGTACCTGCCGACGTACGCCGAGCTCAACGCCGGGGTGGAGAAATCCGACGCGCTGCTGGCGGGCACCCTCTCGCTGACGTTCTTCGCCGTGCTCCAGCCCGTCGCGGGCATGGTGTCCGACCGCTTCGGGCGCAAGCCGCTGCTGCTCATGTTCGGGATCGGCTTCGCCGTGCTGTGTGTGCCGCTGCTGCGCGCGCTCGACGACTCCTTCCTCACGCTGCTGCTCGTGCAGTGCGCGGGCATGATCCTGCTGAGCGGCTTCACGGCCGTCTCAGCGGCCGTGAACGCGGAGACGTTCCCGGCGCGGGTGCGCGCCGCGGGCATCGGGTTCCCCTACTCCCTCACCGTCGCCCTCTTCGGCGGCACGGCGCCCTATATCGGCACGCTGTTCAAGGACCTGGGGCAGGCCGGCCTCTTCCCCGTGTACGTGGCCGCGCTGTGCCTGGTCTCCTCCGCCGTCTACCTCCGACTGCCCGAGACCGCTCACCGCCCGTTGGAGAGGTGAGAGTGCTGGGGAATGGCCCACGGGTCAGGAAGGTCTGCCCTGGGGCGCAGGGTCCGGCGCGGTGGTGCGGACCCAGGCGACGAGGCGGGCGACGTCCCCCTCGGAAATCTCAGGTTCGCTCTGACGCAAGGCGCAGGGCAGGCACTGAGAGGTGTCGGGATGGATGTCGGCGCTGGTCCCGCAGCTGTGGCACGGCAGGCCCGCCACAGTCGGATCCCCCAGTCGTAGCGGGGGCCGGGGGGCTTGAGATCGCGGGCGTCCGCGTATGTCTGGTGGACGTTGCCGTGGGCGTGGGGGCCACGTTGGTACCGGCCCATCAGGACGGTCACCCGTACGTATGGCAGGTCCAGGCGCATGGCCCACCACAGTGGCCACCGCCCGCGTCCGCCGGCGCGGCGACGGACTGGCTGACGCTGGAGGCGTCCCTGGAAGCGATCCTCCGAAGCTGCGCCGCACACGTGCCGCAGATCCCGCCGTCCGGCGCACACCTGGGCTTCAACATCACGACCGATGCGAGGCGCGGCCGGACCGTGGCCATCGCCTCCAGTGCGCGCGAGGGGCTGGCCGTGCAAGGGGCCGCACGAGGGTCACGACGGCTCGCAGTCCGCTGGTGATCGTGCGGTTGCGACCGGGTCCGGCCCGTGGCGGCCGTCGAAATCGCCGTAGGTGCGCTCGATCTCCTGGTGTATGCGTGCCACGAACGGTGCCCACTCGCGACGGGTGACGACCACGAACTGCCCTTGCTGGACGGCCTCGACCACCTGCTCGCCGACGCGGCCGGGATCAGCGCCCTGGAAGAGCAGCGCACTGAATTTCGAGGAGGCGTAGGTGGCGACATCCGCCATCGGCACTGGTGCGGGGCAACTTTCGCAATTTCAGCCGGGAGTGGATCGCGGCGCGGCAGAATGCGGGGCAAATGGCGGCAGGAATTGCCCCGTCCAGCGGTCGGGGCTCGGGGCGCAGCGTCCTCGTGTGCCCGCGTTCCGTTGGTGGTCACCCAGTGATTTCCCGGATTTCCGTAATTTTCACCACCTATCTATGATGCGGGTCACGTCCCGGTTCTCCAGGGGAGGGCGAGTCGAGGGCGCGGAGCGGCGCGGTCAGGTATGGGCCGGGGCCGTGCGTGGGGAGGGGTGTGCATGCCCGAGGGACAGACGGTTTCCGCGGCGGCGCGGAAGGTCGCAGAGCTGGTCCGCGCTTTCTCGTCCGGAACCTCTGAGCGGGACCTGGTCGCCGAGGCCAAGAGGCAGTTCCGCGCATTGCCGGAGCAGCGGTTGGTCAAGCTGGTCGCCGAGGCGGTCCGCGGGGGATTGCTGATCGCTTCGGGGGACCACCTCCTGTCTGCTGCGCCACAGGAACCGATGGTCCCGGCGCAGGCGACGCCGGAACGGCGGAAGCCGGGCGCCGAGCCGGCTGCTGATGCCCGGTTGGATGAGACGTCCGTGCTGCGGATCGTCGCGCTCGACGTCGAGAGCGTCGTACGGACGACGGCGACCGCTCCTTACGTGGAGCGGCACGTCTACGAGGTGGCAGCCGTCAGGTTCGGCGCCGATCGGGAATGGGTCGCGGCGGCGCCCCGCTGGCGGCGTTACCTCAGGTTCTTGGGGGACAGCGAGGAGTTACGTGACGGCAGCGTACGGGACGCCGTGCTGGGCCAGGGGATACCCCGGCAACAGGCGTGGACGGAGCTGAACGACTTCCTGTCGGATGCCGATGTTGTGGTCGCCCATAACGGAACGGCGCTGGACTTCCCCGTCATCGGTGAAGCGGCGAAAGAGGCCGGTGCAGGTGATCCGCTCTCCGCCGTGCGACCCGTCGACGCCCTGTACCTCGCGCACGCCGTCTGGCCGACAGCCCCGTCCCACCGGCTCCAGGATCTGGCGCTCCAGCTCGACGTGGCCCGTTCGGACCTGCGTGCCCACACCGCAGATGGTGACGCGGTCCTGCTTGTCCGTCTCCTGGAGCGGGCCGCCGCCGATTTCGCCGCCAAGACCCCCGATGTGCGCGATCTCGTCGCCGACGTCTGCCCCGACTCCGACGCGTGGCGGCTGCTGCGGGAACTGGCCGAGGGCAAGGCCGCCACCGAACGGGAGCCGCTCGTGTGGGAGCAGGCGCACGTGGCTCGCCTGCTGAACGCCGAGTTCGCGCAGCACGCGCCGCGCCGCGCCCTTGATGGAAGAGCACCGGGACGTGGTGCCGTGGATGTGCCGGACGCCTTGCGGGGCGCCGACGGACGGGTCGAGCCGACCGCTCTCGCCCGGGTCGTGCACGGCTCCCGCGTGGAACCCCGGCCTGTCCAGCAGACGATGACGACGACACTGCACGACTGGACCGACCGCGGCGTCAGCGGCCTGCTGGAAGCACCCACCGGCACTGGAAAGAGCTATGCGGTGCTCGCCGCCGCGCTGGACTGGCTCGCCGGAGACGAGAGCCGTACCGCTGTCATCGCCACGTACACCAAGCAGCTGCAGAGCCAGCTGGCGAAGGACATCCAGGACCTGGAGCGTGCCCTGCCCGGCATCCTCGGGGCCGCTGACCTGGTCAAGGGAAAGTCCAACCGGCTTTCCCTGGCCGCCCTGACGAAGAGCCTCGCCGAAGCCACCCGCCGACGCTCCTTCGCGAGTGCGGCCCGCGCCCGTTTCTCCCGGCATCGTCGTTTCCGCGAACTCGCCGTTTTCCTCGCGCTCCGCCTGTTAGCGGCCAAGGAGCCCCCGCAGACATGGACGGCGAGATCGGTCGACCCGGTGGACCTGCCCGCCTTCTTCGCCGACTACATGGGCCGCGGTGTGACGCAGTGGCTGGAGTCGCTGTCGCAGCGCGACGGCGACTACGGAGCCGGCGCGAGCAATCCGCTCACCGTGCACACCGACACCGTTCGGGAGGCCATCGGCGGCCACCGTCTCATCCTCGCCAACCATGCGCTCGTCCTGTCCCACCTGGACGACCTGCGTGCCGTCGGGCCCGATGTGCTCCTCGTGATCGACGAGGCGCACGAGCTGGAGAACGCCGCGACGTCCGCGTTGACCGGGGCCGTTGACTACCAGGACCTGGAAGCATTGCTGCCCGAGTACCACGCCTGGGTCGCGGACGCGCACCCGGGCACCGCACGTGACCAGGCAGCCGCGGCAGTCACCGACCTCGAACGGCTGCTCGACGACGAACGGCTTCCCCGGCTCGCGGCTCAGGCGTTCGACGCACAGGCCAAGGGCGTGGGCGTGCGGATCGGCAGCCGGGCGACCACGCTCGTCAGTCCCTACACCGGCACCTCCGGTACCCGGAACACGCGACGGCTCGTGCTGGTACTTGAGAGCATCGCCAAGGCAGTCGCGATCTGCCGTATCACGCTGGAGCGCTACGTCGCCCAGCACACAGCCGGAATCGACCCGCTGGTACGGGAGCGCCTGACCGCACTCGCGGAACACACCGACTCCCTCACCACGGCCCTCGACCGCATCACGGCCGGCATCCGAGCCTTCCTCGACCCCGCCGTCACGCTGGACGAGGTGCTCCCGTCACGCGTGATCCACCTGGAGGAACTGGCCGAGCCCAAGGCGGAGTTGCGTTCCTACCACTTCCGCGTCGCCACCAGCCCCGTAGACCTGACTGCTGATCCGGAATGGCGGCGCTACCTGGAGTCCTTCGACCGTGTCCACTACGTCTCCGCGACTCTGCGCGTCGCCGGACGGTGGGACTTCATACGGAGCCGGCTGGGGCTGCCCGAGGGTCTGCCGACGCTCGCCCTGCCTTCCCCGTTCGACCTGCGCAGCCAGGCCGAAGTCGTATGCTTCTCCGATTTCCCGTCCTGGGCCGAGCAGGAGGAAGGCGCCCTGCGGACAGTCGCCCACCAGGTCGCCGGATGCGCCGCCGAGATGACACGTGTACGCGCCGACGGCAGCGGGTTCGACGGCGGTGGCATGATCCTCACGACTGCCCGCTCGACCGCCGCGGGCATCGGCTTCCACCTCGTGGAAGAGCTGCGCCGTCGCGCCCTGGACACCCCGGTTGTCGAGGCGCTCACCCTCGGCAACGGCCGGGCCTACCAGGCATTCACCGACCGGAGGGACGGCGGCGGGTTCCTCGTCGGTACCAAGGGGCTCTGGCAGGGGATCGATGTTTCCGACGCCGAGCGAATGCGTCTGGTCTGGATCAACAAACTGCCGTTTGCGCCGTTCGCCGCTCCGATCGTGGAAGCCCGACGCGCGGCGGTCGCCGAACGTGCCGAGCACGCCGGCCACCCCGATCCGGACGGCGCCGCCACCGAGCACTACTACCTGCCGCTCGCCGCGCTCCAGCTCCGCCAAGCGGTCGGCCGACTCATCCGCTCCGACCAGCACCGCGGCGTCGTCGTCATCAGCGACCGCAAACTCGCCGGAGCAAGCAGCCTGCGCCGCTCCTATCGGCGCGCCTTCCTCGGCAGCCTCGACGACGGACTGGAACGCCCCGACCCGGACACCGGCGACATCGGTGGAGGCAACATCGCCGACATGGCCGAAGGCTGGCGTCGTATCTGGGAGTTCATGGCGGCCCACCGCCTCCTGGACCCCGCCCGGGCCACCGAGCTGTGCACCGAGGAAGCCCTCGAACAGCACACCCTCCTGCCGCACACCCGGCGCATCCGCGAACTCGCCCTGACCACCGAGGAGATACAGAAGTTACGAAAAAATGGCCTGCTCGCCGACGAGGTCAGGGACCGTTGCGCCCGCATCGGCGGCCTGCTGCGGCTCGCCGACGAACCCGTGGCCCTCAAACCGGCCCAGCAGGCCGCCATCACCGCCGTCGCCGAGGGCCGCAACGTACTCGGGCTGCTGCCCACCGGCTTCGGTAAGAGCTTCACCTTCCAGCTTCCCGCGCTGGTCCTGCCCGGTGTCACCGTGGTCGTCAGCCCGCTCGTCGCCCTCATGCACGACCAGGCTCTCGAGCTCAACCGGTCCATCGGCGGCGCGGTCCGCGCCCTGATCTCCCCGCTGCGTGAGTCCAGCAGCAGGGCCGGCAAGACGGAAGTGACGGAGCAGCTCCTCGGCCGCGCCGATCACGGCATCCGCCTGGTCTACGTCAGCCCGGAACGCCTGTGCCAGCGGCGCTTCCGAGAGACCGTGCGCGCGGCCGCGGCGGCGGGCCGGGTGACCCGGATCGCCGTCGACGAGGCACACACTCTGGCGCAGTGGGAGGACTTTCGGCCCAGCATGCGCCGGGTCAGCAGGTTCCTGGACGAGTTGCGTCAGGACCACGCGGTGGGGGGGGGGGGCGCGGCCCCCCCCCCCCCCCCCGGTCCTCGCCGGGCCGGTGACCCAGCCCGCGGACGACATCGCGTTGCGCGGCGGTGTGCGGATCACCGATGTGATCCGCACGGTCGGCGAGGCGCACGCCGCCACCGGCGCGCCGGTGCTCTGCATGACGTACTGGAACCCGGTCTACCGCTACGGCGTCGAGCGGTTCGCCGCCGAGCTGGCCGCCGCTGGCGGCGCCGGGTGCATCCTGCCGGATCTGCCGGTCCAGGAGTCCGCGGAGTGGCGCGCGGCCGCCGGGAAGCACGGCCTGGCGACCGTCTTCGTCGTCGCGCCCAGCAGCCGGGACGCCCGCCTCGCCGAGATCACCGCGGCGGGCAGCGGCTTCGTCTACGCGGCGTCGCTGATGGGCGTCACCGGCACCCGCGAGTCGGTCGGCCACGAGGCGCAGGAACTGGTCCGCCGCACCCGCGCCACCACCGATCTGCCGGTCTGCGTCGGCCTCGGGGTCTCCAACCCCGAACAGGCCGCGGAGGTCGCGCAGTTCGCCGACGGTGTCATCGTCGGCTCGGCGTTCGTGCAGCGGATACTGGCCGACGAGGGTGACCTGGAGGCCGGGCTCGCCGGGGTCCGGACGCTGGCCGGGGAGCTGGCCGCCGGGGTGCGCAAGCGCTCCTGACGTAGCCGTCGGCCGGGGCCGGGCGGGCCGTGGGGCACGTGTGTGCGGCGCGGCGGGTTCCGTCCCCCGATAGGGCGAACATCGGTGCGGAGGGGTGCGGCAGCGCCCCTCCGCTTCGTTTTCCTGGGGTGAGCCAGAAGAACGATGACGGTAAGAGCAACGCCCGTGAGCGGCTGAAGGCACAGCGTGAGAAGGAGAAGGCCCGGGCCCGGCGCAACCGCCAGGCGATCGTCGCCGGAGCGGTGGTCCTGGTCCTGGCGGTGGCCGGCGCCATCGCCGTCTGGGCCTCCTACTCCGGTGGGGACGAGGAGAGCGCCAAGCCGCTGGCCGTCCCGAAGGGCGCGCGCGGCGGCGACAAGCCCGCGGTGCCGGTCGGCGCGCCCGGCGCCCCCTCCACCCTGACGGTCTGGGAGGACTTCCGCTGCCCCGCCTGCCAGCAGTTCGAGACCGGCTTCCGCCCGGTCATCCATGAGCTGGAGGACGCCGGGCATCTCAAGAGCGAGTACCACCTCGTCACGATCATCGACGGCAACGGAGGCGGCACCGGCTCCCTCAACGCCGCCAACGCCGCGCTCTGCGCCCAGCACGCCGGTCATTTCCGCGCGTACCACGACGTGCTCTACAGCAACCAGCCGCCCGAGCAGCAGGACGCGTTCGCCGACAAGAAGAAGCTGATCCAGCTCGCGGGCAAGGTCCCGGGGCTGGTCACCGACGCGTTCACGCAGTGCGTCCGGTCCGGTACGTACAACGACTTCGTCCGGCGGTCCAACGACGCGTTCACCAAGTCCGGGTTCCGCGGCACCCCGACCGTGCTGCTCAACGGCAAGGATCTGGCAAAGGAGAAGAACGGGCAGTTCACGCCCGCGGACTTCAAGAAGATGGTGCTCGACGCCAACAAGGGCAAGCAGCCGGCCAAGCCCGCCACGCCCCCGCACTGACCGCGCGGCACGCGACCGCCCGGAACGGTCCCGGCGCTGTGACGGCCTCGTTACGCAGCCGTTGCCGGGCGGGTTGCCGCCGACCCCCTCCGGCGGGGTAGCGTCGTGACTGCCATGGACCTCGCATTCATTCCCAGCCCGTCGGTCGGCGTCGTGCATCTCGGCCCGATCCCGCTCCGGGGCTACGCGTTCTGCATCATCATCGGTGTCTTCCTGGGCGTCTGGCTCGGCAACAAGCGCTGGGTGCAGCGCGGTGGCCGATCCGGCACGGTGGCGGACATCGCCGTCTGGGCGGTGCCCTTCGGCCTCGTCGGCGGACGGCTCTACCACGTCATCACGACGTACGAGCCGTACTTCGGCAAGGACGGCCATCCGCTCGACGCCTTCAAGGTGTGGGAGGGCGGTCTCGGTATCTGGGGCGCGGTGGCGCTCGGCGCGGTCGGCGCGTGGATCGGCTGCCGCCGCCGCGGCATCCCGCTGCCCGCCTACTGCGACGCGCTCGCCCCCGGCCTCGCCATCGGTCAGGCCGTCGGCCGCTGGGGCAACTGGTTCAACCAGGAGCTGTACGGCCGTCCGACCGATGTGCCGTGGGCGCTGAAGATCAGCGACGACCCGGCGATCGGCCGCATCGGCGGCACGTACCACCCGACGTTCCTCTACGAGAGCCTGTGGTGTCTGGGCGTCGCCGCGCTGGTGATCTGGGCCGACAAGCGCTTCCGCCTCGGCCACGGCCGCGCCTTCGCGCTGTATGTCGCGGCGTACTGCGCGGGCCGCGCCTGGATCGAGGAGTTGCGGGTCGACGAGGCGCACCACATCCTCGGCCTGCGGCTGAACGTCTGGACCGCGCTGATCGGCCTGGTCCTCGCCGTCGCCTACATCATCATCTCCGCCCGGCGGGTACCGGGCCGCGAGGAGGTCGTCGAACCGGGCGCGCAGGAGGCCCTGGCCGGTGCGGACGCGGACGGTGACCCGGAGGGCACGAAGGTGTCGGCGGACGAGGCCGCGGAGGCGGAGCCCGATGCCGAGGCCGAGAAGGACGCGGAGTCCGACGGCGGGGACGCGAAAAAGAAGCGTGCCGACGGCGACGCGAAGACCGCCGGGAGCGGCGGCAAGAAGACCTGAGACCGCGCCGTCGCCCCGGGCGGCGGCCGTATTCCTCCACCGCGCCGGGCGGAACCGTTACGGGTTCCGCCCGGCGCGGTGTCGTAGGCGCCCACGCCCGGCGGCCCTGCGCCGGCGTCCGGCCCGCGCTCACCCGAACGGCTCCGCGCGGCCCGTCGGACCGGCTCGCCGCGGCTCCCTGTGAGCGGGATCTCATGGCGGGCGGCCGGAAGAAACCGCAGGTCAGAGAGGTAAGTTCGGCCTTCCTTGCTAGCGGTGGAGGGGACGTCACGCCTAGTTTCGAGGTGTTGGAGGGGGAAGTGCCGAACAGCGGCCCACACCTCGTTGAAGGGAGTAGGTTCCTATGTCCGTCACCGATGTCATGGATGCCTCGGCGCCCACCCATGTCGCCCACCGCGACAACCACACCCACCGCGACGTCAACGGCGGCTGGCTGCGCCCCGCCGTCTTCGGCGCCATGGACGGGCTGGTCTCGAACCTCGCGCTGATGACCGGCGTCGCCGGTGGCGCGGTCTCCCAGCAGACGATCATCATCACCGGGCTGGCCGGACTGGCCGCCGGTGCCTTCTCGATGGCCGCCGGTGAGTACACCTCGGTCGCCTCCCAGCGCGAACTGGTCCTCGCCGAGCTGGACATCGAACGGGCCGAGCTGCGCAAGCATCCGACGGACGAACGGGACGAACTGGCGGCCCTCTACGTCTCGCGCGGGGTGGAGCCGGAGCTGGCCCGGAAGGTCGCCGAACAGCTCTCCCGCGACCCCGAGCAGGCGCTGGAGATCCATGCCCGTGAGGAGCTGGGCGTAGATCCGTCCGACCTTCCGTCGCCCACTGTGGCAGCGGTTTCCTCCTTCGGATCCTTTGCGCTGGGCGCGCTGCTGCCGGTACTTCCGTACCTGTTGGGCGCTTCCGCGCTGTGGCCCGCGGTGGTGCTGGCGCTGCTCGGACTCTTCGCGTGCGGCGCGGTCGTGGCGCGGGTGACGGCCCGCTCGTGGTGGTTCGGCGGGGCGCGGCAGCTGCTCCTCGGTGGCGCGGCCGCGGGGGTGACGTACATCCTGGGGACGTTGTTCGGAACCGTCGTAGGGTGACGCTCCTCTGTAGGTGCTCGCCTCACTGTGGAGTTACCCGGCGGTTTCATGCAGCTGACCGCCGGGCATAAGGCCGGGGCGCCACACGGGCGATGTCGCTCGGTGGGCGCCCCGTTTCCGGACCGGGTTGTCCGTCCGCGATCTCAGACGCCGCCGTCATGGTGTCCGCATGTTGGAAGGCTCTATCCGCTTCCTGGGAAGCGAGCCATCCTGTAATCTGCACGAAATTTCGCGGAGGGCCAACGTCGTCCCTCGGCAGTTCCTATGCCACGACGACGTTGGGAGAGCCGATGCATTCCGCGTCCACGCACTCCGCGACCACCGCCGGTGCCACCCGCACCGCCTGGTCGCCCATGGACGGGCGCCCCGCCCCGCAGGGGATGTACGACCCGCGCAACGAGCACGACGCCTGCGGTGTCGGCTTCGTGGCCACCCTCACCGGCGAGGCCGGTCACGCGCTGGTCGAGCAGGCGCTCACGGTGCTGACCAACCTGGAGCACCGCGGTGCCACCGGCTCCGAGCCCGATTCGGGCGACGGCGCGGGCATCCTCCTTCAGGTGCCGGACGCGTTCCTGCGCGAGGAGGTCACCTTCGGCCTCCCCGAGGCCGGCGCTTACGCCGTCGGTATCGCCTTCCTGCCCTCCGATGCCCGGCAGGCGGCCGCCGCCGTCTCGCAGATCGAGACGATCGCCGATGAGGAGGACCTGACGGTCCTCGGCTGGCGCGTCGTCCCCGTCGCCCCCGAACTCCTCGGCAACGGCGCCCGCGCCACCATGCCGGCCTTCTCCCAGCTGTTCGTGACGAGCAAGCACGGCGTTTCCAGCAAGCACAGCGTTTCCAGCAAGCACAGCATTTCGAGCAAGCACAGCGTGGCGGACGGTGAGAGCACCGGGCTGGCGCTGGACCGCAAGGCGTTCGCGCTGCGCAAGCGCGCCGAGCGGGAGGCCGGGGTCTACTTCCCGTCGCTCTCCGCCCGCACCCTCGTCTACAAGGGGATGCTCACCACCGGGCAGCTGGAGCCGTTTTTCCCGGACCTCTCCGACCGCCGCTTCGCGTCGGCCATCGCCCTGGTCCACTCGCGGTTCTCCACCAACACGTTCCCGAGCTGGCCGCTGGCCCACCCGTACCGCTTCGTCGCGCACAACGGCGAGATCAACACGGTCAAGGGCAACCGCAACTGGATGCGGGCGCGCGAATCGCAGCTCGCCTCGCGGCTCTTCGGCGACCTGGACACAGGCCGGCTCTTCCCGGTCTGCACACCGGACGCCTCCGACTCGGCCTCCTTCGACGAGGTCCTGGAGCTGCTGCACCTCGGCGGCCGGTCGCTGCCGCACGCGGTGCTGATGATGGTCCCGGAGGCGTGGGAGAACTCCCCGTCGATGGACCCGGCCCGCCGCGCGTTCTACCGGTACCACTCCACGATGATGGAGCCCTGGGACGGCCCGGCCTGCGTCACCTTCACCGACGGCACGCAGGTCGGCGCGGTCCTCGACCGCAACGGGCTGCGCCCCGGCCGCTACTGGGTCACCGACGACGGTCTGGTCGTGCTCTCCTCCGAGGTCGGCGTCCTCGACATCGACCCCGCCAAGGTCGTCCGCAAGGGCCGCCTCCAGCCGGGCCGGATGTTCCTCGTCGACACCGCCGAGCACCGCATCATCGAGGACGACGAGATCAAGGCGGAGCTGGCAGGGGCCCACCCGTACCAGCAGTGGCTGGACGAGGGGCTGATCGACCTCGCCGACCTGCCCGAGCGCGAGCACATCGTGCACACCCACGCCTCGGTCACCCGCCGCCAGCAGACCTTCGGCTACACCGAGGAGGAGCTGCGGGTCCTGCTCGCGCCGATGGCGAACTCCGGTGCCGAGCCGATCGGTTCGATGGGCACCGACGCGCCGATCGCCGCGCTCTCGGCCCGTCCGCGGCTGCTCTTCGACTACTTCACCCAGCTGTTCGCGCAGGTCACCAACCCGCCGCTGGACGCCATCCGCGAGGAGCTGGTCACCTCGCTGATCTCCTCGCTCGGCCCGCAGGGCAACGTCCTGGAGCCGACCGCGGAGTCCTGCCGCAGCGTCACCCTGCCGTTCCCGGTGATCGACAACGACGAGCTGGCCAAGCTCATCCACATCAACGCCGACGGCGACATGCCCGGCATGAAGGCCGTGACGCTCTCCGGTCTCTACCGCGTCGGCGGCGGTGGCGAGGCCCTCGCCGCGCGCCTGGCGGAGATCTGCACGGAGGCCGCCGTCGCCATCGAGGCCGGCGCCCGGCTGATCGTCCTCTCCGACCGGCACTCCGACGCCGAGCACGCCCCGATCCCGTCGCTGCTGCTCACCTCCGCCGTCCACCACCACCTCATCCGCACCAAGCAGCGCACCCAGGTGGGCCTGCTGGTCGAGGCCGGTGACGTCCGCGAGGTGCACCATGTCGCGCTGCTGATCGGCTACGGTGCCGCCGCGGTCAACCCGTATCTCGCGATGGAGTCCGTCGAGGACCTGGTCCGCGCCGGGACCTTCCTGCCCGCGGGCACCGACCCCGAGGCCGCCATCCGCAACCTCATCAAGGCGCTCGGCAAGGGCGTCCTGAAGGTCATGTCCAAGATGGGCATCTCGACCGTCGCCTCCTACCGCGGCGCGCAGGTCTTCGAGGCCGTCGGCCTGGACGACGCGTTCGTCGACACCTACTTCCACGGCACCGCCACCAAGATCGGCGGCGCGGGCCTGGACATCGTCGCCGAGGAGGTCGCCGCCCGGCACACCAAGGCGTACCCGGCGTCCGGCATCGCCGCCAGCCACCGTGCGCTGGAGATCGGCGGCGAGTACCAGTGGCGCCGCGAGGGCGAACCGCACCTCTTCGACCCGGACACCGTCTTCCGGCTCCAGCACTCCACCCGCGCCCGCCGGTACGACATCTTCAAGCAGTACACGGACCGGGTGAACGAGCAGTCCGAGCGGCTGATGACGCTGCGCGGTCTCTTCGGCATCAAGGCGGACCGCCCGGCGGTGCCGATCGATGCGGTCGAACCGGCGTCCTCCCTGGTCAAGCGGTTCTCCACGGGCGCCATGTCGTACGGCTCCATCTCGCAGGAGGCGCACGAGACGCTGGCCATCGCCATGAACCAGCTGGGCGGTAAGTCCAACACCGGTGAGGGCGGCGAGGACCCGGAGCGGCTGTACGACCCGGCGCGCCGCTCGGCCATCAAGCAGGTCGCCTCCGGCCGCTTCGGTGTGACCAGCGAATACCTCGTCAACGCCGACGACATCCAGATCAAGATGGCCCAGGGCGCCAAGCCCGGTGAGGGCGGTCAGCTGCCCGGCCACAAGGTCTACCCGTGGGTGGCGAAGACCCGGCACTCGACACCCGGCGTCGGCCTGATCTCGCCGCCGCCACACCACGACATCTACTCCATCGAGGATCTGGCGCAGCTGATCCACGACCTCAAGAACGCCAACCCGGCCGCGCGCATCCACGTGAAGCTGGTCTCCGAGGTCGGCGTCGGCACCGTCGCCGCGGGTGTCTCCAAGGCGCATGCGGACGTCGTCCTCATCTCCGGTCACGACGGCGGTACGGGCGCCTCGCCGCTCACCTCCCTCAAGCACGCCGGTGGCCCCTGGGAGCTGGGGCTCGCCGAGGCCCAGCAGACGCTGCTGCTCAACGGGTTGCGCGACCGGATCGTGGTGCAGACCGACGGGCAGCTGAAGACCGGCCGCGACGTGATCATCGCGGCGCTGCTGGGCGCTGAGGAGTTCGGCTTCGCGACGGCGCCCCTGGTTGTCTCCGGCTGCGTCATGATGCGCGTCTGCCACCTCGACACCTGCCCGGTCGGCATCGCCACCCAGAACCCGGTGCTGCGCGAGCGGTTCAGCGGCAAGGCCGAGTACGTGGTCAACTTCTTCGAGTTCATCGCCGAGGAGGTTCGCGAACTCCTCGCCGAACTGGGTTTCCGCACCCTCGACGAGGCCATCGGCCACGCCGAACTCCTCGACGCCACGCGGGCGGTGGACCACTGGAAGGCCCAGGGCCTCGACCTGGCCCCGCTGCTGCACGTCCCCGAGCTGCCCGAGGGCGCCGTCCGCCACCAGGCCACCGTCCAGGATCACGGTCTGGCGAAGGCGCTGGACAACGAGCTGATCGAGCTGGCCGCCGACGCGCTGTCCGCGGACACCGCCGAGGATGCGCAGCCGGTGCGCGCCCAGGTCGCGATCCGCAACATCAACCGCACCGTCGGCACCATGCTCGGCCACGAGGTCACCAAGAAGTTCGGCGGCGCCGGGCTGCCCGACGACACCATCGACCTCACCTTCACCGGCTCCGCCGGGCAGTCCTTCGGCGCGTTCCTGCCGCGCGGCATCACGCTGCGGCTGGAGGGCGACGCCAACGACTACGTCGGCAAGGGCCTCTCCGGCGGCCGCATCGTGGTCCGCCCGGACCGCGGCGCCGACCATCTCGCCGAGTACTCCACCATCGCGGGCAACACCCTCGCCTACGGCGCCACCGGCGGCGAGCTGTACCTCCGCGGCCGGGTCGGCGAGCGGTTCTGTGTCCGTAACTCCGGCGCCACGGTGGTCTCCGAGGGCGTCGGCGACCACGGCTGCGAGTACATGACCGGCGGCAACGCGGTCGTCCTCGGTGCGACCGGCCGCAACTTCGCCGCCGGGATGTCGGGCGGGTTCGCGTACGTCATCGACCTCGACCCCGCCCACGTCAACAAGGAGCTGGCCGGCGCGGTGCGTCCGCTGGACGGCGCCGACGCGCGGTGGCTGCACGAGGTGGTGCGCCGCCATCAGGAGGAGACCGGCTCGACCGTCGCCGCGAAGCTCCTCGCCGACTGGGATGCCGCCGCTGCCCGCTTCAGCAAGGTCGTCCCGGCCACCTACCAGGCAGTGCTCGCCGCCAAGGACGCCGCCGAGCAGGCCGGACTCTCCGAGTCCGAGACCCACGAGAAGATGATGGAGGCGGCGACCCATGGCTGACCCGAAGGGCTTCCTCAACCACGACCGCGAGGTCGCCACGGCCCGTCCCGCAGGCCAGCGCGTCCAGGACTGGAACGAGGTCTACCGGCCCGGCGCCCTGCTGCCGCTCATCAGCAAGCAGGCGTCGCGCTGCATGGACTGCGGCATTCCGTTCTGTCACAACGGCTGCCCGCTGGGGAACCTCATCCCCGAGTGGAACGACTATGCCTGGCGCGACGACTGGAGCGCCGCGTCCGAGCGGCTGCACGCCACCAACAACTTCCCGGAGTTCACCGGCCGCCTCTGCCCGGCGCCCTGTGAGGCGGCGTGCGTGCTCGGCATCAACCAGCAGCCCGTGACCATCAAGAACGTCGAGGTCACGATCATCGACAAGGCGTGGGACAGCGGCGACGTCACCCCGCGCCCGCCCGAGCGGCTCTCCGGCAAGACCGTCGCCGTCATCGGCTCGGGTCCGGCGGGCCTTGCCGCCGCCCAGCAGCTGACCCGCGCGGGCCACACCGTCGCCGTCTACGAGCGCGCCGACCGCATCGGCGGGCTGCTGCGGTACGGCATCCCCGAGTTCAAGATGGAGAAGCGGCACATCAACCGCCGTATCGAGCAGATGCGGGCGGAGGGCACCAAGTTCCGTACGGAGACGGAGATCGGCCGCGACATCGACGCGAAGAAGCTGCGCAAGCGGTACGACGTCGTCGTCATCGCCGCGGGCGCCACCACCTCCCGGGACCTGCCGGTGCCCGGCCGGGAGCTGAACGGCATCCACGTCGCGATGGAGTACCTGCCGCTCGCCAACAAGGTGCAGGAGGGCGATCTGACCGTCGCCCCGATCACCGCCGAGGGTAAGCATGTCGTCGTCATCGGCGGCGGCGACACCGGTGCGGACTGCGTCGGCACCGCCCACCGTCAGGGCGCGGCGTCCGTCACTCAGCTGGAGATCATGCCGAAGCCGGGCGAGGAGCGCAGCGCGGGCCAGCCCTGGCCGACCTTCCCGATGCTGTACAAGGTGACCTCCGCACACGAGGAGGGCGGCGAGCGGATCTACGCGGTGTCGACCACCCGCTTCGAGGGCGACGAGGACGGCAACGTCCAGTGGCTGCACCTGACCGAGGTGGAGTTCAAGGACGGCAAGTTGGAGCAGAAGCCGGGCACGGAGCGGCGGATCCCGGCGCAGCTGGTCACCCTCGCGATGGGCTTCACCGGCACCGACCGGGAGAACGGGCTGGTCGAGCAGTTCGGTCTGGAGATGGACGCCCGCGGCAACATCGCCCGTGACGCGGAGTTCGCCACCAACGTCCCCGGGGTGTACGTCGCCGGTGACGCGGGGCGCGGCCAGTCGCTCATCGTGTGGGCCATCGCCGAGGGCCGCTCCGCCGCCCGGGGCGTGGACCGCTTCCTCACCGGGGCCAGCGCCCTGCCGGCACCCATCAAGCCGACGGACCGCGCACTCACCGTGTGACGGTACGTCCCTTCCTGTCCCGTACAACGGCGTACGGCGGCATGGGTCCCGGGAGCGATACCAGGGCCCATACCGCGACGCCTGCCTGATTCCCCGACCGGCGGGCGGGCGTCGCGCGTCTCTTGGCGGGGCGCCCCCCCCCCGCGCGGGGGGGGGGGGGCCCCCCCCACGACCAGGGCGGGGAATACCGGGGGGGGGCCGGCCCCCGCCCCCCACCGGGGCGGGCGGCCGCCCG
>NZ_JBHYGX010000003.1:195914-204926 GCF_042739975.1 Streptomyces sp. NPDC059080
CCCGGCGGGTGTTCCCCCCCCCGGGGGGGGGGGGGGGCGGGCTTTTGGGGGGGGCCCCCCCCCCCGGGGGGGGGGGGGGGCCCCCCACGCCTACGACCTGGGGCGATTACTCCGCGGCTTCGCCGTCCCCGGCCACCAGCCGGGAGGGGAAGCCGCCGGTGGCGACCGGACCCCAGCGCCGCGGGGTCACCCGGATCAGCGACTTGCCCTGGTCGCGCATGGCCTCGCGGTACTCGTCCCAGTCCGGGTGCTCACCGGCGATGTTGCGGTAGTACTCGACCAGCGGCTCGACGGACTCCGGCGCGTCGATCACCTCGGCCTCACCGTCGATCTGCACCCACGGGCCGTTCCACTCGTCGGACAGCACGATCACGCTGACCGACGGCGCCCGGCGGGCGTTGCGCACCTTGGCGCGCTCGGGGTACGTGGACATGACCAGCCGGCCGGAATCGTCCACGCCGCAGGTCAGCGGCGAGCCCTGCGGGGTGCCGTCGGAGCGGCGGGTCAGCAGGATCGCGCGGTGCCGGGGGCGGACGAACTCCAGCAGCTCGGGCAGTTCGACTCGGGTGTTACGGGCGAGGGAAGGGCTCATGGCGCGAGCCTAGGGGGTCGGGGCGGGCCGGCCGGGGTACCGCGGCGCCCCACACGCCGCGGTACCCCTGCCGCCCCGCCCCGACCCGGTGTCCGCCGCGGCCCGGTGTCCGCCCCGGCCCGGTGTCCGCCGCGCCGCCGCGGGGAGTGGCGCGGCGCCGTGCGGACGGCCGGTGCGGCGGTGGCTCAGCGGTGACCGGCCAGCGGTTTACCGGTGGCCGCGTCGACGAGGGTGCGGTGGCCCAGCGGCTGCTTGAGGTCCAACGTGACCTTGTCGGTGGCCAGTTGGGCGGTGCACATCTTCTTGTCGTCCTTCTTACGGCTCCAGCCGGACACCACGACCAGCTTCTCCGACTCGCGGACATGCGCACCGTACGTCGCGTCGCAGGCGCCGTGGCCGACGGTCACCGTCACCTTCCGCGCCGAGACGCCCGGCTTGTCGGCCCCGGCCAGTGGCAGCAGCGCCTCCTCGTGTCCGGACACCGGCTCGACCTTCGGCCAGTCCCGCACGAGGGTGTCGGCGCGCTGCTCGAACGCGTTCTGCTTGCCGGGCGGCGCGGCGCCGACCGTCTGCTTCGCGCCGCCGCACCCGGCCAGCGCCGTGCCGGCGGCGGTCAGGGCGGTCAGGGCGGCCAGGGTGCGCCGAACGGTGCGGCTTTTCCCGGCGGGGGTGCGGGTGGTCCGCTGTGCTGTGGTGGTCCACATGTCTGCCTCCTCGGGTCACGCTTGGGACGGAGCCGGGGCCGATCGGGTTCCGCTTCTTTCGCCGGCCGCGCAATCCGCCGACGGCGGAAGGCACTTCGCGGCGGCGGCCGGGCGGTGTCGCGCTGCATCTGCCGCGCTCGCGGGTGCTGTTCCCCGGCGACCTCATCGGCACCGGCGACGGCCGGGTGGTCCTCGGCCCCTTCACCGTCGAACGGGAGGAGGCCGAGGCGTCGTTCCGCAGGCTCGCCGCCCTCGACGACGTCGACACCGTCTGCGTCCCGCACGGGGATCCCCTGGTCGACGGCGCCCGCGCCGCCCTGGCCACCGCGACGCCGGAACGCGACTGGCGGTGACGTGACGCCTGGGGCGGCCGGGGCCAAGGGAGTTGACGGGTGGGCACTCTTGTCACGCTGAGCGTCCGCTCACATAATCACAGAGCGCTTTACGGACTCATCCCCCACTGGGTCCGCAGGCCGCACGGCAGGCTGCCCGTTTCGCAGTCGTGCCGTGCACCGGCTCCGGTGGGGCACGCGTCCGTCGTCGACGTGCAACCCCCCACGAAAGGAAGCCCGTTGCGCAGCTCCCTGAAGCACCTCAAGAGGACCACCGCCGCCGGTGCCGTCGCCCTGGCCGCCTTCAGCCTTCTGCCCGGCACAGCCTTCGCATCCTCCGCACCCGACAGCTCCGGCTCGGTGGGCACCAAGGTCGTCGGCGGCACCAAGGCCGACCAGGGTGAATTCCCCTTCATGGTCCGGCTGTCGATGGGCTGCGGCGGCGCGCTGTACGCCAAGGACATCGTGCTGACCGCGGCGCACTGCGTCGACGGCAGCGGCCCCAACACCGGCATCACCGCCACCGCGGGCGTCGTCGACCTGGAGGACTCGGCCGCCGTCACGGTCAAGTCCAAGGAGGTCCTCCAGGCTCCCGGCTACAACGGCAAGGGCAAGGACTGGGCGCTGATCAAGCTGGAGAAGCCGATCGACCAGCCCACCTTGAAGATCGCTCAGGACGACAAGTTCAACAACGGTGACTTCACCATCGCGGGTTGGGGCGCCGACAAGGAGGGCGGCGACCAGCAGCGCTACCTCCTGAAGGCGACGGTGCCGTTCGTCGACGACGCCACCTGCGGGAAGGCGTACGGCGACGAGCTGACCCCGGGCGACGAGATATGCGCCGGGAAGCTCGACACCGGCGGCGTCGACACCTGCCAGGGCGACTCCGGCGGCCCGATGTTCCGCAAGGACGACGCCGGTGAGTGGCTCCAGGTCGGCATCGTCTCCTGGGGCGAGGGCTGCGCCCGTCCCGGCAAGCCCGGCGTCTACTCCGAGGTGAGTACCTTCGCCGCGGACATCCAGAAGGCCGCGGGCGAGCTGGGCTCCTGACCCGTCGGGGACACGTTCCCCGTCGCGCGGCGGCGGACTTCCCCCGGGTCCCCCGCCGCACCCCGACCGCCCCGGTACCGGCCCGAGCCGCCGGTACCGGGGCGGTCGGGGCGCCGGTCGGTCACGGCACCAACCGCGGCGCCCCCGCCCCCTCCGCCCCGGCCAGCTCCAGCAGCAGGACCTCGTTGGGTCCGTCCCGGAGCACCGGGCCGGGGACGTACAGCGTGTGCTGCGGCCCGGCCGACCAGTAGCGGCCGAGGGGGAAGCCGCCGAGCCAGGCGAAACCCCTGGTCCAGCCGGGGAGTTCGAGCAGCGCGTCGCCGGTGTCGCCGGGCGGGACGGTGACCGTGCCCCGGTGCAGGCCCCGCGCCCCGGGGCGGGCCGGGCCGAACGGCAGCCGGGCCACCGCCGCCGCGTCCTCGAACGCGTCGAGCCGCAGGCCCCGTGCCCGTACGCCGTGCAGATACTGCCGTTCGTGCAGTACCCCGCCGGTGAGGCCCTTGGGCTCGCCCAGCCGGGGCCCGTAGTTCACCCGGCCCAGGGACTCCACCCACAGCTCCACCTCCGCCGGGCCCGGCACCTCGCCGAGCAGCGCCTCCTCGGTGTCCAGCTCCGGGCCCGGCGCCCCGTCCACGAACGTCACCGCCCGGTCCCGCAGCCCCCGCACCCGCAGCGGATACGGCCGCCGGGGGCCCGGGACCCGCAGCCGGTAGCGGACCAGGCCCCGGTCCACGTCCAGCTCCTCGAACGTCGCCGGGACGGGCGTCGCCACCTCCGGGCCGCCCAGCGCGTCCATCACCGCGTCCGGCGCCGCCCACCGGTCGAGGCATACGCCGACCGGTGCGCCCAGCACCGGCCAGGGCGCGGGCGGCGGGGGCGGCGGGGCGTCCGCGTATGGGGCCAGCGCCTCGCGGAAGAGGGGGAACTTGGCGGTGGGGCGGCCGCGTTCGTCGATCGGGGCGGCGTAGTCGTAGGAGGTGACGGTCGGCTGGAGCGGGCCGTCGTGCAGCTCACCGGCGCGGTTGGCGCCCGCGTGACCGCCGAAGCTGGTGCCGCCGTGCGCCATGTAGAGGTTGACGGACGCCCCGCACTCCAGGGCGGCGCGCAGCTCCCGTGCCGCCCGCCCGGGATCGTCCGGTGCGGGCGGCTCGCCCCAGTGCGCGAACCAGCCGCACCACAGCTCCGCGCAGAGCAGCGGACCGGACGGCCGGTGGCGGCGGAGCGCGGCGAACGCCTCCCGGGCGCCGGAGCCGAAGTTCACCGCGGCGAGCACGCCCGCCACCGAGCCGCCGGTCAGCATGTGGTCCTCGGGCCCGTCGGAGGTGAACAGCGGCACCGTCACGCCCCGTGCGCGCAGCAGCTCCGCCAGCCACGTCAGGTACGCGGTGTCCGTCCCGTAGGAGCCGTACTCGTTCTCCGCCTGCACCAGCACGACCGGGCCGCCGACGGTGCACTGCCGGGCGGTGATCTGCGGCAGCAGCACCGTGAACCACCGCTCCACCGCCCGCAGATACGCCGGATCGGCGGTCCGCACGCGGCGGCCCAGCGGTCCGGTCAGCCAGTGCGGCAGCCCGCCGTTCTCCCATTCGGCGCAGATGTACGGGCCGGGCCGCACGATCGCCCGCAGCCCCGCCCGCCCGGCCGCGTCCAGGAACCGGCCCAGCGCGTCCGCGTCCCGTACCTCGCCGGGCCGCGGTTCGTGGAGGTTCCACGGGACGTACGTCTCCACGCAGTTCAGGCCCAGCGCGCGCAGCGTCGCCAGCCGGTGGTCCCACTGCGCCTCGTGGACGCGGAAGTGGTGCAGCGCCCCGGACAGCAGCCGCAGCGGCCGCCCGTCCAGCAGGAACTCCCGCTCGCCCACCGTGAACGTGGCCGCCTCGAATGCCCCCATGCCGCCCGCCTCCGTCGCCGCCGTCCGTGCCGCCACCCTCGCCCCCTGGCGGGGCGGCGGTCCATGGACAAAGATCGGCGCTGTTTGGACGGAGCGGCGGCGGGCGGCGGGCCGCCGCGCGGGAGCGGGGCCGCGGGCCCGTCGTCGCGAGGCAGGCGGGAGCGCGGCGACGGGGCCGAGGAGCCGGGGAGGCCGGAGATGTACCACACCTGGATGCGTTACTTCACGCCCACGCCGGTCCACCACCGCCTCGGCCTGGTCTGCCTGGGCGTCGGCCTCCAGTACGGCACGCTCCCGCCGGTCGGACCGCGGACCCTCGGCCACCACGTCGCGCTGGTCATCAGCGCCGGGCGCGGCTGGTACGCGGGGACCGACGGCCGCATCCGGGAGATCACCGCGCCCGCCCTGCTGTGGCTGCTGCCGGGCGTCGTCCACCACTACGGCGCGGACCCCGACAGCGGCTGGGACGAGAGCTTCGTCGACTTCACCGGACCGGCCGCCGCCACCTACCGCGAGCTGGGCTACATCGAGGCGGACCGCTGCCTGGTGCCGCTCACCGACACCGTCGCGCCGCGCGCCGCCGTCGGCCGGATCGCCCGCGCCGCGCGCCGCGACAACCCGTTCCTGGGGGTGGAGACCTCCGCCGCCGTCCACGAACTCCTCGTCGCGCTGCGCCAGGCCCGCGCCGGTACCGGCGCGGACGGCGACCCGGTGCTGCGGGCGCTGGCCCGTGACGCCTTCGCACCGCTGACGGTGGCCGGGCACGCGGCCCGCAACGGCATGACGCCCGCCGCGCTGCGCGCCGCGGTGCGCCGGGCCGCCGGGTGCACGCCCAAGGACTATCTGCTGGGCATCCGGCTGGGCCGGGCCAAGGAGCTGCTGACGGCGACGGAGCTGCCCGTCGCCGCCGTGGCCCGCCGGGTCGGCTACGACGACCCGGCGTACTTCAGCCGCCTGTTCACCCGCCGGGTCGGCACGCCCCCGGTCCGCTTCCGCGAACGCCAGGGGCGCAGTGTGCCGGGCGGCTGGTCGGACACGGTGCCCGACCCGGACGATCCGCCGGTGCTGCGGTCACGGGGAGACCTCCTCCCGCGGCCGGTCGCGGGTCTCCTCGGCGAAGAACCCGGCGACCAGCGCACCGGCGGCGGCGACCGCGGCGAGCACCGCGAACACCGCGGGCAGACCGGACGCGGCGTACACCGCGCCGACGACGACGAGTCCGCCGGAAGAGCGGGAAGATCCGGCGGCGGCCGATCCGGTCCACGGTGAGCGCGGCGGCCGGACACCCGGCGAGCCCGGCGACGGAGGCGACCGCCGAGTGGAGCAGCGCGTCCCCGACGGGCGACGGCGCACCGAAAGGGGCGGCCGACCGCACGGCGACCGCCCCGGCAGCCGTACGCCGCCCGGCAGCCGTACGCCGCCCGGCAGTTCAGGCCGGCGTCTCCCGCTCCCCGCCCCGTCCGCCTCCGTGATCGACCGTTCCAGCTTCGACAGCAGCCGGGCCAGCTGACGGCACTCGGCGGGGGAGAGCCCGGCCAGCATCCGCCGCTCGTTCTCCAGATGCTCGGCGAAGAGCGCGTCGATCGTCGCCAGCCCCTCGTCCGTCAGCCGCGACCGCACCACCCGCCGGTCCTCGGCGTCCCGCTCCCGCACGAAGTTGTCCACACCCCGTGCGGCCGAACCGGCGTGTACGGCAGCATGACCCCATGCCCGCACTCCAGCGCGACGAGGCGCAGACCAGAGCCGGACTCCTCGACGTCCGCCACCACTCCATCCACCTCGACCTCACCCAGGGCGAGAAGCACTTCGGCTCCCGCGCCGACATCCGCTTCACCCTCCGCGACGGCGCCGGAGACGCCGCCCCCGTCACCACCTTCTTCGAGGTCAAGCCCGCCGCGCTGCTCTCCGTCACCCTCGACGGCACCCCCCTCGACCCCGCGCTGCTCGACGACAACCGCTTCCCGCTCACCGGCCTCGCCCCCGGCGACCACGAGCTGCGCGTCGAGGCCCGCATGTCCTACTCCCGCACCGGCGAGGGCATGCACCGCTTCACCGACCCCGCCGACGGTGAGACGTACGTCTACACCCAGCTGTTCATGGAGGACGTCCAGCGGGTCTTTGCCACCTTCGACCAGCCCGACCTCAAATCCGTCTTCGCCCTCACCGTCACCGCCCCCGAGGAGTGGTCCGTCCTCGCCAACGGCGTCACCACCCACGAGGGCGGCGGCCTCTGGCGCGCCGCCCCCACCCCCCTCATCTCCACCTACCTCGTCGCCGTCGCCGCCGGCCCCTGGCACTCCGTCCGCACCGAACACGCCGGGCTCCCCTTCGGCATCCACTGCCGCCGCTCCCTCGCCCCGCACCTCGACGCCGACGCCGAGGAAATCCTCGGCCTCACCCGCCGCTGCTACGACCGCTACCGCGACCTCTTCGACGAGCCGTACCCGTTCGACTCCTACGACCAGGCGTTCGTCCCCGAGTTCAACGCGGGCGCGATGGAGAACCCGGGCCTCGTCACCTTCCGCGACGAATTCGTCTACCGCTCCGCCGTCACCGACGCCGAACGCCAGACCCGCGGCATGGTCATCGCCCACGAGATGGCCCATATGTGGTTCGGCGACCTCGTCACCCTCCGCTGGTGGGACGACATCTGGCTCAACGAGTCCTTCGCCGAGTACATGGGCTACCAGGTCCTCTCCGAGGCCACCCGCTTCACCGGCGCCTGGGTCGACTTCGGCGCCGTCCGCAAGAGCTGGGGCTACGAAGCCGACCAGCGCCCCTCCACCCACCCGGTGGCCCCCACCCCCGAGGATGTCCCCGACACCGCCTCCGCCCTCCTCAACTTCGACGGCATCTCCTACGCCAAGGGCGCCTCCGCACTGCGCCAACTCGTCACCTGGATCGGCGAGAAGGACTTCCTCGCCGGCATCAACCACCACCTCACCCGCCACCGCTTCGGCAACGCCACCCTCGCCGACTTCCTCGACTCCCTCGCCCGCCACACCGACCGCGACATCCCCGGCTGGGCCGCCCGCTGGCTGCGCACCACCGGCCCCGACACCCTCACCGCCACCGTCGAACCGCAGGACGACACCTGGCAGCTCGCCGTCGGACACCACGGCAGCCGCCCGCACCGCATCGCCGTCGGCCTCTACGACCAGGACGCCACCGACCCGGCCCGGCTGAGCCTGCGCCGCCGCTTCGAGACCGACATCCCCCAGGAGGAGGGCACCACCCGCCACACCCTCCCCGGGCCCGTCCCCGCCCTCGTCGTCCTCAACGACGGCGACCTCAGCTACACCAAGATCCGCCTCGATCCGGCCTCCTGGGACACCGCCGCCCGCGCCCTGTCCGGCATCCCCGCCGCCGACGGCGGCGCGCTCACCCGGGCCGTGCTGTGGAACGCCGCCCGCGACATGGTCCGCGACGGCGATCTCGCGCCCGCCGCCTACCTCGATGCGGCCCGCCGCCATCTGCCCGCCGAGCCGGACCCGGCGCTCGTCGCCGGTGTGCTGCGGTTCGCCCGCATGCCCGTCGCCGACCACTTCCTCCCCGCCGCGGAGCGCCGCGCCGCCCTGGGCACGCTCACCGCCCTGAGCCGCGACATCCTGCGCCACACCGAAGGCGCTACCGACTCCGCCGCCGCGAGCCTGCGCCTGACCGCCGTCCGCGCCGTCATCGACAACGCCACCTCTCCCGAGGGCATCCAGGACTGGCTCGACGACGGCAGCGTCCCCGGCGGCCCCGCCCTCGACCCCGAGCTGCGCTGGCGCATCCTGGCCCGCCTCGCCACCCTCGGCGCCCTCACCCCCGACCGCATCGACGCCGAACAGTCCCGCGACCCCAGCGCCACCGGCAGCGAGGGCGCCGCCCGCTGCCGTGCCGCCCTGCCCGACCCGGCCGCCAAGGAGGCCGCCTGGCAGGCCCTGTTCACCACCGACGCCGACGCGGCCCCCTCCAACTACCTCTTCACCGCCATCGCCACCGGCTTCTGGGCCCCCGAACAGCACGACCTCCTCCGCCCCTACGTCGCCCGCTTCTTCACCGACGCGGTCACCCTCGCCACCCACCGCGGCCCCGCCCTCGCCGAGGCCGCCGGCCGGTACGCCTTCCCCGCCTCCTTCGTCGACGAGGAAACGCTCCGCCTCGGGCACGCCTGCCTCGCCACGGACGCCCCGACGCCTGCCCTGCGGCGTCGGCTCGCCGACCAACTCGACGACCTCGCCCGCGCGTTGCGCATCCGGTCCGGTCAGGAGTCCGCCGTCTCCTCCGGCCGGACAGCCGACGCCTGATCCGGTCCCTCGGGGCGGGCCGGTGGGGGGGGCGGTGTGCGTGGCGGCGGCCCGGCCGCCCCTGCGGGGGGGCCGGGGGTGGCGGGGGGTGGGGGTGGGGGTGGTGGCGTGCCAGTACTGGCGGGCTCGGGGGGAGGGGGAGGCGGAGCAG
>NZ_JBHYGX010000003.1:204936-268036 GCF_042739975.1 Streptomyces sp. NPDC059080
GTGGGCGCCCCGCGGGCCCGCGCGCGGTCCCCCCGCCCCCGCCCCGCGCGCGGGCGGGGGGGGGGGGGCGCGGCCCCCCCCCCCCCCCCCCCCCGGCCCGGGGGCGCTTCCTTGACGGGACGGCTCCCCCGGGCCGGGCAGCCGGAACACCTATGGTGCCGACCGGGGCTGAACGGCGGGCGCGGCGCGCCCCTCCGGCCCTGATGCGGCGGCCGGTCGAACGTCGGGTGCGGGGTGCCCCTCCGGGCCCGAGCCGTCGGCCGGTCCGGACGCGCGGGCACGGGGCACCCCGCCGGCCCGAGGCGCGGGCCGGGCCGGATGCCACGTGTGGGGCATCCCCGAAACGCCGACCGGGCCGCTCCCTCCGGCCCCGAGGCGTCGCCCGGTCCGGGCCCCGCCGGGTGCGCCGCGGCTCTCCTCCGCCCCCTCCCCAGCCACCCCGCGTCCTCCCGCCCCACCCGAACACCTGCGGCACCCCCCTCCCACGAACGGGTGGAACGTTCGCCACCGGTGGCTACGCACCGTACCGGGAAAGTAACTTAGGGCTGCCTAATGGCTGTCCGTCGCGACGACGGAACGGCCGCTCTCACCCCAACTCTCCACATGGAAGGGCACGTTCATGCCTGTGCCCGCCGCCGACGCCGCCCTCGCGGGCGGTATCGAAGGCCCCCGCGCGCTCCGCCCCCTCCTCGGCACCGTCCTCGACGCCCTCGCCAACGGCGCCGCGGACCGCGCGGGCCCCCTCCCCGCCGGTGGACCGGACGCCGTCGCCCGTACCGTCCGCGCCACCTGCGCCCCCCTCCTCCCCGACGACGGCGACGGCGCGCACGCCGCGCTCGCCACCCTCGTCCGTACTCTGGCCGCCGGCGCCGCCGACCCGGCCGACCCGCGCTGCGCCGCCCATCTGCACTGCCCCCCGCTGGCCGTCGCCGCCGCGGCCGACCTCGCCGCGTCCGCCCTCAACCCCTCCATGGACTCCTGGGACCAGGCCCCCGCCGCCTCCGCCCTCGAAGCCCTCGCCACCCGCGAACTCGCCGCCCTCGTCTTCCCCGACGCCCCCCGGCGCGCCCGGACACCGGACGACACCTACGCACCCGGCGACGGCCCGGATGCCCTGCTCACCACCGGCGGCACCGAGTCCAACCAACTCGCCGTCCTCCTCGCCCGCGAGGCCGCCCGCACCACCCGGCACACCATGGGGTACACCGCGGGGGAGCGGCACGCCCGGGGAGAACGTCCCGCGGCAGCCGTCCGTACCCGCGCCGCCCACGCCGCGGGCCCCGCGCCGGTCGCCACCCTCACCCCGTTCATCGGCGCACCGCGCCGGCCCGCCGACGATCTCCCGCCCGTCACCGGCGCTGCGCCGGATGCGCCCCCGCTCCGTATCGTCTGCGGCGCCAACGCCCACCACAGCATCCACCGCGCCGCCTGGCTCCTCGGGCTCCCCGCGCCCGTCACCCTCCCCACCCCCGGTGGCGTGCTCGACCCCGCTGCCGTCGACGCCGCCCTCACCCGCCTCCACGGCCCCGTCCTCCTCACCGCCACCGCCGGTACCACCGACTCCGGCGCCCTGGACCCCCTCCCGGCCCTCGCCGACCTCGCCGCCCGCCACGGCGCCCGCTTCCACGTCGACGCGGCGTACGGCGGCGCACTCCTCTTCAGCGACGCCCACCGCGCCCTCCTCGCGGGCCTGGACCGCGCCCACACCGTCACGCTTGACCTGCACAAACTCGGCTGGCAGCCCGTCGCCGCCGGACTCCTCGCCGTCCCCGGCACCGCCGACCTCGCCCCCCTCGACCACCGCGCCGACTACCTCAACGCCGACGACGACACCGAAGCGGGCCTGCCCGACCTCCTCGGCCGTTCCCTGCGCACCACCCGCCGCCCGGACATCCTCAAGGCCGCCGTCACCCTCAAGGCCCTCGGCCGCCGCGGCATCGGTGACCTCGTCGACCGCACCCTGGCCGCCGCCGCCACCCTCGCCGACCTCATCGAGGACCACCCCCACCTCGAACTCCGCTCCCGCCCCACCCTCACCACCGTCCTCTTCCGCCCGATCGGCGTGGACGACGCCACCGTCGCCGCGATCCGCCGCACCCTCCTCACCGACGGGCACGCCGTCCTCGGCCGCGCCGCCACCCCCACCGGACTCTGGCTCAAGGCCACCCTCCTCAATCCGCACGCCGACGCCGGTGACCTCGCCCACCTCCTGAAACTCGTGGAAGGCCACATCCCCCGATGACCTCCGAGCACCCCACCGCCACCGCCCCCACCGACCCCCTCGACCTGGCGGGCATCGGCATCGGCCCCTTCAACCTCTCGCTCGCCGCCCTCGCCCAGCCCCTGACCGGACTGCGCACCGCCTTCTACGACCAGCGCCCCGCCTTCCACTGGCACCCCGGCCTCCTCATCGACGGCGCCACCCTCCAGGTCCCGTTCCTCGCCGACCTCGTCACCCTCGCCGACCCCACCAGCCCCTGGTCGTTCCTCAACTACCTCCGCAGCCGCGACCGCCTCTTCCCCTTCTACTTCGCCGAGCGGTTCCACACCCACCGCGCGGAGTACGACGCGTACTGCCGCTGGGTCAGCGAGAACCTCCCCGGACTCCACTTCGGCCACCAGATCGACGCCGTCCGCTGGAACGGCTCCCACGCCGTCTTCGAGATCGACTACACCCACCTCGACGCCGACGGCGAAGCCGAGGCCCTCGGCCGCGGATACGCCCGCAACCTCGTCCTCGGCGTCGGCACCGCCCCCCATGTCCCGGACGCCCTGTGCCCCCTCGCCGAGGCACCCGCCACGCCCGTCCTCCACTCCGCCGACTATCTCGACCACCGGGAACGGCTGCTCGCCGCCGACCATGTCACCGTCGTCGGTGCGGGCCAGTCCGGCGCGGAGATCTTCCTCGACCTGCTGCGCGCCCGCCCCGAGGGCCGCGAACGCCTCCACTGGCTCGCCCGTACCCCCGCCTTCGCGCCCATGGAGTACAGCAAGCTCGGCCTCGAACACTTCACCCCGGACTACACCCGCTACTTCCACGCCCTGGCCGAACCGGTCCGCGACGCCCTCGTCCCCGGCCAGTGGCAGCTCTACAAGGGCATCGACCACGACACCCTCGCCGCCATCCACGACGAGCTGTACCGCCGCACCCTGCACGGCGGCTGGCCGGATGCCGTCCTCACCCCCGGCGTCCGCGTGGAGGCCGCCGACCGCGCCCCCGGCGGTGGCGTCGAACTCCACCTCGCCCACGCCGAACAGAACGGCCGCACCCGCCTGACCACCGATGCCGTCGTTCTCGCCACCGGCTACCGCGAACGCCGCCTCGACACCCTCCTCGCCGCCCTCGACCCGCACCTGTGCCGCGACGCCGCGGGCCGCCCCCGCGTCGACGCCGATCACCGCCTGGTCCTCGACCCCGCCGTCACCGGCTCCGTTCACGTCCAGAACGCCGAACGCCACAGCCACGGCGTCGGCACCCCCGACCTCGGCCTCGCCGCCTGGCGCAGCGCCACCATCCTCAACTCCCTGACCGCCGCCACCCCGTACCCGCTCCCCGACCGCACCGCCTTCACCACCTTCGGCCTCCCGCACCCCACCGCCTCCGCGATGGCCGCCCCGCCCCGCCCGGCACCCGCCCAGCGCACCTGACGCAGCGTCATTCGAGGTCCGCACGCCCCGCCCGCCGCTCATCGGAGCGGCGGGCCGCGCATTTCCCTACTCGTCAACAACCTTTAAATCAGCGGTCGTTGAGGAGTCACCGCACCGCCGTTCTCTACCAGTGGGTACGGCATAGGGTCGCCCCATGCGCCGAGCAAAAATCGTTTGCACACTGGGACCGGCCACCGATACGTACGAGCAGATCAAAGCCCTCGTCGACGCCGGTATGGACATCGCACGCTTCAACCTCAGCCACGGCACCTACGCCGATCACGAGGCGCGTTACGCACGGGTCCGCGAGGCATCCGAGGACACTCACCGCAGCGTCGGCGTCCTCGCCGACCTTCAAGGCCCGAAGATCCGCCTGGGCCGATTCCGTGAAGGGCCCGTACTTCTCGAACGCGGCGACGCGTTCACCCTCACCGTCGAACCCTCCGTGGAGGGCGACCGTCACCTCTGCTCCACCACCTACGACGGCCTCGCTGCCGACGTCACCACCGGCGAATGCATCCTCGTCGACGACGGCAAGGTCGCCCTCGAAGTCACCGGCGTCGACGGGCCCCGCGTCCACACCCGGGTCATCGAGGGCGGCATGGTCTCCGACCACAAGGGCCTCAACCTCCCCGGCGTCGCCGTCTCCGTCCCCGCCCTCTCCGACAAGGACGAGGAGGACCTCCGCTGGGCGCTGCGCACCGGCGCCGACCTCATCGCCCTCTCCTTCGTCCGCAGCGGCCGCGACGTCGAGGACGTCCACCGCATCATGGGCGAGGAGGGCCGTTTCCTCCCCGTCATCGCCAAGGTCGAGAAGCCGCAGGCCGTCGAGAACATCGACGACATCGTTGCCGCCTTCGACGGGATCATGGTCGCGCGCGGTGACCTCGGCGTCGAAATGCCGCTGGAGGCCGTGCCGATCGTCCAGAAGCGCGCCGTCAAGCTGGCCAAGCGCAACGCCAAGCCGGTCATCGTCGCCACCCAGATGCTCGACTCGATGATCGACAACTCCCGGCCCACCCGCGCCGAGGCGTCCGATGTCGCCAACGCCGTCATCGACGGCACGGACGCGGTGATGCTCTCCGGCGAGACGAGCGTGGGGAAGTACCCCGCCGAGACCGTCCGCACCATGAGCCGCATCGTGGAAGCCGCCGAGGAGGACATCCTGGCCAAGGGCCTGCCGCCGCTGACCGACCGCAGCAAGCCCCGCACCCAGGGCGGCGCCGTCGCCCGCGCGGCCGCCGAGATGGGCGACTTCCTCGGCGCGAAGTTCCTCGTCGCCTTCACGCAGTCCGGCGACACCGTCCGCCGCCTGTCCCGCTACCGCTCGCCCATCCCGCTGCTGGCCTTCACCCCCGCCCCGGCGACCCGTTCGCAGCTCAACCTCACCTGGGGCGTGGAGACCTTCCTCGGCCCGACCGTCGACTCCACCGACGAGATGGTCGCGCAGGTCGACGAGCAGCTGCTGAAGATCGGCCGCTGCGAGAAGGGCGACCTGGTGATCATCACCGCCGGTTCACCGCCCGGAGTCCCCGGCTCCACCAACCTCGTCCGCGTCCACCGCATCGGCGAGGACGACGGCGACAGGTAGCGGGGATTCAGCAGCTCACCGAAGGAAAGAGCCGCCCGTGTACGGGCGTTGATGCCGGGCCGAGGTTCTGACTGCCGTTCCTGTCAGCACTTCGGCCCTCTGCGTGCCGTCACCGGCAGCCGGGGCGCGTACGTGGGCGTGGTACGAAGCGGGGAGCGCCGGTGCCTTGAGAAGAAGGGCTACGGGGCGCGATCACCATGACGGGTGAAGATCACCGATCGGCGGAGCGAGGTCCGGCCTTCGAAAGTGAGGCGAAGTGCCCTGGGTGGGATTCGAACCCACACTGTCGGTGGTTTGAGCACCGTCCCTCTAACCGGTTGGGGTACCAGGGCCTTGGGAATCGAAGGCTGAGAGGCCCCCGTCGTGCTCCCACCATACAGGAGCTGGGTAGGCTAAAGGGGCACCACCTGCCTGAACGAGGAGACCCGTGAGCGCCGCCGAGCCCGAGCAGCCCGCCGCCGATGATGACCGGTCGCACGTCCCCCCGCTGACCACGCGCGTCGTGATCGCCGAGGACGAGGCCCTCATCCGTCTCGACCTCAAAGAGATGCTGGAGGAGGAGGGCTACACCGTCGTCGGTGAGGCCGGTGACGGACAGAAAGCCGTCGAGCTGGCACGCGAGCACCGACCGGATCTGGTCATCCTCGACGTGAAGATGCCGATCCTGGACGGCATCTCCGCCGCCGAGCGCATCGCCGAGGAGAGCATCGCGCCCGTCCTGATGCTGACCGCCTTCTCCCAGCGCGAGCTGGTGGAGCGCGCCCGGGACGCGGGCGCGATGGCGTACCTCGTCAAGCCGTTCTCCAAGACCGACGTCGTCCCGGCCATCGAGATGGCCGTCAGCCGCTTCACCGAGCTGAAGACGCTGGAGAAGGAGGTCGCCGACCTCACCCAGCGGCTGGAGACCCGCAAGCTGGTCGACCGCGCGAAGAGCATTCTGCAGACGCAGTACGGGCTGACCGAACCGGCCGCGTTCCGCTGGATCCAGAAGACCTCGATGGACCGCAGGCTCTCCATGCAGCAGGTCGCCGAGGCGGTCATCGAGGACGCCGAGGAGAAGAAGCAGAAGGAACAGAAGGAACAGAAGGATCAGCCGGGGCAGTAGCCCGGCCCGTTCGCCTGCGTGGCCCCGTACCGGCGCACGGTACGGGGCCACGCGCGTACCCGGTGGGCGACACCGGTGCCGGGCGCGCGGGCGTGGGCAAGCGGGTCGGCACCGCCGCGGGGGCCGGGCGGGCGTGGCCTCAGCCGCGGTAGGCGTCCGCGGGCGCGTCCCGGAGCATGCAGGTCAGCCGCGCGGTGCAGACCCGCTTGCCCGCCTCGTCGCTGATCACGACCTCGTACGTCGCGGTGGAACGCCCCCGGTGCACCGGGATGGCGACGCCGGTGACCAGGCCCGAGCGGACACCGCGGTGGTGGGTGCAGTTCAGGTCCACGCCGACGGCCAGCTTCGACGGGCCGCCGTGCAGCATCGCGCCGACCGAGCCCAGGCTCTCCGCCAGCACCGCGGACGCGCCGCCGTGCAGCAGCCCGTACGGCTGGGTATTGCCCTCGACCGGCATGGTGCCGACGACGCGGTCCGGCCCGGCCTCCAGAAGCTGCACGCTCATCCGGCTGCCGAGGTGCCCGGCGGAGAAGAGCGCCGGGAGGTCGACGCCTAGCCCGGCCCATTGGCCGAGGACCTCCTGCGGAAACGTGGTGGTCTGCTGCGTGCCCAAGTGCTCGCTCCGTTCGCTCGTCGGTGATCGTCGGTGATCGTCGGTGATCGTCGGTGATCGTCGGTGATCCGGATGTTCTTATCAGCCCACCCCGGCGCCGCCGGCACGGGGTCACCCCTCCGCCGCCGCACCGTCCTCCTGCGGCCGCTCCAGGCGGATCACCACGGACTTCGACGCCGGGGTGTTGCTGGTGTCGGCGGTGTGATCGAGCGGGACGAGCACATTGGTCTCGGGGTAGTACGCGGCCGCGCAGCCCCGCGCGGTGGGGTAGTGCACCACCCGGAACCCGGGGGCGCGCCGCTCGCTGCCGTCCGTCCACTCGCTGACCAGATCGGCGTAGGTGCCGTCGGCGAAGCCGTGCTCCTGGGCGTCCTCGGGGTGGATCAGCACGACCCGGCGGCCGTTCCTGATGCCCCGGTAGCGGTCGTCGAGGCCGTAGATCGTGGTGTTGTACTGGTCGTGCGAGCGCAGCGTCTGCAGCAGCAACCGGCCCTCGGGGACGTGCGGATACTCCACGGGCGCGGCCGTGAAGTTGGCCTTCCCGGTGGAGGTGGGGAAGCTGCGGCTGTCCCGGGGGGCGTGCGGCAGCGTGAAGCCGCCGGGGCGGGCGACCTTGGCGTTGAAGTCCTCGAAGCCGGGGATGACACGGGCGATGCGGTCCCGGATCGTCCCGTAGTCGCGGGCGAACTCCTCCCACGGCGTACGGCTCTGCGCGCCGAGGACGCGGCGGGCCATCCGGGCCACGATCGCGGTCTCCGACAGCAATTGCGGACCGGCAGGCGCCAGCCGCCCCCGGGAGGCGTGCACCATCCCCATGGAGTCCTCGACCGTCACGAACTGCTCGGCGCCGCCCTGCACATCGCGCTCCGTACGGCCCAGCGTCGGCAGGATCAGCGCCCGCGCGCCGGTCACCGCGTGCGAGCGGTTGAGCTTGGTGGAGACGTGCACCGTCAGCCGGGCGCGCCGCACCGCCGCCTCGGTGACGTTGGTGTCGGGGGTGGCGGAGACGAAGTTGCCGCCCATCGCGAAGAACACCTTGGCGTCGCCGTCGCGCAGCGCCCGGATGGCCCGGACGGCGTCGTAGCCGTGCTCCCGGGGCGGCGCGAAGCCGAACTCCTTCTCCAGGGCGTCGAGGAAGGCGGGAGCGGGCCGCTCGAAGATGCCCATCGTGCGGTCGCCCTGGACATTGCTGTGCCCGCGTACGGGGCAGACCCCGGCGCCGGGACGGCCGATGTCGCCGCGCAGCAGCAGGAAGTTGACCACCTCACGGATGGTGGGCACCGCGTGCTTGTGCTGCGTCAGGCCCATCGCCCAGCACACGATGGTGCGCCGCGAGGCGAGCACCATCTCCAGCGCCGCATCGATCTCCTCCTGGCGCAGACCGGTGGCGCGCAGCGTCTCCTCCGGGTCGGCGCCCCGCGCAGCGGCCGCGAACTCCTCGAAGCCGTGCGTGTGCGCGTCGATGAACTCCTGGTCGACGGCGCCCTCGGTCTCCAGGATGCGGCGGCACAGGGCGCGGAAGAGCGCCTGGTCGCCGCCGATGCGCACCTGGAGGAAGAGGTCGGTCAGCGCCGTACCGCCGCCCGCCAGGCCACGCGGCGTCTGCGGGTTCTTGAACCGCTCCAGTCCGGCCTCGGGCAGCGGGTTGACGGAGATGATCCGCGCGCCCCCGGCCTTCGCCTTCTCCAGCGCGGTCAGCATCCGGGGGTGGTTGGTCCCGGGGTTCTGCCCGGCGACGATGATCAGGTCGGCCTTGTAGAGGTCCTCCAGCAGCACGCTGCCCTTGCCGACGCCGAGGGTTTCGGTGAGCGCCGAGCCGGACGACTCGTGGCACATGTTGGAGCAGTCGGGGAGGTTGTTCGTGCCGAACTCGCGGGCGAAGAGCTGGAAGAGGAAGGCCGCTTCGTTGCTGGTGCGGCCGGAGGTGTAGAACACCGCCTCGTCGGGCGAGGCGAGGGCCGTCAGCTCGTCGCCCAGGATGTCGAAGGCGTGCTCCCACGAGACCGGTTCGTAGTGCTCGGCGCCCTCCGCGAGGTACATGGGGTGGGTCAGCCGGCCCTGCTGGCCGAGCCAGTAGCCGCTGCGGTCGGCGAGGTCCGCGACGGGGTGCGCGGCGAAGAACTCCGGGGTGACGCGGCGCAGCGTCGCCTCCTCCGCGACGGCCTTGGCGCCGTTCTCGCAGAACTCCGCGGTGTGCCGCTGCTCGCCCTCGGGCCAGGCGCAGCCGGGGCAGTCGAAGCCGCTCTTCTGATTGACGCGCAGCAGCGTCAGGGCCGTGCGGCGGACGCCCATCTGCTGCTGCGAGATGCGCAGCGCGTGGGTGATCGCCGGGACGCCGACGGCGGAGTGCTGGGGCGCGCCGACCTCGGGCGCGTCCTGTACCGGATCAGATGCGGGCGGCTTGCCTGCCATGGCGATCTCCCTAGCTAGGGCCGTGTGCCACCCGGCGCACGAGGGCCGGGCCGGATCGTTGCCGTGCACATCGGATCCTGTCATGGACCGCGGCGGGCGGGCAGGGGCCTGTGGACAACGCCGCGACGGCCGGGCGGACGCCTGTGGAAAACACCGCGCCGGGGCCGCCGTGCGCGCGGTGGGGCCGCGTGCCGCCGCCCCTCTCCCGGCCGCCCGCCCGCCGCCCGTCACCGTCGCGGCGGGGATTGTCGGTGGGGCGTGGCAGGATCGGGGGCGTGGCAGCAAAGGCAGCGAAGAAGAGCGAAACGACCGGCACCGCAGCGGCGGGGGACGACCGTCCCCGCCTGCTCCTGATGGACGGGCACTCCATGGCCTACCGGGCGTTCTTCGCCCTGCCCGTGGAGAACTTCACGACCGCCACGGGGCAACCGACCAACGCGGTCTACGGCTTCGCGTCCATGCTCGCGAACACCCTGCGTGACGAGGCGCCCACCCATTTCGCGGTGGCCTTCGACGTCTCCCGCAAGACCTGGCGCTCCGAGGAGTTCCCCGACTACAAGGCGAACCGCTCCAAGACGCCCGACGAGTTCCGCGGCCAGGTCGAGCTGATCGGCGAACTGCTCGACGCGATGCACGTCAAGCGCTTCGCCGTCGAGGGCTTCGAGGCCGACGACGTCATCGCCACGCTCACCCAGCAGGCCACCGCCGAGGGCTTCGCCGTCTCCATCGTCACCGGCGACCGCGACTCCTTCCAGCTCGTCTCCGACGACGTCACGGTCCTCTACCCGACCAAGGGCGTCTCCGAGCTGACGCGCTTCACCCCTGAGAAGGTTGTCGAGAAGTACGGCCTCACCCCCGCCCAGTACCCGGACTTCGCGGCGCTGCGCGGAGACCCGTCGGACAACCTCCCCGGCATCCCCGGCGTCGGCGAGAAGACCGCCGCGAAGTGGATCAACCAGTTCGGTTCCTTCGCCGAGCTGGTGGAGCGGGCCGAGGAGGTCAAGGGCAAGGCGGGCCAGAACTTCCGCGACCACCTGGAGTCCGTCAAGCTCAACCGCCGGCTGACGGAGATGATCCGCGACGTGGAGCTGCCGTGCGGCCCCGGCGAGCTGGTCCGCGAGGCGTACGACCGCGACCAGCTCACCGCGTTCCTCAACGGCCTGGAGATCCGCAACCAGGGCCTGCGCGACCGGCTGCACGCCGTCGACCCGGGCTCCGGCCAGGGTGCGGAGGAGGCCGTCGCGGCGGGTGGCGTCGAGGTCGACGGCACCGTCGCCACCGCCGGTGAGCTGGCCCCCTGGCTCGCCGAGCACGGCACCGCCCCGCTGGGTGTCTCCACCGTCGACGTCTGGTCGCTGGGCAGCGGCAGCGTCGCCGAGATCGCGCTGGCCACGGCCGACGGACCGGCGATCTGGTTCGACCCGGCGCAGCTCGACGAGGCCGACGAGCGGGCCTTCGCCGCCTGGAGCGCCGACGCCGACCGCCCCAAGGTCATGCACAACGCCAAGGGCCTGATGCGGGTCTTCGGCGAGCACGGCTGGCGGATCGACGGCGTGACGATGGACACCGCGCTCGCCGCCTACCTCGTCAAGCCGGGCCGCCGCTCCTTCGCCCTCGACGCCCTCTCCGTCGAATACCTCGGCCGCGATCTGGCCCCGGCCGCCGAGGCAGGTGGCCAGCTGGCGTTCGGCGCCGACGAGGAGGCCGAGGCCGACGCCCTGATGGCCAAGGCCCGTACGGTGCTGGATCTCGGCGCCGCCTTCGAGACCCGGCTTGCGGAGGTCGGCGCCGCCGAGCTGCTGCGCGATGTCGAGCTGCCCACCAGCACCCTGCTGGCCCGTATGGAGCGCGACGGCATCGCCGCCGACCGCGGCTGGCTGGAGCGGATGGAGCAGCAGTTCGCCGGGGCGGTGCAGCAGGCCGTCCAGGAGGCGCACGCCGCGGCGGGTCACGAGTTCAACCTCGGCTCGCCCAAGCAGCTCCAGGAGGTCCTCTTCGGGGAGCTGGGCCTGCCGAAGACGAAGAAGACCAAGACCGGCTACACCACCGACGCCGACGCCCTCGCCTGGCTCGCCGCGCAGACCGAGAACGAACTCCCGGTGATCATGCTGCGCCACCGCGAGCAGTCCAAGCTGCGCGCGACGGTCGAGGGCCTGATCAAGACCATCGCCGCGGACGGCCGCATCCACACCACCTTCAACCAGACCGTCGCGGCCACCGGCCGTCTCTCCTCCACCGACCCCAACCTCCAGAACATCCCGGTGCGCACCGACGAGGGCCGCGCCATCCGCCGCAGCTTCGTTGTCGGCGAGGGGTACGACACCCTGCTGACGGCCGACTACAGCCAGATCGAGCTGCGGGTGATGGCGCACCTCTCCGAGGACGAGGGCCTGATCGAGGCGTTCACCTCCGGCGAGGACCTGCACACCACCGTCGCCTCGCACGTCTTCTCCGTCGCCAAGCACGAGGTCGACCCGGAGATGCGCCGCAAGATCAAGGCGATGTCGTACGGCCTGGCGTACGGCCTGTCGGCGTTCGGCCTCTCGCAGCAGCTGGGCATCCAGCCGGACGAGGCCCGCAAGCTGATGGACAACTTCTTCGAGCGGTTCGGCGGCGTACGGGACTACCTCCAGCGCGTGGTGGAGGAGGCCCGCGCCACGGGTTACACCGAGACGATCCTCGGCCGCCGCCGCTACCTCCCCGACCTCAACAGCGACAACCGCCAGCGCCGCGAGATGGCCGAGCGGATGGCGCTGAACGCCCCGATCCAGGGCACCGCCGCCGACATCGTCAAGATCGCGATGCTGAAGGCCGACGAGGCGCTGCAGGCGGCGGGGCTGACGTCCCGGATGCTGCTCCAGGTGCACGACGAAATCGTGGTCGAGGTGGCACCCGGCGAGCGCCAGCAGGTCGAGGAACTGCTCCGCCGCGAGATGGCGGGCGCGGTCGAACTGCGCGCCCCGCTGGATGTCTCCATCGGCGTGGGCGCGGACTGGGAGTCGGCCGCGCACTGACGGAACGTCGGCCGGGGGAGGGGCTCCGGCGGCCGGCGGATGATGAGTCCGCTGCTGCCGAACTCGCGGTGGTTCCGGGGCCGTACGCCGTGTGCGTACGGCCCCGGCGCGTATCCGATGGCGACGGGGGAGGGGCAGGGCGGATGCCGGGTGAGCGGGGTGCCGCACCCGCCCCGTTCGGCGTCGGTGGGATCGCCCACAGCAGGCCCGAGAGTGAACGATAAGCGTCTTTTCCCGACCGATACGGTTCACCATCTCGGCCGATGATGGCGGTAGATGTGCGTCTCCAGGTGTCGTAGTGTCGCGTGCGTTGGCGCGCAGCGGGGCACGCAACGGCGGCTCCGGCGCGGTGGTCCACCGCGGAGGGGAAGGCACGCATGGCAGCCACGTTCGGGCGACGGCTCCGCCGAGGAGCCGGGTCGGCGGCGATCGCGGCCCTGGTGGTGGCCGCCCTGACAGCCTCTCAGGCGCCGGGCGGCGCCGACCGCGCCCAGGCGGCCCCGGACCGCACCCCCGGGCCGCCCGCCGACTCCACCGTCGACGGCGGCTCGCCCTATTACACGGACCTGCCGCCCCTCAACAGCCCTGTACCGCCCGGTGGTTCACCGAAGAAGCCGGGCCGCCAGGCCGCCATCGGGCCCGCCGAAGCCGGAATCCCCGCCACCGTCCTCGCCGCGTACCGGAAGGCGGAGGCGAACGTCGCCGCCACCGACCCTGGCTGCCGACTGCCGTGGCAACTGCTCGCCGCGATCGGCCAGGTGGAATCCGGCCAGGCGCGCGGCGGCGCCGTCGACGCCGAGGGCACCACCCTGCGGCCCATCCTCGGCCCCCAGCTCAACGGCAAGGGCTTCGCCCGTATCACCGACACCGACCACGGCCGGTATGACGGCGACCTCACCCATGACCGCGCCGTGGGCCCGATGCAGTTCATCCCGTCGACCTGGTCCCAGGGCGGACCCGACGGCACCGGATGGGGCGCCGACGGCAACGGCGACGGCAAGAAGGACCCCCACAACGTCTTCGACGCGGCGCTCGCCGCCGGTCACTACCTCTGCGGCGGCGGCCGTGACCTGTCCCTCGCCCACGACCTGGACCGCGCCGTCCTCGCCTACAACCACTCCGAGGACTATCTGCGCACCGTCCTGTCCTGGTACGCCTTCTACCGCAAGGGCACCCACGAGGTCCCGGACGGCACGGGCGTTCTGCCCGTCCACCGCGGCGGCGGCACCGTCTCCCGCCGCGGGGTCGCCCCGGCGAAGCCGGGCCGCCCGGGGGACGACTCCGCGAAGGACGGCGGGAAGGGGGCCGGGAAGAACACCGACAAGGAGCAGGGGAAGAGCCGGCCAGGCGGGAACGGCCCCTCTTCGGGCGGCACTTCGGGCGCCACCGACGGCGCGCCGGGTACGGGCGGTACGGGCGGTACGGGTTCCACGGGCGGAACCGGCGGCTCCGGCACTGGCGGCTCCGGCGGCACCAAGCTCCCCACCGACCCGACCGACCCCACGGACCCCGCCAACCCCACCCCCCTCACCGTCCTCGAACGCACCGGCGACAAGGACCTCACCGCCACCACGGGCGACACCTTCACCACCCCGCCCCAGGTGCGCGCCAAGGACGGCGCGGGCAAACCCGTCGCCGGTGCCCCCGTGCGGTTCGCCGTCACCGGCACCACCGACGCCCGCTTCCCGGACGGCGCCACCGATGTCACCGTCACCACCGGCAAGGACGGCCTGGCCACCGCCCCGGCGCTGCGCGCAGGCAAGAGCACCGGCACCTTCACCGTCCGTGCCACCGCCGTCGGCCGCACCGTCCCGCCCGTCGATTTCTCCGCCACCGTCGAGGCCCCGCCCGCCCCGAAGGCCGACACCCTCACCCGCACCTCGGGCAAGGAACTGACCGTGACCGCGGGCGACAGCTACGCCGCCGACAGCATCGAGATCAAGGCCGGCCACCAGGGCGAGGCGGCCGCGGGCGTCCCCGTCATCGCCACCATGGTCACCGACGACCCGGACCACCCGGCCCCGAACACGGCCGGACCGTCCTTCACCGACCCGCGGACCACCGGCGCGGACGCGGACACCCCGCAGCGCACCCTGACCGACCTCACCACCGACGCCCACGGCCTGCTGAAACTCCCGGAGATCTTCACCGACGCCGACCACACCGGCACTTTCCGGCTCCGCCTCACCACCGCCGACGGCGCCGTCCTCACCCTCGAACTGAAGGTCACCGCCCCCACCGCCTGACCGTCACCGCGCCGTCCCGCCGTCCCGCCGTCCCGCCCGCCCCGGGCAGGGCGGCGGTGCCACGTGTTCTCATCTCGGCCGCCCGTTGCTACGGTGCCCCCTCCCTGACGAACCATCAGCTCTCCGGGAGCCGCCCATGCGCGCCCTCACCGCAGCCGCCACCGGCCTCGCCGCCGCCCTCCTCCTCGTCCTCACCATCACGGCGATCGGCGCCCCCAGCGGCACCACCTCCCCCAAGCCGCTGCGGACCACCGTCCCCGCACACCCCTGACGGCGGGGGCGCAGCACACCCCGGAAGAGAAGGGACGCACCGCCATGCGCCGCAAAGCCAGCCTGATACTCCTCGCCGTCGCCGTCTTCTTCACCGCGCTCTCCCCGCTGCTGCGCTGGTACGCCTTCCCGCGCCTCGCCAAGGTCCCGCCCAGCCAGTACCAGGACACCGTCCTCGTCGCCGAGCCCGCCACCCTCGTCGACTACAGCACCATGAAGGCCAAGAAGGTCCCCCGGCTCACCGTCGTCCAGACCCTCAAGGGCGACGTCGCCGCCTCCGACCGCATCGAGCGGACCGCGGACCGCGACGTCGTCGTCTGGGACGCGCTCACCTACGTCGCCGGGCCCGACGGCAAAATGGTCTCCCAGATTCCCGAGCGCTACATCTTCGACGCCCACAGCCAGGAGCCGGTCCACGCCACCGGCGAAAGCGTCGACGGTGACGCCGTGCGCCGCGACGGCATCGAGTACAAATGGCCGTTCCTCGTCGAGAAGCGCGACTACTCCTACTACGACCCGCAGACCCGCGCCTCCGCCCCCATCCACTACAAGGGCACTCGAACCTTCCACGGCCTGGAGGTTTACTACTTCGAGCAGACCATCCCCTGGACCAAGGTGCCGCTGCCCAAGAAACTGCCGGTCAAGGGCATCACCGCGGAATCCGTCCGGAAGATGGGCACCACCCGCTGGTACACCACCAAGCGCATGTTCTGGGTCGACCCCGTCACCGGCGCCCCCGTCAACGGCGAGGAGATCCACCAGGAGGAACTGCGCGGCGGCGACCTCCTCCCCGGCGGCGGCAAGGTCACCGCCTTCGCCGGACACGTCAAGATGCGCCCCGACTACGTCGAAGCCGTCGTCGCCCTCGTCTCCTCCCAGCGCACCCTGGTCCTGCTCCTCACCAGCTACCTGCCCTGGGGCTTCCTCACTCTCGGCGCCGCACTCCTCGCCCTCAGCCTCACCCTGGAGGCCCGCTCCCGCCGTCCGCGCCCCATCGGGCCGACGCCCGCCGCGCGGCCCGTTGTCAGTGGGGGACCGTAAGGTGAGAACAGGGCTGAACGAGCCGCCACCGCCTACGAGTTGACCCCGACCACGCCAACCCCACCACCTCATCCCCGACCGTCCGACCCTGTCCCTTGCCTCCCCCTCGCCCGTCTCCGCCCGGCCCTGCCCCGTCAGCCTCCCGCCCCACCCCGCACATCAGCTCCGGTCCCTCTTCAGCCGTGCCGTCGTATACCGAGTCGGCTCCGCCGTCGACGGATCCTCGGGCCACGGATGCTTCGGATAGCGGCCCCGCAGCTCCGCCCGCACGGACCGGTAGCCGTCCCGCCAGAAGGACGCCAGATCCGCCGTCACCGCGGCCGGGCGTCCGGCGGGGGAGAGCAGGTGGACGAGGACCGGCACCCGCCCGTCCGCCACCCGCGGCGATTCCTGCTGCCCGAACATCTCCTGCAGCTTCACCGCCAGCACCGGCTGCGCACCGCCGTAGTCGACCCGTACCCGCGAACCGCTCGGCACCTCGATACGCTCCGGCGCCAGCGCGTCGAAGCGCACCGCGTCACCGGAAGCCCACGGCAACAGCCGCCCCAGCGCCGCCCCGGCGTCGATCCGCTCCAGATCCGCCCGCCGCCGCGCCCGGCCCAGCTCCACGCCCAGCCACTCCCCGGCCCGCTCCAGCAGCGCCGCATCCGACACCTCCGGCCACGGCTCCCCCAACTCCCCGTGGAGAAAGGCCATCCGCTGCCGCAACGCCACCGCCCCCGCCGACCAGCGCAACAGCCCGACGCCCTCCCGCCGCAGCCCCTCCGCCACCGCCTCGCGCACCGCCCCCGCGTCCGGCGCCGCCAACGGACGCGTCACCAGCTCGATCGCCCCCAGCCGCGCCACCTCCCGCGCCACGACCTCACCGTCCGCCCACCGGACCTCCTCGCCCCGGGAGTACAGCGCCCCCGCCGCCGCAACCGCCGTCGCCTCGTCGATCACCGCCGCCAGCCGCACCCGCGCGGACGCCGACGCCACCGGACGGTCCGCCACCGCGACCGCCAGCCACCGCGCCTCCCGCAACCGCGAACCCGCCTCGCCCGACTCGGCCCGCGTCCCCGACGCCATCAGAAAACTGCCGCCGCCCCGTGCCCGCGCCACCCGCTCCGGGAACGCCAACGCCGCCACCAGCCCGGCCACCGCATCGTCGTCCCCCGCACCACCGGCACCCGACACCGCACCACCGGAGCGCCCGCGAACCCCCGCGGACCCGAACCCGGCCCCTGCCTCAGCGTCCCCGGCGTCCTCCGGCCCGAGCCCCGCCACCGCCGACGCCAGCCGCCGGGCCTCCTGCCGCCACCGCCCCGCATACGCGTCGCCGCCCCGCCGAGCCTGCCGCCACGCGGCCGCCAGATCGTCCCCGTACGACCGCGGCGGCTCCTCGCTCAGCAGCGCCACCACCTCGGCCGCCCGCCGCACGCCCACCTCCCGAGCACCGTCCAGCAACGCCCGCGCCAGCCGCGGATGCACCCCCAGCCGCGCCAGCCGCTGCCCCCGCTCCGTCACCCGGCCGTCCGCATCCACCGCGCCGACCGCGCCCAGCACCTCCCGCGCCGCCGCCATCGCACCCGCGGGCGGCGGATCCAGCAACGCCAGCCCCGCGGCCGACGGATCGCCCCAGCACGCCACTTGCAACGCGAACGCCGACAGCTCCGCCACCTTGATCTCCGGGTCGGGGAACCGCGGCAGCCGCCCGTCCTCCCCCTCCGACCAGCAGCGATACACCGCCCCCGGCGCCTCACGCCCGGCCCGCCCGGCCCGCTGCCGGGCCGCCGCCCGCGACGCCCGCACCGTCGCGAGCGCCCCCAGTCCCCGCGCATGATCCGTCCGCGGCACCCGCGCCAGCCCGCAGTCCACCACCACCCGGACCCCCGGAACCGTCAGACTGGACTCCGCGACCGCCGTCGCCAGCACCACCCGGCGCGCGACGTCACCACCGGCCAGCACCGCGTCCTGCACCTCCGCCGGGGCCCGCCCATGGACCTGCAACACCTCCGCGTCCACCCCGGCCAGCAGCCCCGCGACCCGCCCGATCTCCCCGGCGCCCGGCAGAAAACACAGCACATCGCCCGCCCGCTCCCGCAGCGCCCGCCGCACCACCCCCGCCACGTGCGAAAGCAACGCCGGATCCACCCGCATCCCGTGCGCCGGCCGCACCGGACGCTCCGGAGGCACCCACACGACCTCCACCTCGTACGAGACGCCCTCCGCCGTCACCACCGGAGCCGGTCCCTCCGCACCGCCCAGCAGCGCCGCCCACCCGGCCGCGTCCGTCGTCGCCGACGCCGCCACCAACCGCAGCTCCGGCCGCAACGCCGCTCGTACGTCCAGCAGGAACGCCGCCGCAGTGTCCGCGTCCAGATGCCGCTCATGGCACTCGTCGAGCACCACCACATCGACGCCCGCCAGCTCCGGATCCCGCTGCAACCGCTGCAGCAGCACCCCGGTCGTCACCACCTCCACGGCCGTACGCGGCCCCACCCGCCGCTCCCCGCGCACCGTGAATCCCACCCGCTCACCGACGCGTTCACCCAGCAGCCACGCCATCCGCCGCGCCGCCGCCCGCGCCGCGATCCGCCGCGGCTCCGCCACCAGCACCCGCCGCCCCGGGCCCGGCCCCACGAGCCCCGCCAGCTCCAGCGGCACCAGCGTCGTCTTGCCCGTACCGGGCGGCGCACACAGCACCGCGCTCCCCGGCCCGTCCAGGGCCTCACGCAGCGCGGGCAGCGCGGACCGGGCGGGCAGCAGACTCAGTACGTCATCGCGGATCACCCGCCCAGTCTGCCGCCCCGCCGACCGGGCGGGCCCGCCCCTGTCAGCGCCGTGGACTCACTCCGCCACACACACGAAGATCGCCGTCCCCGGGATCAGATGCCCGCGCAACGGCGACCAGCCGCCCCACTCCTGCGTGTTCTCGTCCGGCCACTCCGGCTCCACGAGATCCACCAGCCGGAACCCGGCCGCCACCACGTCCCGTACCCGGTCACCCACCGTCCGGTGATGCTCGACGTACACCGCGCGTCCGTTCTCGTCCTGCTCCACATACGGCGTCCGGTCGAAGTACGACGCGGCCACCGACAGCCCCTCGGGCCCCGGCTCGTCCGGGAAAGCCCAACGGATCGGATGCGTCACCGAGAACACGAACCGCCCGCCCGGCCGCAGCACCCGCCGCACCTCGCGCAACACCCGCACCGGGTCGGCGACGAACGGAATCGCGCCATACGCGGAACACGCCATGTCGAATGCGCCGTCCCGGAACGGCAACGCCCCCGCGTCCGCCTCCACCAGGTCCACCGCACCGCCCGCGGCCGCACCGTCCGCCCCGTCCCCGATCCGCAGCGCGTGCTGCAACTGCCGGTGCGAGAGATCCAGGGCCACCGGGCGCGCCCCCTGCGCCGCCAGCCAGCGCGCACACTGCGCCGCGCCCGCCCCGATCTCCAGGATCCGCAGGCCCGTCAGCCCCTCGGCCGGACCGAGCAGCCCGGCTCGCTCCTCGTCCAGCCCCTCCGGCCCCCAGATGAAACGGTCGTCCCCGAGGAACGCGCCGTGCTCGCTCTGGTACTCGTCGGCGTTGCGGTCCCACCAGCCGCGGCTGGCCTGGCTGCTTTCCGTTGCCGAGGCATGACGTCGGGTCGCCTCCGGCTCGTACTCTTGGTTCATTGCGCCCGTCGTCGTAGTCTTCGCTGAGCTTGCAGCAGTAAGGGACGTCGGGGCCCTGGGCCCCGCGGAACATCACGCGTGCCGGTAATCGGGCGGTCTGCCCTGGGTGTGCGGCTTCGCGCATTGACCCTGCCCGGCTGCCCCCGTATGCTACAAGTTGCGCTGCGGGCTTGTGCGCCTCAGACGGAGCAGGTCGCGCTCGCATCTGTATGTATGTCCCCTCGGTTTTCGAGGCGTTTCGGTTGGCTCTGGTCTGTACGGAGCTTCCAGGGAAGCGCCTTTGACGCTGTCCGGCTTGTGCAGAAGCGATAACGGCTCTCGGCGTAGCAGTACCTACGACTTCAATGTCCGTACCGGAGCCCTTTCCCACATGACGAGCAGCACCGAGACCACCGCCACCACCCCGCAGGTTGCGGTCAACGACATCGGTAACGAGGAAGCCTTCCTCGCCGCGATCGACGAGACGATCAAGTACTTCAACGACGGCGACATCGTCGACGGCGTCATCGTGAAGGTCGACCGGGACGAGGTCCTGCTCGATATCGGTTACAAAACCGAAGGCGTGATCCCCAGCCGCGAGCTGTCGATCAAGCACGACGTTGACCCCAACGAGGTCGTCGCCGTCGGCGACGAGATCGAGGCCCTTGTTCTCCAGAAGGAGGACAAGGAAGGCCGCCTCATCCTGTCCAAGAAGCGCGCTCAGTACGAGCGTGCCTGGGGCACGATCGAGAAGATCAAGGAAGAGGACGGGATCGTCACCGGTACCGTCATCGAGGTCGTCAAGGGTGGTCTCATCCTCGACATCGGCCTCCGCGGCTTCCTCCCGGCCTCCCTGGTCGAGATGCGCCGCGTCCGCGACCTCCAGCCCTACGTGGGCAAGGAGCTCGAGGCCAAGATCATCGAGCTGGACAAGAACCGCAACAACGTGGTCCTGTCCCGCCGTGCCTGGCTGGAGCAGACCCAGAGCGAGGTCCGCCAGACCTTCCTCACCACCCTCCAGAAGGGCCAGGTGCGCTCGGGCGTCGTCTCCTCCATCGTCAACTTCGGTGCCTTCGTGGACCTGGGCGGCGTCGACGGTCTCGTCCACGTCTCCGAGCTGTCCTGGAAGCACATCGACCACCCCTCCGAGGTCGTCGAGGTCGGCCAGGAGGTCACGGTCGAGGTCCTCGACGTCGACATGGACCGCGAGCGCGTCTCCCTGTCGCTCAAGGCGACCCAGGAAGACCCGTGGCAGCAGTTCGCCCGGACCCACCAGATCGGTCAGGTCGTCCCGGGTAAGGTCACCAAGCTCGTTCCGTTCGGTGCGTTCGTCCGCGTCGACGAGGGCATCGAGGGCCTGGTCCACATCTCCGAGCTGGCCGAGCGCCACGTGGAGATCCCGGAGCAGGTCGTCCAGGTCAACGACGAGATCTTCGTCAAGGTCATCGACATCGACCTGGAGCGTCGCCGGATCTCGCTGTCGCTGAAGCAGGCCAACGAGTCCTTCGGCGCCGACCCGACGGCCGTCGAGTTCGACCCGACCCTGTACGGCATGGCCGCGTCCTACGACGACCAGGGCAACTACATCTACCCCGAGGGCTTCGACCCGGAGACCAACGACTGGCTGGAGGGCTACGAGACCCAGCGCGAGGCCTGGGAGAACCAGTACGCCGAGGCCCAGCAGCGCTTCGAGCAGCACCAGGCGCAGGTCATCAAGTCCCGCGAGGCCGACGAGCAGGCTGCGGCCGAGGGCGCTGCGGCCCCGGCGGCCGGTGGCGGCAACGCTGGTGGCGGCAACGCCGGCGGCGGCTCGTACTCCTCGGAGTCGGCGGACAACTCCGGCGCCCTGGCGTCGGACGAGGCCCTGGCCGCGCTCCGCGAGAAGCTGGCCGGCGGCCAGAGCTGAGAAGCTCCCCGTTAGGCACTAGCCGATAGGCGAAGGCCCGCCCCCTCTCGGGGCGGGCCTTCGTCGTACCCGCACGGTGTGACGGAGCCCAGGGCCGAGCATCGTATGCCGGGGCCGCTGCTGCGGTCACGACCTGGTGCCACGGTGAGCGTACGGTTGCCGCAGGTCAGCCCACCGGAATGCCTGGGTTGGCGACGCCGCGTCCGCCGGTCACGGTGTTGTCGCCCGCGATCGTCACAGGGCACTTCTTCGCGTCGTAGTTCGTGACGTTGAAGCCGTAGCGGCCCTCGCCGGAGGCGCCGCTCAGGTCGGACTTGTTGCCCTTGAAGACCGTGCCGCAGCCCCAGCCGGACTCCTGGGTGTGCGTCTCGTAGCCGTTGTTGCTGGTGTGCCGACCGGTGTTCTTCTCGACCAGGACGTCGTTGCCCTTCACATCGACCCAGGAGTCGTCGAAGTGCGTGCCGGTCAGCCCGCTGCCGTCGAAGGTGTTGCCGACGATCTTCGTCCCCGTCGTGCCCTCCTTCACGTCGACGTTCTCGCCGCCGACGCCCGGACCGATGGTGTTGTCGAGGACCTGAACGTTGTCGCTGTGATCGTCCGTGCCGCCCGCGCTGCCGACGTACACGCCCTCGCCCATTCCGCTGCCGCCCTTGCCGGTGTCACGGATCGTCGAGTTCTTGATGACCCCGTTCTTGCTGGACTTACGGAAGTGGACGCCTTCCATGTCCAGATCGTGCACGGTCACCGAGTCGATCACGACGCCGTTCGCGCCGTCCATCATGATGCCCTTCTGTCCGCCGGCGACGGTGATGCCCTTGAGCGTCCAGTACGAGGCGCCGTTCAGGTGCAGGCCGTAGCCGCCCCCGGCGGTGAGGACCGCCTTGGACGATCCGGTGAGCGTGATCCGCGATCCCGAACTGCCCGCGGCCGACGTCTTGAAGTTGCCTTTGTACGTACCGTTGGCGAGCTGGATCGTGTCGCCCGGCTTCGCGTCCGTCAGCGCGGACTTGAGCTGCGAGGCGTTTGAGACGTCGATGACGCGGGTGGGGGAGGCGGCGGGCGAACCCGCGGGGGAGGCGCCCGCCGTGCCGGTCAGGGCCGCGCCGACGGCCAGTCCGAGAGCGGCCGAGGCGGTGAGGAGGGGTCCGGTGCGCATTCATCTGCCTTTCCGTATATGAACGTGGGGCGGAAATATGAATCGCGAGGGTGGTCGAGAAGCTAGGGGCGCAACAGTTCGAGCGTCAAGAGTCCTGCATGGGCATAGCTGGAGAAGCAGTTCATAAGAGTGAACGTAAGATGATGTGCGGGTGCACACGCCGCAGTCCGGTGCACCTTGTGGTTACACCGGTGCACCTTGTGGATACAGGGGTGCGCCGTGCCCTCGGAGGATGGGAGACTCCGGACCCTCCGTGCCCCTCCGGGGCGTGGTGATTCCCTGGCCGGAGCGCCGGATGCCTGAGTGAGGGAGCGCTGGAGCGCGTTGATCCGACGACTCGGAAGGCCGGCCCCGGCGCGGAACGATGGCGGGCACATCCTGGCCGGATGCTGTCGGGCCCCCGATCGCAACCGGGAATGTGGCATCCCGGCCGGACGTTGTCCCAGACGGACACAAGGAGGAGCGGACACTGTGTTGGATCCCCAGAGGTTGTACGAATGGGAGGCGAGCGGGCTCGCGGAGGTGGAGGCCATCGCCGCCGATGACTCCGCCGGACTGGTGCTGCTGTACCACTTCGACGGCTACATCGATGCAGGTGAAACCGGCGACCAGATCGTCGAACGGCTCCTTGACGACCTGCCGCACCGCGTCGTCGCCCGCTTCGACCACGATCGCCTTATCGATTACCGCGCCCGCCGCCCCCTCCTGACCTTCGACCGCCATCGCTGGACGGCCTACGAAACGCCGCGCATCGAACTGCGGCTCGTCGAGGACACCACCGGCGCGCCCTTCCTGTTGCTGGCCGGGCCTGAACCGGACGTCGAATGGGAGCGGTTCGCCGCCGCGGTCCAGCAGATGGTGGAACGCCTCGGCGTACGACTCTCCGTCAACTTCCACGGCATCCCGATGGGCGTCCCGCACACCCGCCCCGTCGGCATCACCCCGCACGGCAACCGCACCGACCTCATGCCCGGCCACGCCGACGTCTTCGAAGAGACGAAGGTCCCCGGGAGCGCCGAAGCCCTGATCGAGTTCCGGCTTGCCGAAGCGGGACACGACGTGCTGGGCGTGGCCGCGCATGTACCGCACTACATCGCCCGGTCGCCCTACCCGGACGCCGCGCTCACCGCGCTGGAAGCTGTGACCGCCGCCACCGGCCTGGTCCTGCCCGGCGCCGCGCATTCGCTACGCACCGAGGCGCTCCGCACCCAGGAGGAGATCGAACGGCAGATCTCGGAGGGGGACGAGGAACTGGTCGCGTTGGTCAGCGGGTTGGAGCACCAATACGACGCGGTGGCGGGCGCGGAAACCCGCGGCAACCTCGTGGCGGAAGCGGTCGATCTGCCGTCCGCCGAGGAGATCGGTGACGAACTCGAACGCTTCTTGGCGGAACGCGAGGCGGAGGGGGGGAGTGCTTGACGGGGAGGGGCGCGGCGCGGGGGTGGTTCGAAAGTCCGGACTTGGTCCGTGTGACCCCCGATCCAGGCGGCTCGCGGCGCAGGCGGTCCCGGATGCTGACGGCCCCCGAGCGGGCCGGTGAGCCCTGCGTATAGCGTGGGCCCATGGTGAAGGTGGGACTGACAGGCGGAATCGGAGCCGGTAAGAGTGAAGTCTCGCGGTTGCTGGCCTCCTACGGTGCGGTGATCGTGGACGCCGACAAGATTGCACGCGAAGTCGTCGCACCGGGGACACCCGGACTGGCGGCGGTCGTGGCGGAGTTCGGCGACGGCGTGCTGACGAAGGACGGAGCCCTCGACCGCCCCAAGCTCGGCGGCATCGTCTTCTCCGACCCCGCCAAACTGCAGGCCCTCAACGCCATCGTGCACCCCCTCGTCGGAGCCCGCTCCGCCGAACTGGAGGCCGCGGCCGGGCCCGATGCCGTCGTCATCCACGACGTACCGCTGCTCACCGAGAACGGCCTGGCCTCCCTCTACGACCTGGTCATCGTCGTCGACGCAGCCCCCGAGACCCAGTTGGACCGGTTGGTACGCCTGCGGGACATGTCCGAGGACGAGGCGAAAGCCAGAATGTCCGCCCAGGCCACCCGCGAACAACGCCTCGCTGTCGCCGACGTCGTTATCGACAACGATGGGCCACTGGATGCTTTGGAGCGGCAGGTTCGTGAGGTTTGGGAGCGGTTGGGGGAGGGGTGAGGGGGAGACGTTCTTCGGGGGCCTCCCCCACCCCCGCCCCTCCACTCCCTCCCCTCACCCTGCTTGTATCAGCGCCGCGTCCCTCTTCGCACTGCGCCGCCCACACCGAGGCGGCGACGCGATGACGACGGCGCCATGGTCTCCCTCGCCGACCTCACACCGGGAATGCAGTGGCGGGCGTCGTCGTTGTGCGATGTGAATCTGACCGGGTGGCCCAGGAGGACCGCTCGGTCCGCATCGGAAGGAGGCGGCCGTGCAACAGCGCAGCCCCGAAACCTATGTCATCGACTACCGTGCCGCGGAGCAGTTGCTGGATGCCCGCGACCCTCGCGGCGCGATCCGGCTGCTCGATTCGGTCATTGCCGCGCATCCGGAAAACACCGCTGCCCGGCTGCTGCGTGCTCGCTCCTTCTTCCTCGCGGCTCAGCTCCGCCCGGCCGAGCTGGAGTTCCAGATTGTGCTGGAGCGTGAACCGGACAACGCGTTCGCGCACTTCGTCCTGGGCCGTACCTTCGAGCGGGCCGGCCGTCCGGAAGAGGCGCAGCGCCATTTCCGTCTCGCCGCGGCCCTCGAACCGAGGCCCGACTTCCTCCAGGCGGCCCGCTTCGACACCGGCACCGACGACACCGGCACCGACGACGCGGGCCCCGATCTGCCGCCTGCTCCCGCTGCCTGATCCTGCGCTCCTGGTGCCCTGGGACGGGCCCGGACCCCGGGCCTTTCCTCCTTTCGCGGGTGACGACGTGGCTGGGGGCATCGGGGCGAGGGGCTACGGGGGACGCGCTCTGCCCCGTGGCCCCGACGGCCGAGGCCGGGTGATGGCATTGTTCCGCCCATGGTCGGGCTCGTAGGGCGGTATGTCCTTGCCCGGTTGGTAGTGGGGGCCCTGGTGGAGGTGCCGGATGACCATGGCCAGGTCCATGAGGGTCACCACGGCCAGGGCGGCGCAGGCGGCCGCCCAGCCGGGTCTGCCGACCATGACGAAAGCCACGGTTCCGGCGACAGCCCAGGCCAGCCCCCAGATGATCAGGCCGAAGCGGATCTTCAGCGGGCTACGTGCGTGAAGGGGCTCATTTCCCGTGCGCATTGCCATCCATCTCCCGCCTCCATGGTCCTCCCGAATCGTGGCGTCGTCACTCACCAATCCGTAGCGTCATGCCACCCTGCACAGCAGGTCGGAGTCCGTACGAGGGAGGGCTGGCGAGGCGCGGGCCGGTGATTCTCCGTATGCGGTTGGTTCGCTCTTCATGTCCTCCGGCGCACTCTCCGTGTCCGTCCACGCGGAGCACGGATGGGTGTCAGATATGGGGATCACCCGCCGGGCGTCTGTTGATCCAGGACAGGCCACCGATGTCGAGCCGGGAGCCTGCCCGGGGCACTGCTACGTAGGCGAGGCGGGACTCGTCGGGATCGACGGGGCCGGGGAGCGGTATCACCTCCCTCATCGCGCCCGCGTTGGACCGGCAGAGGATGGCTTGAGGGTCGTGGACCGCGGTGAGCTCCGTGGTGCGCCACGGCGCTCCGGTGAGGCGTAGTGGTGCGTTCGCCAGGGCCAGCCAGCGGTTCGCTTCGTGTGCGAGTGCCGGGCCGAAGTGGAAGGAGCGGGAGAGGCGGAGGAGTCGGCCGGGGGATCCGGTCATGATGTCGCGGGCTCCGCGCCAGCCGTAGACGGCCTGTGCGGAGTCGCCGACCAGCACCACCTGGGCGTGGTCCCGCTGTGCGTCAAGGACGCGTTCCACGACCGGGTTGGTGTCCTGGGCCTCGTCCAGGAGGAGAAAGTCGGCGGGGATGACGGGCTCCCGCAGCGCCCACATCTTGAGGTAGTGATCGTGAAGGAACCGCACCGCACCCCGGTCCGGATTCTGCAGGTCGGCCCAAGCCTTGCGGGTGTAGGGGAGGACGGCGCCGGCGAGTCGGCTGTGCAGCGGCTCGGCCTCGGCTCCGCGCATCGGAGGGACGTGGTGGTACGCGTGGCCGGGATCCGTGCACTGGCAGAAGCGGTTGACGGTGCGCAGCGCGGCACAGGACAGGGCCCGGTTGCTGATCTTGCGGAGGCCGAGGCGTAAGGACATTCCGGAGTCGATGCCGCGAGCAGCGCCGGTCCGCCATCCGGAGCGCCGGGGAGCGTCCATCCGGGCCCGGTATTTTCTGCCGACTTCGGCGTAGGCGAGGGCGCGCGCGGTGGTGCAGGCGGTCTCCGCGGGGAAGGCATGGGCGGCGTCCCGGACGATGGATCTGTCGAAGGCGAGGTAGCGGCCGCGTCGGCCTTGGGCTCGTGCCTCGTGCGCCAGCATCCCGAGCGTCGTGGTCTTGCCCGTCCCGGCGTCTGCCTGGATCACGAGGTGCGAGCCGGTCCGGAAAGCCTCCGCCGCCGCGGACTGTTCGGTGGTGGGCGTGGTGGTGCGGTGGGCGCGCATGAGCGTCTCCTCAACGGAATGGGTAGGTCACAGAAAGTAACTTCGTGACTCACTGTAACTCCTCGGTCGTCGTGGTGCGAGATCTTTCGCGAGCTGTGGACGACTCCCGCGAGGGAAGGCATGGCGTGGCGGGCGCGCGTGGAAGCTGATAGGGGAAATCGCAGCTCAGGGGCGATTGTCAGTGGCGTCTGGTTCCATCGGCGGTGGATCGACCGAATCGATCCGCGGACGGAGGATGCTCGCGTCGGAGCGGCGGAGAGCGGAAGGAAGTGGGGGCGGAGGGGCAGTGCGGACGACCGTAGACTCGCAGGCCGAAGCCGGGTGGCGGACCGAGGCCACCGAACCGGCGAGGTACGTGACAGCGAGTGATCAGTGGGCAGGGGTAGGCGTGGCGGCGGACGGCGAGCGGGCGGGACGCGCTGATTCTGCCGACAGTGCCTCGCCGAGCGCGTCCTCTCCCGTCGGGGGCGTGGCGCGCAGGGACTTGGCGGCGTGCGCCGCGCTCTTCCTGCCCGGTTCGCCGCCGCGTGCCGGGACCGTCGCGTTCTGGCAGCCGGACGGGGCCCCGCTCCCGTGCGGGGAAGCCGACGGAAGCGGAGAAGGGGGAGCCGGGGCGGCCACCGGCGGCGGTCCGCCCGGCGGCATCGCGCAACTGACCGTCGCCCGACGCCACGGCAACGGCGCGCGGAGCCGCACGGTCCCCGCCGTTCTCCTGCCGATCGCTGATGCGCTTCCCCTGCTGCTCGACGCCCGTAGCGACCCAGGGGCCCACCCGGCGACCGCCTGCTGGGGCGCCGCCGTCCTCCACACGCTGCACCTCGCGGCGCGTGGACGGCTGCTGCCCGGCCTCACCGAACAGGACATCGACGCCTGGCGCGCCGGGCCGCTCGACCCGGACGACGCCGCCCACCTCGCTGCCATCGCCGCGGCCATGCCCGGCGAGGCATACGCCACACCCCTGCCCGGCACCCGCCCGCTGCAGCTCCCCGACCCGGTCGCTCTCGTCCGGCTCTTCGTCGATGCCGTCACCGACACACTGCCGCGTACGCCGGGCGCCGCACTCCTCGCCGGACCCGCCTTCGCCGCCCGGGAGCCGCAGGCGATCCCCGGCATGCGGGAATGGGCGGCCGAAACCGCGGCCGGTGCGGACGCCGGAGTGCGCCTCTCCCTCCGGCTGGACCTTGCCCCGCACCGGCTCTTCGACGGCCCCGAGGCGCCGCTGCCCGCCACCGGAGGCGACACGGGCGGCCCGGCGCCGGAGCGGAATGCCGCCGCGGCCATCCTCCAGATCCACAGCCTCACCGACCCCACCCTGGTGACCGACGCGGCGGACCTGTGGGACGGCGCCGGGGCCGACCGCTTCGGCCCCCGCGCCCGCGTCGACACCCTCCTCGCGCTCCGCCGGGCCGCACGGATCTGGGCCCCGCTCGGTCGGCTCCTCGACCGGCCGGTCCCCGACGTCCTGCCGCTCGGCGAAGACGAACTCACCACCTTGCTGGGCGCGGTGGCGCCCCGACTGAAGGCCGCCGGAGTGGCCGTCCACTGGCCCAGAGAGCTGGCCCGCGGCCTCACGGCCACCGCCGTACTGCGCCCCGCCCCCGGCACCGCCGCCGACGGATTCGGCTTCTTCGACACCGACCAACTCCTGCAGTTCCGCTGGCAGATGGCCATGGACGGAGTGCCGCTCACCGAGGCCGAGATGGACGAACTCGCCGAGGCGCACCGCCCCATGGTCAGACTGCGCGACCGATGGATCCTGGTCGACCCCGCCCTCGTCCGCAAGGCCCGCAAACGTGAACTCGGCCTTCTGAAGCCGACCGATGCCCTCGCCGCCACCCTCAACGGCACCACGGACATCGACGGCGAAGAGGTGGAGGTCGTCCCCCTCGGGGCGCTCGCCGCGCTGCGCGACCGCCTCACCGACCCCACCCACATCCTGCCGCAGCCACCCGCGCTCCGCGCCACCCTCCGCGACTACCAGCTCCGCGGCGTGACCTGGCTCGACACCATGACCTCCCTCGGCCTCGGCGGCTGTCTCGCCGACGACATGGGCCTGGGGAAAACCGTCACCGTCATCGCCCTGCACCTCCACCGGCGCCCCACCGACCCGGTGCTCGTCGTCTGCCCCGCCTCCCTCCTGGGCAACTGGCAACGCGAGATCGAACGCTTCGCCCCCGGCACCCCGGTACGCCGCTTCCACGGCGCGGGACGCAGCCTCGACGGCGCGGACAGCGGATTCGTCCTCACCACCTACGGGACGATGCGGAGCAGCGTCGCCCAACTGGCCGACCACCCCTGGGCCTGGGTCGTCGCCGACGAGGCCCAGCACATCAAGAACCCCAGTTCCGGCACGGCCAGAGCGCTGCGCGATATCAAGGCACCCGCCCGCATCGCCCTCACCGGTACCCCCGTCGAGAACAACCTCTCCGAACTCTGGGCCCTCCTCGACTGGACCACCCCCGGGCTCCTCGGGCCCCTGAAGTCGTTCCGCGCGCTGCACGCCAGAGACGTCGAAGGCGGCGAAGTCCCCGGCGCCGCGGAGCGCCTCGCGCGGATGGTGCGGCCGTTCATCCTGCGCCGCAGGAAATCCGACCCCGGCATCGTCCCGGAACTCCCGCCCAAGACCGAGACGGACCACCCGGTGGCGCTCGGCCGCGAACAGGCCGCCCTCTACCGGGCGGTGGTCCGGGAAACCCTTGCCGCCATCGAGGGCGCGGAGGGCATCGCCCGCCGCGGTCTGATCATGAAGCTGCTCACCGCGCTCAAGCAGATCTGCAACCACCCCGCCCAGTACCTCAAGGAGGCCGCGCCGGGACTCGTCGCCCGCTCCGGGAAACTCGAACTCCTCGACGAACTGCTCGCCACCATCCTCGCCGAGGGCGGCGCAACCCTGATCTTCACCCAGTACGTCGAAATGGCCCGACTGCTCGAACACCACCTCCGCACCCGCGGCATCCCGAACCAACTGCTGCACGGAGCGACCCCCGTCGCCCGGCGCGAGGAGATGGTCGACCGCTTCCAGTCCGGCGACGTCCCGGTTTTCCTGCTCTCCCTCAAGGCCGCGGGCACCGGACTGAACCTCACCCGCGCCGGTCACGTGATCCACTACGACCGTTGGTGGAACCCGGCGGTGGAGGAGCAGGCCACCGACCGCGCCTACCGCATCGGCCAGACCCAGCCGGTCCAGGTGCACCGCCTCATCACCGAGGGCACCGTCGAGGACAACATCGCCGACCTCCTCACCGCCAAGAGAGCGCTCGCCGACGCGGTGCTCTCCACCGGGGAGACCGCGCTCACCGAACTGTCCGACGCCGATCTCGCCGACCTCGTCTCACTCCGGAGGCCCACGTGAGCCCCCGCCCCGCCTTCGGGTATCCCGACCCGTTCGCCGGTGGCGCCCGCCGTCGTCCGACGGGCCGACAGGCCGTCCCCGGCACCGCACCGTTCCGCGACCGGCACGCCGCCGGACGCAGAGCGGCCGCGGACCGCCTCGCCCGCGCCGACCGCTCCCGCACCTTCCCGCCACTGCCACCGCACACCGCGGGCGACACCTTCGCCACTACCTGGTGGGGCCGCGCCTGGCTCGACGCCCTCGAAACCACCGCGCTGGACCCCGCACGGCTGGCCCGCGGCCGCGCCTACGCCCGCGACGGCCATGTCGACACCGTCAACATCACCCCCGGACGCATCCTCGCCACCATCCGCGGCAGCCGACCACGCCCCTACAGCGCCGAGATCCGCCTCCGTCCCCTCCCCGACGAGGAGTGGGACACCCTCCTGGAGACCGTCGCCGCCGAACCGGCCCAACTGGCCGCGCTCCTGGCCAAGAAGCTCCCCGAAACACTCGCGGATGGCACCGTTCCGCTGCTGCCGGGGACCGGAGAGCTCGCGCCCCGTTGCTCCTGCCCCGACCACGGGCGCCCCTGCAAACACGCCGCCGCCCTCTGCTGCCATGTGGCCCGTCTCCTGGACGCGGACCCCTTCGTCCTGCTGCTCATGCGCGGCCGAGGCGAACGCGAACTCCTCGACGAACTCACCCGCCGCAGCGCCGTGCACACCGCGCGCGAGACCTACCCGAACCGCGGGAACCACAAAGCCCGCCAGGCCGACGCGCCCCAGGGGGCCGCCGACCCTCTCGTAGTACGCCGATCCCGCCCGGCGGCGCTGTCCCCGGCCGACGAGGTCCGCCCCGAAACCTCCGGCCCGGCCCACCCCACCGCCTCCGCGCCGGGCCGCACCCCACACCGAACGCCACCGGAGAGCCCCGCCCCGGCGGCACCGGAGGCCGCGGCCACCCCGGTACCCCACCAGGGCCCACCACAGGCCCCTGCGTCCCAATCCGCACACACCCGCCGCGGAGTGCTCGCTCGCGACGCCCTCGCCGCTCGGCCCCGCCCACCGCTCCCGCCACCCCCGCCGCTCCCCGACGGGCCCGGAAACACCCCGGCGCTCCCCGACGGCACGGGCCTCCCCTTCGACCCCGCCGCCCTCGAATTCCTCGCCACCGACACCGCCGCCCGGGCCCACGCCCGCCTGGCCGCCCTCGGGCAACCCGGCGCCCACCGCCGTAAGGACCCCGACCCGGCCGCCGCACTCACCCCCTGGCAGGACGCCCTCCGCCTCGCGGCCACCGCGCATCCCACCGCCGGGCTCACCTCCGCCACCCGCGCCCTCTTCCGCGACCTCGCCGCGGCCACCGGCCGCACCACCGAGGACGTCGCCCGCTCCGTCGCCGCATGGCGCCAAGGAGGCCACGAAGGACTGGCCCTCCTCGAAGCCCCCTGGGACCCACCCGCCGGAGACTTCGACCGCGCCCGCAGCGCCCTGCTCGCCGCAGGCCACCCGCCCCTGCGCCCCGAGCACAACCGACTCACCGACCCCGGCCGCCGCCACCAGCTTCGCTTCGGCCACGACGGCCTCTGGTACCCGTACGAATCCGACCCCGGAGCCGAGGTCTGGTGGCCCACCGGCCCCGCCGACCCCGACCCCCTGACCGCCCTCCGCGACCTCCTCACGCGATGACTGACCTCAATACGGTGGAAGGACTCAATACGGTGGAAGGACTCGACACACTCACCTGCTCCCTCGCACAGCGCACCCCCGAGCAGCTCGCTGCGCTCCTCACCCGGCACGCGGCACCCCTCTCCCTGCGCCCCGCAGCCACCGGACTACGGGACCTCGCCACCGCGCTGTGGTCGTACGAAACCCTCCACCACCTGGTGCTGCACCTCGACCACCCGAGACTCCAGGTCCTCGCCACCACCGCCCGCATCAGCCAGGACCGGGCCCGTCAGGACGCCCCGGTCCCCGCCGCCCCCTCGTCCGGCGCCGGCTACCAGTCCCTCATGGCGCACCGGCTCTCCTTCGCCCGCCTGGCCAGCGAACCCGTCCCACCCGACGCCACCTACACCGCCCTCGGAGCCACCCCCGGACCCGCCCGGGCCACGGCCGAAGCCGCCCTGCGCTCCCTCTGCGACGACGGGATCGCCGCCCTCACCGCCGACGGCCACATCGTCGTCCCGCCCCGGACCGCCCAACTCCTGGCAGCCGCCCCTCTCGGGCCGTTCGCCGTGGCACCGCCACGCCCCACCCCGCACCCCGTCCGGCCCGGCACAGGCGCCCTCACCCCCACCGCCCTCCACGACGAATCCGCCGCCGCGGCAGCTACCCTCGCCACCACCGCCGAACGGCTGCTCGCCGCACTCGCCACCCAGCCCGCCGCGCTCCGCAAAACCGGCGGCCTCACCGTCCGCGAGACCAAACGCCTCGCCAAGACCGCCGGAGCCACCGAGCCCCATACCCGTCTCCTCCTCGATCTCGCCCTCGCCGCGGAGCTCATCGCCCTGACCCGCACCCCCTCAGGCATCACCGCACTCCCCACCGCCGCCTACGACGACTGGCTCACCCGCACCCCCGGCGAACGCCTCGCCCCGCTGCTCACTTCCTGGTCATCCCTGTGGGGCCTCCCCACCCACACCCCGTACGGCGAAACCCCGACCGCCCTCGTCCGCGGTCACGACCGGCACGCCCCCGCCCTCCGGCACGCGCTGCTCGCCGCACTCGCCACCGTTCCCCTCGGCACCGGAGCCCCCCTCCCGCCGCTGCCGGACGCCTCGCAACCGGCCGGTGACACCACCGCACCCACCCCGCTGCGGGAACTCCTCGACACCGCCCGATGGCACCGCCCCCTCGCCTTCGACGCACAGCCACAGATCGAGGACCGCGCCGCCCACACCCTCCACGAAGCCGCCTACCTGGGGCTCATCGCCCACGGCACGCTCACCCCGCTCGGCGACGCCGTCCTCGCCGACCCCCGGCACCTCGAAGCGGCTCTCCACGACCTGCTGCCGACGCCCCTCGACCACGCCCACTTCCAGGCCGACCTGACCGCCGTGGTCCCCGGCCGCCCCACCGTCACCCTCACCGACCTGCTCGCCGCCATCGCCGACCGCGAATCCGAGGGTCACGCCGTCACCTGGCGCTTCACCCCCGCATCCGTACGCCGAGCCCTCGACGGCGGCCACCGCCCCGCTGACCTCCTCGACGCCCTTACCGCGGCATCGGCCGACGGCCGCCTGCCCCAACCCCTCACCTACCTCATCGAGGACACCGCGCGCGCCCACGGCCGGATGCGGGTGGTCCCCGCCGCCTGCTGTCTCCGCTCCGACGACGAGACCCTCATCGCCGAACTCGCCGCCCACCGCGCCCTCCGCCACCTCGGGCTCCGCACCATCGCTCCCACCGTGCTCGTCAGCAACCGCCCGCCCGCCGACACCCTCGAAGCCCTCCGTGCGTCCGGTTACGCCCCCGCCCTCGAATCCGACACCGGCGCCACGGAGGTGGAACGCCTCCCCACCCACCGCACCCACGCCCCCGTACCCACCCGCAACCCCGATGCCAGGCTGGCCCTCGCCCGCCGTCTCCTCGGCGCGCCCGACCCCGCCGCCGCGGGTTATCCACAGCCCTGACGTGCCGCCGCCCGCGTCAAGTAGCGTTTCACCGTACGGAGTCGAGCACGGCACAACGGGGAGGGTGAGGCCGGAATGGGGACACACGGCGTGAGTGACGGAAACGTGTCGAACGGCGTCTCGGGCAATATCCAGGGCACGGTGATCCAGGCCGGATCGATCGGGAGCGTCTGGCAGGCCCCACCGCCTCCGAAAGCCCCCACCCCGCGCCAGGTCCCGGCCGAGCTCCCCCAGTTCGTGGACCGCGAGCCGGTGCTGAAGGCCATCGACCGCTGGACCGGGGACCACCACGGCGCCCCGCGCGTCGCCGTCCTGAGCGGCATGGCCGGCGTCGGCAAGACCACCACCGCACGTCGATGGGCGCACCGGGACGCAACCCGCTTCCCCGGCGGAGCCTTCTACGTCGACTTCGCCGAGTTGCGGAGAGAAGCCGGAGGAGACGTCTCGGCAGGCGTGAGCCAGTGCCTGCGGGCCCTCGGCGTGGAAGACCCGTACCTGCCCCGCACCCTCGGCGAGCTGTCCGCCATGTTCCGCACCCGCACCGCCGGTGACCGGGTGCTCGTGGTGCTCGACGACGTGACCGAGCCTGCCCAGGTCCGGGCCCTGATTCCGGGCGCCCCCGGAAGCGTGGTCCTCGCAACGAGCCAAGGGCAACTCGGTGAGCTGACGATGGACGGAGCACAGCTGATGCCCCTGAAACCCTTCACCCCGGAACACGGCCTTGAACTGCTGCGACGCCTGTGCGGGGAGACACGCATCGCCCCGGACGACGAGGATGCCCGGCGCATCGTGGAGTACTGCGGCGGCTTCCCCGTGGCCCTCCATGTCGCGGCCGCCCGGCTCATGACCCACCCCCGGCTGACCACCACGGCCCTCGCCGCCGAACTCGCCGACGAACACCACCGCCTGCAGGCCCTGCGCATCGGCAAGGAACGCACCGTCTCCGCCGTCTTCTCCATCGCCTATGACGGACTCCCCGCAGAAGAAGCCCGGCTCTACCGGCTCCTGGGCCTGCACCCCGGACGCAGCTGGGACGCCACCTCCGCTGCCGCGCTGGCCGGAACGACACCCGCCGAGACCCAGGAACACCTCGACAGCCTGGAGAGGGCGAGCCTGGTCGACGCCGCAGCCGACGGCCGCTACACCTTCCACGACCTCGTCCGCCTCCACGCCCGCGAACAGGCCACCCACACCGACCCCGGCCCCGAACGCACGGAGGCCGTACGGCGGGTGGTGGACCACCTCCTGGCCCGCGCCGCTCAGGCCGACCTCTCCGTGATGGCCGCAAGGATGCGGATCGGGACGTACGTCGAGCGGCTGGACGGCACCGGGGAAGCCCCGGCCTTCGGCGACCGGCAGCAGGCGCTGGACTGGCTGGACACCTGGCGGAGCGAACTCCTGGCCGCCCAGCGCACCGCCGCGGAGCACGGCTGGCACCGTCCTGCCTGGGAACTCGCCGAGGCCCTCACCGCGCTCTACCTCAACAGGCGTTACCTCCACGACTGGGTCCGGTCCGGGGAGTTGGGCGCCGCCCACGCCGCCGCCGACGGTAATCCGGCGGCCGAGGCCCGGCTGCGTGCCCTCCTGTCCCGCCCGCTGATGGACCGGGACGAACCGGAGCGCGCCCGCGGTGAGCTGGAGACCGCCATCGCCAAGGCCGACGCATCCGGCCACGCCCTGCTCCGCGCCTCCGTCCGGGAGTTCTACGGCCGGTACTGGGACCGCTGCGATCCGGCCCGGGCCATCGCGACATACGAGGAGGCGATGGTGTTCTACCGCGCCGCGGGGGACGCCCGCGGCATCGCCATCGGCCTCTACTTCATGGGCTGCGCCGAAGACGCCGCCGACCGCACCGAACAGGCCCTCGGCACGCTGCGGGACGCCTACGACCGGTTCATGACACTGGACGACCGCAGGATGGGCGCCCGCGCCCTGGCCGCCATAGGGAGTGCCGAGCACAGGCTCGGCCGGGGCGACGAGGCCGTCGCGTCCCTGGAAGAGGCTGTCGGCATGCTGCGGGAGCGAGGCGCCGTCCACTACGAGGCACCGGCCCGCGAGACGCTGGCCGCGATAGCCGAGGAGCGGGGCGACCGCGAGCTGTGGCGGCGCCACCTGACCGCGGCGCTGGCCATCTACGAAGCGGGCGGAGCGCCCCGAGCGGAAGACCTGCGTCGCCGCTTGGCCCACAGCAGGGAGGAAGCCGAGGAGCCGCCCCGGACCTGACCCCGGCGCCCGACGGCGCGGGCAGTGCGCGCAGCCCCGCCCCGCCCCGGGCGGCCGCCGGTCTCCCGCCCTGTCGGTCACCGGGCCGTGGTACCGCCGCCGACAGGCGGTCGTGCTCAGGGCCGTTCCGCGAACTCCTCGGCGACCGGTGCCGTGCCGTACGTATCCGGTTGCGCGGCGGAGCCCAGGTCCTCCGCACCGTCCCGGTGGACGACCCGGAGCACGGTGGCCCCGGCGCGGTCGCCGAGCGTGAAGGTGACGGCTTCCAGGGGGCGCCCCGAGCGCAGCAACGCGTAGACGAGCGCCGCCGCGACCATGGCACCGTGACGGTCAGCCGAGAGGGGGGCCATGACAGTCCGGCCGTCGCGGAGCGCCACCCGGCAGCCCCCGTCGGCGACGGACGTCGAGGCGAGCAGACAGCCCGGATAGCGCGAGAACACGTCCGCGATCCATCGGTCGGCGGCGGCGATGGAACCGGCGACGGCGTCACGGACCAGCACGGACGCGTTCTCCGTCAGCGCCCGGTCCCGTTCCAGATCGCTGCAGGAGAGATGACGGAACGTGTCAGCGGAGAGCGACGGGCCCACGGAAGGAAATCCGTCCTCGGTCGCGTTCGTGATCTCCGGGTCTCCCGGGTCCGCGAAGTGGCCGACCGCGGCGGGCGTCCGGCTGATGGCCACCTGTGGCCCGACGGGGGTGTCGCGGACCCCGGTCGTGACGTGGACCGCGGTGATGTCCGGACGAGGGTCCGCCGGGCACGGGTCCTCGGGGGCGAAACGCGGCAGGGGAGAAGGCCGTTCGGGGAGGTCGAGGCGGAGAAGGCCGTAGACCGCGGTACGCAGTCGGCGTAGTGCGTGGCCCGGGGCGATGAGGGCCTTCGCCCCGAGTCGGCTGAGGGATTCGCTGTCGGCCGGCCCGTGGACGCTGTCGGTCAGGGCGCGTTCGACCTGCGGACGGAGCGGAGCACCCGGTTCGAGCCGTGGCACTTGCTTACCCAGCTCCGCCATGGGCGTGCCGGGGACCGCCTCGTCCTCGCTGAACGCGCCGAGCAGCAACGGCTTGCCCAGCGCGGCACCGTAGAACGTCACCGAGCCGTGGTCACCGATCAGCAGATCCCCGGCGATCAGCGCGGCCTGCCAGCCGTCCGTCGGCGGGATGCGCAACAGGCCCGCGCTCAGGGGCGAGGCGAGCAGGGACCGGAGCTGGTAGACGCCGTGTGCGGAAACGATGTTGGGGTGGGTCACCAGCGCCACCGCGTAATCGTCCATCGGCAGCTCGGCGAGCAGCCGGGCGGGAAGCGCCGGATTCCGGCCGAGGAGCGACCGGTCACGCCAGGTCGAACTGAGTACGATCAGACGCCGGTTGCCGGTGACGCCGAGAGCCTCGCGGTACGCGGCGCGCAGGCCCACGCCGTTGACCAGTGTGTCGTGGCAGGGATCGCCGATGAGCAGCGTTCGGTCCCTGGTCAGGGGATGAGCGGCCGCCAACTGCTCGGCCTGGTCGGGGTGGGAGACGGCGAGCCACGCCCGGCCGCTGCGCAGCAACGCGTCGGGTACGACACCGGCGAGACGGTCCTGGTCACTCCGGGAATCCGGAACGACCTTGTGGAACCCGACGCCGTGCGGCAGGACCAGGACGGGGGCGGTGTGGCCCTCGACGGCGAGATCGGCGTTCTCGGTGGCCGTGATGACCAGGTCGGGGGAGAGGTCCCGGTACTGGTGCCAGGGCAGCACCCGGGCGCCCACCGACCGGATCAGGTCATGTACCCCGTCGTTGAAGGCGGAACTGGGGTCGAAGGCGAAGACCAGGTCGACACGCGACTCGTCACGGAAGACCGGTCCCAGGACATCGAGCACCCGGACGGTGGAGGTGACGGTCCGGGCGATGACCACGACGGTGCGCTCGGTGGGGAGCGTGCGCCAGCGCTCGGGATCCGCGCCGACCGGCACCCGCAGCGGAGGTATCAGACCGTGGCTGGTGTCGAGCATGTCCCCGCACCCCCACTCGCACGCCTCGCGGTTCGCGGTTCGCGGTTCGCGGTTCGCGGTTCGCGGTTCGCGGTTCGCGGTTCGCGGTTCGCGGTTCGCGGTTCGCGGTTCGCGGTTCGCGGACAGCCTGCCATTAGCGCCTTTCACCGGTTCCCGCAACCCCTGTCCGTCCTTGACGTTTCCGTGAATCCACCACCGTAAGTCAGTGGCTGAGACGCCGTCGGAGTAGGTCCGTCCGCCCGTTCCCGCACGGGACCACGCCAAGGGGAACGGAACGGACCGGAAGGCGCTGGTCAACGGTAGATGACGCCGGGGAGTGGTGAGGTGCGGTCAGGACGGCGGCCACCTCTCACCGTTCCGCCGCCGGTTCGGCCCCAGGCCCCGAAGACGGTCCCGGAGGTGAGTCCGGCGGGGGCGGTGCGTTTCCGTCCGTGGGCGGCGGGCAGGGCGGCGTCTCGCCGTCGGTGGCGCGTGGCCCGTTGGGGAGCGGGTCGGTGGGGGACACCGAGCGGCCCGGTGGCAGGGCAGTTGACGGGAGGGAAGCCGAGGGCGGCGGGGTGATCAGGGGGCGCGGGGAGACGACGGGCAGTCGGCCCCCGGGCAGAGGTGAGCGCCCCGGGCGGGTGCCGAGCGTGGCCGGAGGCGCGGGGTCCGGGCGGCCGCCGCGTGGAGCGGACCTGTTCGTGGCCGAACGCAGCATGCGGTGCACCGACCCCCGGGCGAGGCGGGCGACCGCCGAAGGGCGTGGCCCGGTGCCGCCCGGACGGTGCGTGTCCTGGCCGGTGGCGAGCGCCCACGGCGCGTGGACGAGACGGCCGACGGTCCGTTGCAGACCGTGGGCGAGCGCCGGGTCGTCCAGACCGTGGCGCCCCAGCCCGTCGCGCAGTGCCACCGCGGCGTGCGCGGCGACCGACAGCCCCTGGCCGTAAGCGGGAGGCAACGAGGCCACTGCGTCGCCCAGCACCACGAACCCCGTGGGCCAGGACGCCAGCTCCTCGTACCAGCGCCGGTGGCTGGTCGCGTGCCGTGAGAGTCGCACTTCGCTCAACGGCTCGGCATCGGCGATGAGTTCCCCGATGGAGCCGTCCCCCACCTCACGTGCGAAGGGCACGAACCGGCCGGCGGTGTGCGACGGCTCCTCGCCCGGCGCGCCCGCGAGCGTGACCAGCCAGCAGCCGTCCTCGATCGGGACCAGGCTCGCGTACCGGCTGAGCGCGTGCCCGGCGGCGTCGCGGCCCGCGCTGAGCACCGCGGGATTGCTGCCGGAGGGGGCGCGGAAGACACGGGTGGCGCAGGTGAACCCGTCGTCCACGACCACCTGGCGGACCTCCGGCAGACCCAGCGCGACCAGGCGCTCCGGGGTCCTGGAACGCCGCCCCGTGGCGTCGACCACCAGATCCGCGTCAAGACGACGGGCCTCGCCGCCGAGCGTCTCCCGGACCCGTACGCCCGTGACATCCTCCGGTGTGCCCGTCAGGCTCTCGGCCTCGGCCCCGTCGAGGAGGGTGACGCCGGGCAGGGTCAGCACCTGCTCGCGGACCACCCGTTCCAGCAGGTCATGGGAGGAGGACAGGAGAGCGCCGGGCGGTGTCCGGCGACGGATCCGGCTTGCCGTGGGGGCGGGATCCGCGGCCGGTGGCAACCGGCGGGCGCCGACCTCCAGCAGCCGCCCGGTCACGCCCGGCAGCAGCTCCTCGATCGTTTCGGTGATCTCGGTGGTGAGCAGCGGTGCCTGCCGTGGATGGGGGAGCGCGCGCCGCGACGCCGGTCCCCGGGACACCGTCTCCTCCTCGACGACCACCACGTCCGCGTGCCCGGACAGCGCCGCCGCCGCGAGCATGCCCGCGACGCCGCCACCCATCACCACGGCGAGATACGGGTGGGTGAAGTGGAGTCCGCCGCTGCTCGTACCGCTCGGCGTGTTCATGGACAGCCTCTTTCTCCGCAGGTGCGCGCGACGGCCGGGCGGGCGAGAGACGCCGGGAGGAACGGAGACACCACCACCGGGCGTGCCCGGCGCCGCGCGGCGGCCACCAAGGCCCAGGAAGCGGCCGCGAACGAGGCCGAAACCGAAGGGAGGGCGGACAGCCTCGCACGCACGCGGCGGACCTGCGCCGCCAGGGGTAACTCCGGTTGCTGAACGTCCTGACATCGCGGCGCGAACGCCGGTACACCGACGGATTTCCGCATCATGACCCCCCTCAGCCCGTGCACACCCCGCAACCCGCCCGGTGGTGCGCCCCGCCGTCCGCCCGTCGCGCACCCGGTGGGCGGACACCGCCCCGTGGCGGAGTGCGCGCAGCCCCGGGGAGCGCGGCCGTCCCGACCTGGCGACGGCGGACACGACTCCGGATCGTAGGCCGCGGAGATCACATGCGATACCCGCAAGTATCCGAGGGTCCTACGGGAGCCACCCCGCCGATACCGGTGCGTAGATCTGATGCAAAACGACGCAATGGGGGGAAAGCGTACGGGCAGTTTCTCGCGAGGAGAGAAAACCCGGCGTGCTTTCTCGTTTGATGCTGCACAACGGGCCGGGAATCCCACCGGGGTTGGCGTGAAATGGTCGGACAGCACCCCGAGCACCGACGGCGTGCCTACCCTGTCCGGGCACAGCACCGAGACCCCTGAGGGAGAGTCGTGCAGGCGATCGTGATGCGAGAATTCGGCGGCCCCGAGGTGCTGCGGACCGAGGAGGTCCCAGAACCCGAACCCCGCGCCGGTCACCTGGCGGTCGAGGTGAGCCTCGCCGGGATCAACTACGCGGACATACACGTCCGGGGCAACACCTACCTGGCGCCGGTCGACCTGCCGTATGTCCCCGGCAACGAGGTCATGGGCACGACGGACGACGGGCGCCGGGTCATCGGGCTGTCCCGGGGCGGCGGCTACGCCGAACGCGCCCTGCTGCACCGCCGCGTCACCTGGGACGTCCCCGACGGCATCGGCGACGAACAGGCCGTGGCCCTGGCACTCCAGGGCAACAGCGCCTGGCATCTGCTCTTCACCACACTGCGTGTCACCGCCGGGGAGACGCTGGTGGTGCCTGCCGCCGCGGGTGGCGTCGGCTCGCTGGCCGTCCAACTCGCCGCGTACGCCGGGGTCAAGGTCATCGCGCTCGCCGGAAGCGAGGAGAAACGGAAGCTCGCCGTGGACCTCGGCGCCCACGCGGCCGTCGACTCCACCGCCGACGACCTGACCGAACGGATCCTGGAAGCCGCCGGCGGACCCGTCCACGCGGCCCTGGAGATGACAGGTGGCGACACCTTCCACCGCACCCTCGACGCCGTCGCCCCGCGCGGCCGCCTCGCGGTGTACGGGTACGCGAGCGGCGAGATGGCGCAGGTGCCCACCCGCCACCTGATGGAACGGTCCCTGACCGTCTCCGGATTCTGGCTCCCGCAGCTCTACGGCGACCGGACCGCCCTGCCGACCTCGATGCGGGCGCTGTTCGACGCGGTCGAGGCGGGTACCCTCACCCCGCTCACCGGCGCCCGCTACCCGCTCGACCGGGCGGCGCAGGCCCACCGCGATCTGGCCGCCCGCACCCCCACCGGGAAGCTCATGCTCGACGTCCGGCGCAGGTCCACCGAAGCCGCGCCGGGCAGCGCGATCTGAATCCGGCCCGGGCCACCACCGGTGAACCGCGCGGCACCCGGCGGCACCGGGCGCCGCGGACGGCACCACCACCGTGCGCCTGCGGGCGCTGACCACTGCCAGGGGAGAGAGCACACGATGGGCAACCGCAGCACCGCGCCCGACGCCGCGGCGGCGGCGACCACCGCCACGCCCGCGGGCCCGCCCCCGGCGGGTGCCGCCGTCCGCAGGAAGCCCGCGCGACGGCCGCACGTCACCGCGGGCACCGCGCGGGCGACAGGATCCAGCCATGCGGAGCGGGTCTTCCTCGTCCAGACCGCCTTCGCCGAACTCGGCGGCTCCGCTCACGGGCCCGGCGAGATCGCGGAGTTCACCGGCCTGGACGACTCCGTCGTCTACCGCATCCTGCAGTCCGGCATCTACCAGCGGATCTTCGAACGCGTCGACCGTGGCCTCTACCGGCTGCGCACCTCGGCGGCCCAGCTCGCCTTCACCGCCCTCGACCACCGTCTCGACGGCGCCGCCTCGCAGACGGTGCTGCGCGAACTGCGGACGGCTACCGACGGCGGCCTGGCGTTCCTCTACATGGTGGCGCCGTTCTCCGGGGCGCAGCGGCAGTGCGTCGATATGGCCGTCGGCGACTCCGACCTCGCCGAACTCGGCATGACGCCCCGCGATGTGCTGTCCGTGACCCGCTCCCTGCGCACCGGCGCCTCCGGCCGGACGATCCTCGCGTACCTGCCGCAGAAAGTGCAGCAGCGGGTGCTGGCCGAGCCCGTGCCCGACCAGGCGGGGCCTGGGGTCTACCGGGACAACGACGCGCTGACCGCCTCCCTGGCCGAGATCCGCGACCTCGGCCACGCCCTGGGCTACGAGGAGTGCATGGCCGGGTGGAACTCCTGCGCGGCGCCCATCATCTGGGACGGCGCCGTCATGGGGGCGGTGCTGCTGCTCAAGCTGAAGTCGGTGATGCCGGACGCGCCGGACGGCGTCATCGAGGCGACGAAGGAGGCGGCGGCCGAACTCAGCCGCCACGGCGCGGCCCGTCCGGCGGCCGACGAGGTCTGAGCCGCCGCCCGGTACCGCCCCGGGACACCCCGCCACCCGCCGGCCGCTCGGCAGGCGGGACTCCGTGACGCGGGTGGTCGGAGCAGCGTACGGTCGGACGGCCGCCGCGCCGACGGCGGCACCGGAACGGCAACGGGGACAAGGGGAACCGATGGACGCGGAGTTGACGGCACTTGCCACGGCCGGGGCGACGGCACTCGTACAGCAGATGGTGACCGACGGCTGGGCGCAGGTGCGGGGGCGGGCCGCCGCCTTCCTCGCCCGGAGGCGCGGCACGGACGACGAAGAAGCCGTCCGGGACGGACTCGACGCGTCGCGGGACGAGCTGATCGCCGCCCGGCAGGACGGGGACGAGGATTCGGCCGCTGACGTCACCGCCGCCTTGCGGGGACAGCTGCGCCGTCTGCTGCGCGAGGACCCGGGCGCCGCCGGGGAACTGGCGGCGCTGGTGGAGGAGTGGCGGCCCGCACAGGGCGGTCTGTCGGTCCGGGATGTGCACAACTCCATGAGCGGCACCGTGCAGCAGGGCATCGTGATCCAGGCCGGGGTGATCTCCCACCTCAACAATGGGAACGGCCCCTTCCCGCGCTGATCCCCGGGCGGCCGCGCCCCGTCGGCATGCACAATGACGGGGTGCGGCTCCAACCGATCACCTGGGAACGACTGACCGACGCGCTCGCCGAGCGCATCGCCGCCACCCCGGCGCAGGACGGCGGCCCCTGGCTGCGGATCGCCGTCGACGGGGCGCCCGCCGCCGGCCCGGGGCAGCTCGCCGGACGGCTGGCGGAGGCGCTGCGGCTGCGCGGCCGGGCCGCCCACCGCGTCGACGCCCACGGTTTCCTGCGCCCCGCCTCGCTGCGGCTGGAGTACGGGCACACCGACCCGGACGCCTACCACGACGACTGGTTCGACCGGCGCGCCCTGTGGCGGGAGGTGTTCCAGCCGCTGGACCCCGGCGGCACCGGGCGGGTGCTGCCGGACCTGTGGGACCCGGTCGCCGACCGGGCCACCCGCAGCGACTACGTGATACTCCCGCCCGGCGGCGTACTGCTGCTGCACGGACCGCTGCTGCTCGGCCATGGGTTCCCCTTCGATCTCACGGTGCACCTGAAGCTGTCCGCCGCGGCCCTCGCCCGCCGCACTCCGCAGAACGAGCGGTGGACGCTGCCGGCCTTCGCGCGCTACGAGGACGAGACCCGCCCGGCCGACGCCGCGGACGTCGTCGTACGGGCCGACGATCCGCGCCGCCCGGCCTGGAACGGACCGGCCTGACCTGGGCGTCCCGGGGTGCTCCGTGCCGGGGGCCGGCTCAGACCAGCTGCCGGATCTCGCCCCGTACGCGGTAGAAACCCCCGGACGCCGGCGCGAGGCCGTCGACGACATAACGCGTTCCCGGGCGGCGTATGTGACGGGGGAACTGCACGTTCCAGGACGGTTCGAAGCCGTCCGACACGACGTGCACCCGCAGCCGCCCGGTCTCCTGGACGCACTCCACGACGATGCCGGAGGCGGCGGTGGCCGTCACCGTCTGCACCGTGGCCGACGGGGTGTAGGTGGGCAGCGCGGCGGCCGACTTCACGTCCCGGGCGACCGGGACCGTACCGGTCCGCGCGGCCGCCACGGCGGCGTCGCTCGCGTCCACGCACACCAGCGAACCGTCGGTGGTCACCATGTACAGCTTCTCGTCGAGGTACTGCATCGACAGGGCGGAGCCGCCACCGGTGCCGAGCTTCCACAGCCGGGTGCCGTCCGCGGCGAAGCAGTACACCGAGGACGCCGAGTCGCCCGCGAAGACGTAGCGGCCGCCCGGTGCCGTGGCGCAGGAGTAGACGACCGTGTCGCAGGCGTAAGTCGCCTCGATCGCGCCGTCCTTCTTCGCCAGCCGCTGCACCACACGCCGGTCGGTTCCGGCGTAGACCGAAGCGTCCTCCTGCCAGCCGAAGAGCACCGCACCCTGGGTGGGGGTGTGCCACAGCTCCCGGCTGCCGTCGGCGGCGTACGCGGTCACGCCGCGGCTGTGGCCGTGGTGGACGGCACGGTCGTCGCGCCGCACCATCCAGGCGGCGCTGCCGCTGCTGCGGCGCGACCACTGGTACTCGTCCTCGTGGTCGATGACCGTCAGGCCGCCGTCGCGGTCCGCGACATGCAGGATGCCCTGGTGGATGTCCAGCCAGAAGATGTCGACGTCGGGGGCGATGTCGTACGCGGCGAACGGCAGCTTCGAGGAGAGGTCGTACACCGAGCCGTCGTCGCAGCCCGCGTAGATCCAGAAGTCGTCCGCCACCAGGCACTTGACGCCCGCCGGGAGCTGATAGCGGGCCAGCACCTCGCCGTCGTGGCCCAGGGTGTGGACGTCGCCGTTCTGGTTGCCGACCCAGCAGCGGTCGGCGTCGACATGGATGCCGAACGCGGCGGAACCGGTGCGGAACCGCCACAGGACGGGGGCGACCGCGCGCGCCGTCGACGGCGCCGAGGCGACCTGGCGGTGCGTCACCGGCCGGGCCGCGCGCTGTCCCCGGACCGCCGGGGCGTACCCCTTGCGGACCTTCTCACCGATCTTCCTGGCGGCCGCCGCCTGCGCCTTCTCCGTCGTCGGGAACGACGAGCGCTGCGACTGGCCGGCTGCGCCGATCCGGCCGTAGCGGACCGCGACCTCCGTCCCGCTGACCGACACCTCGTAGAACTTGTGCGCCCCGCCGCCCTCCTGGGACAGCTCCAGATACGTCGTGGATACGGACATGGCGATCCCCTCCCCGGGCGGTCCCGCTGACCTTCCCCGCTGCTGAAAACCGTACGGCCGACCACTGACAACGAGCCTGGGCCGAGGCCGCCGCCCGGCCCCTGACGGGCGCTCACCGGGCTGCCGTTAGCGTGAGTCCGTGACGTTTTCGAGCAACGCGACCGGCGACAGCCCGGCGCTCCCCGGCAGCCACGGCCCCCACGCGACGACGGACGCCCTGCCCGCCTCCGTCGGCGCCGTACGGATGTCCTACGCACCCGACCCCGACGGCGATCCGGACCCGGGCGAGATCGTGTGGACCTGGGTGCCGTACGAGGAAGGGGACGGGCGGGGCAAGGACCGGCCGGTGCTGGTGGTCGCCCGGGAGGCGGCGGGGACGCTGCTCGCCGTGCGGCTGTCCAGCAAGCCGCACGACCAGGACCGGGAGTGGATAGCCATCGGCACCGGGCCGTGGGACCGCGCGGGCCGTGACTCCTGGGTCGACCTGGACCGGGTCCTGCGGCTGCACCCCCAGGGGATGCGCCGGGAGGCGTGCGCCCTGGACCGGGCCCGCTTCGGCCTCGTCGCGCGGCGCCTCCAGGAGCGCTACGGCTGGCGCTGAACCGCCCGGCCCGCCGCGACCGGCCGCTCAGACGGTGGCCGGTCACGGCCGGGCCGTGACCGGGGCGGTCCCGAACCGGCAGGTCAGGACCCGGCCAGCGCCAGGATCTTGGTCACGGTGTTCCAGTTCCGGGTGGTGGCGACGACACCGAGCGGGGCCCGGCTCACCGCCTGCGCGAGCTTGGAGCGGCCGATGCCGCCCGGGCAGCACAGATACAGCTCCCGGGCGATCAGCCGGAAGCTGTCGGGGGCGAACGCCGCCTGGTCGAGGGCGTCCAGCCGCGAGGTGTCGCCGGGCGCCTCGGACAGGAACGTGACGTGCAGGGTCCGCGGCTCCGCCACCGCCTGCGGATACGGATTCGCCGCCACGCCCGCGGCGAACTCCGCACCGGTGCGGACCACCACCGGCACCGTCAGCCCCAGATCGGCGAGGATCCGCTCGCGCAGCAGGCGCGCGGTCTCCTCGGGCGGGGTCCCCGGATCGGCGAAGACGAGGTTGCCCGTCTGCAGGAGGACGGTGACCTCCCGCAGTCCCAGCGACCGCGCCAGCTCCAGCTGGCGGGCCTTGGGGAAGGAGTTGTGGCCGCCGACGTTGATGCCGCGCAGCAGCGCGATCTGCGTGGACATGGTGCCGCCTTTCGTGGGCCCGCTCGCGGCCGCCCGGTCAGAACAGGGGAGCGGGCAGGACGCCTTCCAGGGCCAGCAGGACGCGCTTGGCCTCCAGACCGCCGCCGAACCCGCCGATGCCGCCGTCGCTGGCCACCACCCGGTGGCAGGGAACGACGACGGGCAGCGGATTGGCACCCATCGCCGCGCCGACCGCCCGCGCGGCGCCCGGCTCACCGACCCGGTCGGCGAGGTCCTGATAGCCGACGACGCTGCCGTACGGCACGCCCGCGTCGAGCGTGTGCAGCACCCGGGCGTGGAAGCCCGAGGTCAGCGACCAGTCCAGGGGCACGGTGAAGGCGGTCAGCTCGCCGGAGAAGTACGCCGTCAGCTCCGCCACGGCCACGGCCAGGTGCGGTATCTCCGCGCGCGGGGCTGTGCCGAAGATCCCCTTCAGCCGGGCCAGGGCCCGCCGGGTGGTCCGCTCGTCGGCATGGAAGACCACCTGTACCAGCCCCCGTTCCGTCGCGGCGAGCAACAGCGGTCCGATGGGCGAGTCCGTCCGCGTCCACGCCCAGTCGCGCCGCGGGGTGTTCCGCGCTGATTCCTGCGCTGCATCCGTCACACCTTCAGCGTAGGGCGTGGCACCGACAACGCGGCGGCGGGCGGACCCGGGAGCTGGTCCCCGGATCCGCCCGCCAGGCCGTACGGCCAGGTCAGAGGCCGCTCTTATGCAGCGCGGCGCGGATCGTGTCCGCGGTGTTGCTGATGACGCCGTCCGCGCCGGCCCCGGCGAGCTTCACCGCCGTGGCGGTGTTGTCGACGGTCCAGGTGTAGACCTCCATCGGACGGCCGTGCGGCCCGCGCAGCGCGTGCACCGCCTTGATGTACTCCGGGGTGGTCACCGTGTACGACGGGTTGATCTGGTCGCAGAACCGGGCGTACTCGGGAAGCTCGGCGACGGTGGGGTTGCCGAGGAATCCGGTCTTGATGTCCGGCCGCAGCAGGTGGACGGTCTTCACCGCGTCACCGTCGAAGCTCTGGATGATCAGGCGGTTCTTGACGTGCTCACGGTCGAGCCACCCCTGGTGGCGCAGCTCGAACAGGGTCTGCAGCTCGATGCCCGGGTACAGCTCCGGCGACTTCAGCTCCAGCAGAAGCCGCTGGTGGTTGTGGGTGACCGCGCTCATGTACTGCTTGAGGGTGGGCACCCGCTCGCCGGTGAACTTCGGGCTGAACCAGCTGCCCGCGTCCAGCTTCTTGATCTCCTTCAGCGTGAAGTCGGCGACCTTCCAGGGTGCGCGGTCCGGGAACACCTTCTCGACGTCGGTCGTTCGGTTGAGCGTCGTGTCGTGCAGGACGATCAGCTGGCCGTCCTTGGTGCGCTGCACATCGTTCTCCACCCAGCGGGAGCCGCGCCGGTGGGCCTCGTCGATGGAGGCGAGGGTGTTCTCGGGCGCGTGGGTGGGGGCGCCGCGGTGGGCGACCGTCACAGTTCTGTGGCCGCCGGTGGCGGCCTGTGCGGTGGCTGAGGGGAGGGCGAACGTGGACAGACCCAGGAGTGCGCCGGTGAGGGCGGTGGCGACGGTGCGAAGACGCATACGGACTCCTCGTGGACGTCGTGGACGTGACCGGATGTGAGTGTGCGGAGAGCTGGTGCGACGTGGCCTGACACCGTGCCGGACGGCCAGAGGTTCGCAGCCGGGTGGGACGGAGAGGGAGGCGAGGGATGGACAGAAACTGAACGAGAAGTGGCCGGTGTTCCGTGTTTGAGGCGCGCGGTGACGGGCTGTCCGGAATCGCCGTGCAACAGATGGACGCTCCGGCGCCGTCCAACTTGCCGGAGTGACGGCGAACCCGCATCCCGGCCGACGGTTCGTCACCCCTCGTGCCTGTGACCGGTTTTGGTCTTCCCAGAAGAACGGAGCGTGCGACTCCGGAAGCCGGGTGGGGAACGGGGCGGTCACGGGGGCGGACGAGGCCCACGGGGCCCGGCGGACCTGGCCGTCGCGGCAGGGCTCCGGAGGGCTCAGGCGGCGGCCACACCCGCGCCGCCGGGATGCTCTCGTGCGGTCGGTCCGCTCCGCCGTACGGGCGTCCGGCCGGGCCGAGGCCGCGTGCGGGCCCGACGGCCGCCCCGGCCCGGGCCCCCACCCGGCCGTCCCGCACCGGCAGCCGCGCCCACCGGAAGAACGCCCTGGTCGGACGGGTTTCCCGGCCGGATGTCAGTGGTGGGTCGTACCGTGGTTTCCATGCGGCCCGTATCGAAGATCGAACGCACGGTGGCGCCTTTCGAGGTCGTCAGCCCCTATCAGCCCAGCGGCGACCAGCCGACGGCCATCGCCGAGCTGGAGCAGCGCATCCGCGGCGGTGAGAAGGACGTCGTCCTGCTGGGCGCGACCGGCACCGGCAAGTCGGCGACCACCGCGTGGATGATCGAGAAGCTGCAGCGCCCGACGCTCGTCATGGCGCCCAACAAGACCCTCGCGGCCCAGCTCGCCAACGAGTTCCGCGAGCTGCTGCCCCACAACGCCGTCGAGTACTTCGTCTCCTACTACGACTACTACCAACCCGAGGCGTACGTACCGCAGTCCGATACGTACATCGAGAAGGACTCCTCGATCAACGAGGAGGTCGAGCGGCTGCGGCACTCCGCGACGAACTCCCTGATCACCCGGCGGGACGTCATCGTGGTCGCCTCCGTGTCCTGCATCTACGGCCTGGGCACGCCGCAGGAGTACGTCGACCGCATGGTGCCGCTCAAGGTCGGCGACGAGATCGACCGCGATCAGCTGCTGCGCCGCTTCGTCGACATCCAGTACACGCGCAACGACGTGGCGTTCACCCGCGGCACCTTCCGGGTGCGCGGGGACACCATCGAGATCTTCCCGGTCTACGAGGAGCTGGCCGTCCGGATCGAGATGTTCGGTGACGAGGTGGAGGCGCTGTCCACTCTTCACCCGCTGACCGGCGAGGTGATCAGCGAGGACCAGGAGCTGTACGTCTTCCCCGCCAGCCACTACATCGCCGGTCCCGAGCGCATGGAGCGCGCCATTGCCGGGATCGAGGCGGAGCTGGCCGACAGCCTCGCCACGATGGAGAAGCAGGGCAAGCATCTGGAGGCCCAGCGGCTGCGGATGCGTACCACCTACGACATCGAGATGATGCGCCAGGTCGGCTCCTGCTCCGGCATCGAGAACTACTCCATGCACATGGACGGCCGTGAGCCCGGCTCCGCGCCGAACACCCTGCTGGACTACTTCCCCGACGATTTCCTGCTGGTCATCGACGAGTCGCATGTGACGGTGCCGCAGATCGGCGCGATGTACGAGGGTGACGCCTCGCGCAAGCGGACCCTCGTCGAGCACGGCTTCCGGCTGCCGTCCGCGATGGACAACCGCCCGCTGAAGTGGGAGGAGTTCCTGGGGCGCGTCGGCCAGACCGTCTACCTCTCGGCGACCCCGGGGAAGTACGAGCTGGCACGGTCTGACGGCTTCGTGGAGCAGATCATCCGCCCGACGGGGCTGGTGGACCCGGAGGTGGTGGTCAAGCCCACCGAAGGGCAGATCGACGACCTGGTCCACGAGATCCGGGCCCGGACCGAGAAGGACGAGCGCGTCCTGGTCACGACCCTCACCAAGAAGATGGCCGAGGACCTGACGGACTACTTCCTGGAGCTGGGCATCCAGGTCCGCTATCTGCACAGCGACGTGGACACCCTGCGCCGGGTGGAGCTGCTGCGCGAGCTGCGGGCGGGCGAGTACGACGTCCTGGTCGGCATCAACCTGCTGCGCGAGGGCCTGGACCTCCCCGAGGTCTCCCTCGTCTCCATCCTCGACGCCGACAAGGAGGGCTTCCTGCGCTCCGGTTCGGCGCTGATCCAGACGATCGGGCGCGCGGCGCGGAACGTCTCCGGCCAGGTTCATATGTACGCCGACAAAATCACCCCGGCGATGGAGCGGGCGATCGACGAGACCAACCGCCGCCGGGAGAAGCAGCTCGCCTACAACAAGGCCCGCGGCATCGACCCGCAGCCGCTGCGGAAGAAGATCGGCGACATCGTGGCGACCCTCGCGCGCGAGGAGATCGACACCCAGGAGCTGCTGGGGTCGGGCTACCGCAAGGGCGCCTCCGGGGCACCGGCCAAGGCTCCCGTCCCGGAGCTGGGCGGCAAGGCGGCGAAGGGCGCCAAGGCGGGCAAGGGAGCCAAGGCGGGCAAGGGCGCGACGCCGACCGACCGGCCCGCCGCCGAGCTGGCCGAGCTGATCGAGGAGATGACCGAGCGGATGCGGGCGGCCGCCGCGGACCTGCAGTTCGAGGTCGCGGCGCGGCTCCGGGACGAGGTGGGCGAGCTGAAGAAGGAGCTGCGCCAGATGCGGGAGGCCGGTGTGAGCTGACACCGGGGGCCGCGCCGTCACGCCGGACACCTGCCGGGCGCGGCGATAGGCCACCTCACCAGGCGCTTTACCTTTTCATTTACTTTGCCTTGGTATTCCTTTACTCTTACTCCGCGGAGGGGAGTACTCCTGCAACGACGTCCCCGTCATCACGGATCACGAGCGTGACGAGATCCCGGGGCGTCGGCCCGGCGGCCTTCGGGAGCCGGGCGGAAGAGACCTCCGGCAGCGACGACGCTGTATGTGCCGTACGACTTTGCCGGAGGAGCAGTGGACGTTTCCCTGACCCTGTGGGCGCTGACCATCCTTGGTCTCAGCGCCCTGATCGCCGCCGATTTCTTCATCGGCGGCCGTACCCCGCATGAGGTCTCCCTCAAGGAGGCCGGAATCTGGACCGGCGTCTGGGTGACGCTCGCCGCGCTCTTCGGGCTCGGGCTGCTGCTGTTCGGCGGCTCCGGTCCGGCCGGTGAGTTCTTCGCCGGTTTCATCACCGAGAAATCCCTCAGCGTCGACAACCTCTTCGTCTTCGTTCTGATCATGGCGAAGTTCGCGGTCCCGGCGATCTACCAGCAGCGGGTGCTGATGGTCGGCGTGCTGATCGCGCTCGTGCTGCGGGCTGGTTTCATCGGCGCCGGAGCCGCGGTCATCGCCCATTTCTCCTGGGTCTTCTACTTCTTCGGCGCGTTTCTCATCTGGACCGCGTGGAAGCTCGTCAAGGAGGCCATGGCCGGAGCGGAGGACGAGGAGTTCGAGGAGAACCGCTTCCTGAAGACCGTCGAGAAGCGCTTCCCGTCGACCGACACCTACCACGGTACGAAGCTGTTCATCGTCGAGAACGGCAAGCGGCTGATGACGCCGATGCTGGTCGTCATGCTGGCGATCGGCACCACCGACGTCCTCTTCGCCCTGGACTCCATACCGGCGATCTTCGGCCTCACCCAGGACCCGTACATCGTCTTCACCGCCAACGCCTTCGCCCTGATGGGGCTGCGGCAGCTCTACTTCCTCATCGGCGGGCTGCTCAAGAAGCTGGTCCACCTCTCGTACGGCCTGTCGGTCATCCTCGGCTTCATCGGGGTGAAGCTGGTGCTGCACGCGCTGCACGAATCGGGGGTCGCCGTGCCGGAGATCGGCATCCCGGTCTCGCTGGGCGTCATCTGCGCGGTCCTCGTCGTCACCACCGTCACCAGCCTGCTGGCCGCCAGGAAGCAGGCGGGCCGGGAGACGGAGCCGCGGGAGACCACGGGCGTCTGACCGGCGGCACCGTACGGGCCGGAGCGGGCGACGTGCTCCCGCCACCGGACGGCGCGGCGGGCCCCGCACGCCTGAGCGCGGGGCCCGCCGCCACGGGCGGCTACCAGCCGCGCTCGCGCCACTCGGCGAGATGCGGCCGCTCCGCGCCGAGCGTGGTGTCGGCGCCGTGCCCCGGATAGACCCAGGTCTCGTCGGGAAGCTGGTCGAAGAGCTTGGCCTGGACGCCGTCGATCAGGCTGGCGAAGTGCTCCGCGTCGCCCCAGGTGTTCCCCACGCCGCCCGGGAAGCCATAGGGGCCGGATGACGGCGGAGGCCGCCGCCGAGGTGATCGAGCGCCTGGCCGTCGCCGCCGGACTTTCCGGCGGCTGGTCCGGGCACTCCCTGCGCCGCGGCTTCGCCACCGCCGCCCGGGCCGCCGGACACGACCCGCTGGAGATCGCCCGCGCGGGCGGATGGGTCGACGGCTCCCGTGTCCTCGCCCGATACATGGACGACGTCGACCGCGTGAAGAACTCTCCGCTCGTCGGCATCGGCCTGTGACTGTCAGCCGAAACACGGAGGAGTGGCCGGGTTCCGCGGCAGAGTTCCATGACGGTGTCGTCGGAGTCGGGGAGCTCCCGCGTGGCCAGCTCGATGATGCCGGCGGCCGGGCGGCGATGGGGCGGCACGAAGCGTTCCGCGGTGGCCGTCAGATCGTGGTCGGGCGCGGGATCCGGGCGGCGGCTACCCGACCGGGGGTTATCCCCATCTCGCATGGGCCCGCTGCCCGGATGGATCGGTGGATCTCAAACGCCCAGGCTGAAGGCCTACGGATTTCCGATGCACCCGGCAGGGTGCACAAGGAGGGTTCCCCCATGACCGATCGTTCTCACTCGTTTCGACGTGCCCGCGCCTCGTCGTCCGGGCCGCGGCGAGGGATCGCGACGGTGCTGGTGATGGCCGCCACCGGTCTGGCCGTGGGAGGCGCTCTGCCCGCGTCCGCGGCGCAGCCCCGCGGCTCCGGTCAGGTCGTGCGGCAAGGCCTGGACCACCTGGTGCACGACGACGGGTACCCCGCCGCCCTGGCCGCCGACCTCGGCCGCGACGGGCGCACCCACAACTACGCTGCCGGCGTCGCAGACTTGAGCACCGGGGTGAAGGTGCCGGTCGACGGGCAGGTACGGGCGGGGAGCAACACCAAGGCGTTCACCGCCACGGTCGTCCTGCAACTGGTCGGCGAAGGCAAGGTCGCTCTCGACGCCCCGGTCGAGCAGTACCTGCCGAACCTGGTGCGCGGCGAGGGCATCGACGGCCGCCACATCACGGTACGTCAGCTGCTGCAGCACACCAGCGGACTGCCTGACTACGCCGAATTCGTGGGCGACCTCGTCGGCACGCAGCGCCACACCTACCTCCAGCCCCGAACCCTGCTCGATCTGGCGCTGGCGCACAAGGCGCTGTTTGCTCCCGGGACCAGCTGGGCGTACAGCAACACCAACTACCTCCTGGCCGGCCTGATCATCGAGAAGGTCACCGGCCGCCCGCTGGCCGAGGAGATCACCCACCGGATCGCCGAACGCATCGGGCTGCGCCACACCTACTTTCCCGGCGCGGGCGACGAGGGCATCCGGGAAGCGCACCCGAAGGGCTACTACGCGCAGCCCGGGGGGCCGTTGAAGGACGTCACCGAGTTGGACCCCTCCTGGGCCTGGGCCGCCGGGCAAATGATCTCCACCCCGAGCGATTTGAACCGATTTTTCTCCGCCCTGTTCGGCGGCGGGCTCCTGGAGCCCGCGCAGCTCGCCCAGATGCGGACCACCGTCGAGGTCCCCGCCGGTGAAATGTGGCCCGGTGCCCGGTACGGGCTGGGAGTGACCAGTACGGCGCTGAGTTGTGGCGGCCTGATGTGGGGACACGGCGGTGACATCCCCGGTTACCAGACGCGCACCGGCGTCACCGATGACGGCCGCGCCGTCACGGTTGCCGTCACCGCCGACATTGCGCCCGCCAAGCAGGGCCCCTCCGATGTCCTGGCTCTCCTCGACGCCACCTTGTGCAGGTGACGGCCGACGCTCCGTAGTGAGAGTGGCTGTGGTTGGCGTCGCCCAGTTCCAGGATCGCGCTGGTGGTCGCGGCCACGCTCCGCGCCTGTAGGGCCTGCCCTCGTGCGGTAGCCGGGTGCACATCATGCTGGGTTTTGACCCCGGATGTTGGACACCAGAGACACTTGGATCTTGTTGGTTCGACACCCACTGGACTTGGCACGAGAGGCAGGAGTTCGCCCGCAACCACCAGGCCCGTTACCGCGACCACCTCACACTCGCGGCCTGATCAGCAGCACCCTCATCAGATCTGCACCCGTTCCGGTTTACCAGCCTCGGGCTCTCCACTCCGCTAGGTGCGGGCGTTCCGCACCGAGCGTGGTGTCATGGCCGTGGCCCGGATAGACCCACGTCTCGTCCGGCAACTGGTCGAAGAGCTTCGCCTCGATGTCGTTCATCAGCGAGTCGAAGTCCTTCGGAAGTGTTGTCCTTCCAGGACCGCCCGGGAAGAGGCAGTCCCCGGTGAATACATGGGGAGCGCCGTGCGGGTCGTCGTAGATCAACGCGATGCTGCCCGGGGTGTGGCCGACCAGATGCCGCGCGGTCAGCTCGACCCGGCCGACGCGCAGCACATCGCCGTCCTCGACCGGTACGTCCGTGGGCACCGGAATCCCCTCGGCGTCGTACCGCCCCGCGTACGTCCGGGCGCCCGTCGCGTCGACCACCTCGCGCAGGGCGCCCCAGTGATCGCCGTGCCGGTGCGTGGTGACCACCGAGGCGAGACCGCTGTCCCCGATCAAGGTGAGCAGGGTGTGCGGCTCCGCTGCCGCGTCGATCAGCAGCTGCTCGTCGGTCGCCCGGCACCGCAGGACATAGGCGTTGTTGTTCGTCGGACCGACCGCGACCTTCGAGATCATCAGGTCGGTCAGCTCGTGCACGTCGGCCGGTCCGCCGACCTTCACTGCTCCGCTGTAGGCCATGACGCCAGCTTAGAGCGGGGGTACGACAGGCAGCGCGCCGCCGTCGGCGGTCAGCTCGTCGCCCTCGCCGCGCCCGGTGAGCCAGCCGAGCAGCGCCGTGGCCGGGCCCGTCACCACCAGCGGCGCGGCCCCCTCGGCCGCCCGGCCCGTGCGCCGCGACCGCCCGTCGGCGGTCCGTAGCTCCAGCGCCGGAAGCCTGGCGTGTCCCGCGAACTTCACGCCGGTCAGAAAGTCCAGCTCGGCGGCGACGAAGGCGGCGGGCAGCCGGTCGAGGGTGTAGCCGACCCCCAGGTCGACGTGGTGCAGTTCCACCTCGCCGAGCCGCCGCAGCGGCAGCCGGTCGGCGCGTTCCACCACGCCGTTGCGCATCTCCACCCGGAAGTCACGCCGGTCCGCCGGGAGCGCCCGCGCGGCGGCGGTGAACCGTTCCCCGCTCTCCCGCAGATCGTCCAGCTGCGCCGCCAGCGGCCGGACCGCGTCCCGCCGGATGTCGGCGTCACGGGTCGCCGCGTCGGCGTACATCGGCGTGGGGACATCCGTACGCGCCCAGGTGAGGAGGTTGACCAGGGCGTCCGCGTTGCGGGACAGATGGGCCAGGACATGGCCGCGGGTCCAGTCGGGGAGCAGGGACGGTTCGGTGACCGCGGCATCGTCGAGACCGGCGACGGCGGTGAGCAGCCGCTCGGTGGCCTCGTGGACGGCGGCCACATCGTGAGCGAAATCAGGCGCGGTATCGGTCATGGCCCCGACGCTAGCGCCGGAGCGGCGGCTGCGGGAGACCGCCGGAACCGCCACGCCGCGCCCCCGCGCGCCCCGGGACGATACCGGTGCGCCCCGGGGAGAACCACTGCGTACGGGCCGCCCTCGGGGCGCGGCGCCATGACCTGCCGTGCCCCTGGGGCTTCATACGTATCCGGCCGCCCAGGGGCCGCACCGCGTACGCCGATCGGAGTGAGCCCCCGCCTACGGGAGTGCGCCTCACCGGGCTCCGGATGCGCCGCTACGCCGGGTCGTCGCAGGGGGCGCCGAACCACCGGCGCAGCGCGTCGTCCAGCCCGTCCAGCGACGCCGGGGAGCCGTCCCCGGGGGCCGCGTCCACGGCCCACGCCGTGCAGCCGTCGGGGCGTACCAGCAACCCGGCGGGCGCGGGCCCGGTGGTGCGGGCGGTCAGCACCCGCACCCGGTCCGCGTACCCGGCGGCACGGGCGCGCAGCGCGGCGTCGTCCGTCAGGTCGAGCAACAGGCCGCCCCCGGAGCGCAGCCGGTCACCGAGCCGGGTGCCGTCGGAGAACAGCAGGTCGGGGGCGCTGCGGCCGGTCAGGGGATGGTCGCCGGGCAGCTGCTCGCGGCGGAGCTGGGCCGGGCCGCCGGCGCGGCGCCGGGTGATCCGGAACCCCGGCTCGCGGCCGCGCTGATCGTCGCCGGGTGGCGGGCCGCGTATGCGACGGCGGCGCGGCGGCAGCTCGACGGTGACCCCGCGGCGGCGGTCGCCGTTGAGCAGGCGGCGGTGCTGGAGTGCACCTTCGACGCACTGGAACGGGCCCTGCCGGTGCTCGGGCGGGAGCGGCGGCCCGGCTGACCTGCGCGGGTGTGGGCGGGGGCGGGGGCGGCGGTGGTCGGGAAGGATCCGGCGCCGCCACACGTTCGAGTGAAGCAGGGCAGCGACGACCAGAATTCGAATGCGCGTGCTATAGGCTCGTGTGTGGCATCACTCAGACAGTGCCGTGGCGGTCCCCATACCCTTGGGAAGGGGTTCCGTTCCGCACCGCCGCCTCTGCTCATCACTGAGCGGCGGACGCGGTACCGCGGCTCCCCGCCCACTCCAGAAAGGTGCCGACCGGCGTGGCCGACCGTCTCATCGTCCGTGGCGCTCGCGAGCACAATCTCCGTAACGTCTCGCTCGACCTCCCCCGCGACTCCCTCATCGTCTTCACGGGGCTCTCCGGGTCGGGCAAGTCCTCGCTCGCCTTCGACACGATCTTCGCCGAGGGGCAGCGGCGCTACGTCGAGTCGCTGTCCTCGTACGCCCGGCAGTTCCTCGGGCAGATGGACAAGCCCGATGTGGACTTCATCGAGGGCCTGTCGCCCGCGGTCTCCATCGACCAGAAGTCGACCTCCCGTAACCCGCGCTCGACGGTCGGCACCATCACCGAGGTCTACGACTACCTCCGCCTCCTCTTCGCCCGGATCGGCAAACCGCACTGCCCCGAGTGCGGCCGTCCGATCGCCCGGCAGTCGCCCCAGGCCATCGTCGACAAGGTGCTGGAGCTGCCCGAGGGCAGCCGCTTCCAGGTGCTCTCGCCGCTGGTGCGGGAGCGCAAGGGCGAGTTCGTCGACCTCTTCAGCGACCTCCAGACCAAGGGGTACAGCCGGGCGCGGGTCGACGGCGAGACGATCCAGCTCGCCGAGCCGCCGAAGCTGAAGAAGCAGGAGAAGCACACCATCGAGGTGGTCGTCGACCGCCTGACGGTGAAGGAGTCCGCCAAGCGCCGGCTGACCGACTCCGTCGAGACCGCCCTCGGGCTCTCCGGCGGCATGGTCATCCTCGACTTCGTCGACCTGGAGCCCGGCGATCCGCAGCGTGAGCGGATGTACTCCGAGCATCTCTACTGCGCCTACGACGACCTCTCGTTCGAGGAGCTGGAGCCCCGCTCCTTCTCCTTCAACTCCCCCTTCGGCGCCTGCCCGGACTGCACCGGCATCGGCACCCGTATGGAGGTCGACCCGGAGCTGATCGTCCCCGACGAGGACCGCTCGCTCGACGAGGGCGCCATCCACCCCTGGTCGCACGGCCACACCAAGGAGTACTTCGGCCGCCTGGTCGGTGCCCTCGCCGACGCCCTCGGCTTCCGTACGGACATCCCGTGGGCCGGGCTCCCGCAGCGCGCCAGGAAGGCCCTGCTCAACGGCCACCGCACGCAGATCGAGGTCCGCTACCGCAACCGCTACGGCCGCGAGCGCGCCTACACCACGCCGTTCGAGGGCGCCGTGCCGTTCGTCAAGCGGCGTCACAGCGAGGCGGAGAGCGACAGCAGCCGCGAGCGCTTCGAGGGCTATATGCGCGAGGTGCCCTGCCCGACGTGTGAGGGCACCCGGCTGAAGCCGATCGTCCTCGCGGTCACCGTCCAGGGCAGGTCGATCGCCGAGGTCGCGGCCATGTCGATCAGCGACTGCGCCGACTTCCTGCGCGAGATGACGCTCAACGCCCGCGAGAAGAAGATCGCCGAGCGGGTCCTCAAGGAGGTCAACGAGCGGCTGAAGTTCCTGGTCGACGTCGGTCTGGACTACCTCTCGCTCAACCGGGCCGCGGGCACCCTCTCCGGTGGCGAGGCGCAGCGCATCCGGCTCGCCACCCAGATCGGTTCCGGTCTGGTCGGCGTCCTCTACGTCCTCGACGAACCGTCGATCGGCCTCCACCAGCGCGACAACCACCGGCTGATCGAGACGCTGGTGCGGCTGCGCGACATGGGCAACACCCTGATCGTCGTCGAGCATGACGAGGACACCATCAAGGTTGCCGACTGGGTCGTGGACATCGGCCCCGGCGCCGGTGAGCACGGCGGAAAGGTCGTGCACAGCGGCCCCATGAAGGAGCTGCTGACCAACAAGGAATCGATCACCGGCCAGTACCTCTCCGGCCGCCGGTCCATCGCGACACCGGAGATCCGGCGCCCCGTCGACCCCGCCCGGCAGCTGACGGTGCACGGTGCCAAGGAGAACAACCTCCGCGACATCGACGCCTCGTTCCCGCTGGGCGTGCTGACCGCCGTCACCGGTGTCTCCGGATCCGGTAAGTCCACGCTGGTCAACGACATCCTCTACACCCACCTGGCGCGGGAGCTGAACGGCGCCAAGGCGGTGCCCGGACGCCACACCCGGGTGGACGGCGACGACCTCGTCGACAAGGTGGTCCACGTCGACCAGTCGCCCATCGGCCGTACCCCGCGCTCCAACCCCGCGACGTACACCGGTGTCTTCGACAACATCCGCAAGCTGTTCGCGGAGACGATGGAGGCGAAGGTCCGCGGCTATCTGCCGGGGCGTTTCTCCTTCAACGTCAAGGGCGGCCGCTGCGAGAACTGCTCGGGCGACGGCACCATCAAGATCGAGATGAACTTCCTGCCGGATGTGTACGTGCCATGCGAGGTCTGCCACGGTGCGCGCTACAACCGCGAGACGCTGGAGGTGCACTACAAGGGCAAGTCCATCGCCGAGGTGCTGGACATGCCCATCGAGGAGGCACTGACCTTCTTCGAGGCGGTGCCGGCCATCGCCCGTCACCTCTGGACGCTGCACGACGTCGGGCTGGGCTATGTCCGCCTCGGCCAGTCCGCGCCGACCCTCTCCGGCGGTGAGGCGCAGCGCGTCAAGCTGGCCAGCGAACTCCAGAAGCGGTCCACGGGCCGTACGGTCTACGTCCTGGACGAGCCCACCACCGGACTGCACTTCGACGACATCAGCAAGCTGATCACGGTGCTGTCCGGGCTGGTCGACAAGGGCAACACGGTCATCGTCATCGAGCACAACCTCGATGTGATCAAGACGGCCGACTGGACCGTCGACATGGGCCCCGAGGGCGGCAACGGCGGCGGCATGATCGTCGCCGAGGGCACCCCCGAGCAGATCGCCTCGGTCCCGGCCAGCCACACCGGCAAGTTCCTGCGGGAGATCCTTGGCGACCGGGTCAGCGACGCCGCCACCTCGGGCGCCCCCGCGGCGGTGAAACCGGCGAGGAAGGCGACGTCGAAGAAGACCGCCCCCAAGGCCGCCGCCACCAAGGCCACGACCACGGCCACCAAGACCGCAGCCAAGAAGGCCGCCGCGAAGAAGACGACCGCCAGGGCCCGCCGGTCCTCCTGACACCCCGTCGGCACCCGGGCCGCCGCCCTCGTCCGCTCCCCGGAGCGGCAGGGGCGGCGGCCCGCTGCGTATCACCGCCCTGGGCCCGGCGGGACCGCCACACCCGGCGGACACCATGTGCCGCGCCGCCGCCCCGTACGACCCAGCCCGGCGCCCTACCCCTCCAACTCCGCCGCCCACGGCGGCTGTGCCCCCGCACGGGCGCAGGCGAAGGCGGCCGCGCGGGCCGCGAAGGCGAGGATGTCGCGCCAGTCGTCCGCATCGAGCGTGGTCACCGCCGGGCGGGAGAGCGCGTCGTGGACGCCGAGCCGGTGCAGCAGCGCCGCATTGACGGTGTCGCCCGCGCCGATGGTGTCCACCACCGGGACCCGCACCCCGGGCACCGACACCGCGGAGCCGTCCCGCGTCCACACCGTCAGCCCGTCGGCGCCACGGGTCAGCACCACCGCGGCGGGCCCGGCGGCCAGCCACTCCCGGACCGCGGACTCCACCACGGCGCCATCGCCGTCCGCGTGCTCCGGCCCGGCGTCCGCGAGCCACCGCGCGTCCTCCTCCGACAGCTTCAGCAGCGTCACGTGCGGGAGCCAGGAGCGGAACCGGGCGCGGTAGGCGGCGGGATCGGGGATCAGACCGGGCCGGATGTTCGGGTCCAGCGCGGTGAACACCCCGCGCCCGGCCTCGCGGCGCAGCAGCGTCTCGTACGCCGTCGCGCCCGGCTCCAGCACCAGCGAACAGGTGCCGAAGGAGAGCGCGCGCACCGACGGGGGCAGCGCGTCCGGCACGGTGAACAGGCGGTCGGCGGTGCCCCCGGCGTAGAAGCCGTAGCCCGCCGAACCGTCCGGACCGATGTCCGCCACGGCCAGCGTCGTCGGCTCGTCGCCCCGCTGCACCAGCGTGGCGTCCACCCCGGCCGCGTACAGACCGCCGAGGAGCGAGGTCCCGAACGCGTCCCGGGAGATCCGCGAGCAGAAGCCGACCGTGGAGCCGAGGCGTCCCAGGGCGACGGCGGTGTTGTACGGGCCGCCGCCGCGCCGCGGCAGCAGCGCGGGCAGCCCGTCCTCCGCGGGACCGCCTCGCGGACCGGGGACGAGGTCGATCAGTGCCTCACCGGCGACAACGATCACGGGGTGTTCCTTTCCTCGGTGGCCGGGTCGGTCGGCGGCGCAGCGCCCGGCCGGGCGGCGACGGCGCCGTGGGGGAGTTCGGGGCAGCCGCACGAGGTGCGGTGCACCAGCGTGCACGGCAGGCGCAGCGTGCGCGGCGCCCGGTCCGGACCAGCCAGCCGGTCCAGCAGCAGCCGGACCGCCGTCGCCCCGATCTCCCTGCCGGGCTGGGCGACGGCGGTCAGCCGGGGCGTGAACAGATCGGCCCAGGAGAAGTCGTCGAAGCAGGCCAGCGCCACGTCGTCCGGGACCCGCAGACCACGGGCGCCCAGGGCGCGCAGGGCGCCGATGGTCATCGCGTTGTTGGCGGTGACCAGGGCGGTCGGCGGCCGGTCGGCGGCCAGCACCCGGTGGGTGGCGGCCTCGGCGCCCGCCGCCTCGGAGTGGCCGCCCGCCAGCAGCCCGGGGTCGTGGGGCAGCCCGCGCGAGCGCAGCCCCGCGCGGTATCCCGCGACGCGTTCGGTGGTGGTGCTCAGCCCCGGCAGCCCGGCGATCAGCCCGATGCGGGTGTGCCCCAGATCGGCGAGATGTTCGACGAGTTGCCGCATGGGCGCCGTGTTGTCCGCGCACACCTGATCGTGTCCGTCGCCGACCAGCCGGTCCAGGAAGACGGTGGGCACGGACCGGCGGGTCAGATAGCCGACCATCTCCGACGGTTCGGCGGACGGCGCGACGATCAGGCCGTCGACCCGCCGCTCGTGCAGCAGCTGGACGACCTTCCGTTCGTGGCCGGGGTCGTCGTGCGGATCGGCGAGCAACAGGCCGTACCCCGCCGCCAGCGCGCCCGCCTCGACTCCCTGGAGGATCTCGGTGAAGTACGGATTGCTGATCGCGGAGACTGCCAGCCCGATGGAGCGGGTCCGTGAGGTCACCAGTGAACGGGCCAGGGTGTTGTGGGTGTAGCCGAGTGCGTCGATGGCGCGGAGCACCGCGGCGCGGGTGGCCTCGCGCACCGGGCGGGTGCCATTGAGGACGTGCGACACCGTGGCGACGGAGACCCCCGCGTGCCGTGCCACGTCCACCATCGTCGTCATCGGGCTCTTCCTTCCGAGCGTGCGGCGCCGCGGCCGGGTGCCGCGGCGGTCCTGGTGCGTCCGGTCCCGTACGGGGCCGGAGGGGGCGTGCGGCCGGGCCGCGGGCGCCCCTTACGGGTCCTGTCCCGGACGGGCTCCGGGCGCGAAGCCGGAACGGCCCCGGCCGGTCGGTGCGGTCGCCCGTCGCCGCGTGCGGCGGAAGCCAGGGCGTACGCCGCGGAAACGAGGTGTCGGCACGGGAGTTGGGGCCGTGCGCCCGCTCACCGTAGCCGTCCCCAGCCCCGGGGGGGGGGGGGGGGGGGGGGGGGGGGGGGGGGGCGGGGCGGGCGCCCCCCGGCACACCCCCCAGGGTGTGTGGGGGGGGGGCGGGCGGGGGGGGGGGGGGGCTCA
>NZ_JBHYGX010000003.1:268046-275986 GCF_042739975.1 Streptomyces sp. NPDC059080
CCGCCCGGGGTGTGGGCCCCGGCCCCCCCACAACGCCCCGGCCCCCCCCCCCCCTGAAAAAGGGTTCCCAACGTCTTACCGCCCCGGGCTACCTTCCGGACATCGAACCCGCACGATGTCGTGAGGAGGCGCCGATGCGCGCTCTTGTGGTCACCGAACCGGGCACCCCCGACGGCATCGCCGTCACCGAGGTGCCCGATCCCCGCCCGGGGGCCGGTGAGGTACTGGTGCGCGTCGCGTCCTGCGGGCTGTGCGGTACGGACATGCATCTGCTCGACGGCGAACTGCCCGCCGCGCGCTACCCGTTGATCCCCGGGCACGAACTGACCGGCGAGATCGTCGCGTGGGGCGAGGGGGTGACCGCCCCGGCCCTCGGCACCCGGGTCGCGGTCGACCCCAACATGCCGTGCGGCAGCTGCCATTACTGCCGGATCGGCCGCGGCAACCTCTGCGCCGACTACCGCGCGGTCGGCGTCACCCGTGACGGCGGCTTCGCCGAACTGGTCGCGGTCCCCGCGAGCTGCGCGTACGCGCTGCCCGACGGGCTCTCGGCGGCCGCCGCCGGGCTCGTCGAACCGCTGTCCTGCGCGGTGCACGGCCTCAACCGGCTGCCCCGCCGCCCCGGGGAGCACTATCTGATCTACGGCGCCGGAACGATGGGCCTGATGATGGCCGCGCTCGTCCGGACCTCCGGTGCCGCCTCGGTGTCGGTGGTGGACCTCAACGCGGACCGGCTGGCCTTCGCCGAGTCGTTCGGCGTCGACGCGGCCGTGACCGACGCGGGTGCTCTGGGGCGCGCGCCCGGGTTCGAGGTGGTCATCGACGCCACCGGGGTCGTCGCGGCCATCGAGGACGGCCTCGGCCGGGTGCGGCGCGGCGGCACGTTCCTCCAGTTCGGCGTCGCCGACCCGGCCCGCACTGCGTCGTTCTCGCCGTACCGCGTCTACCACCACGAGATCGACATCCTCGGCTCGATGGCGGTGCACCACAGCTTCCGGCCCGCCATCGATGTGCTGGCCGCCGGGCTGGACCTCGACCCGCTGGTCAGCGACGTACTGCCGCTCGACGACGTCGACGAGGCGGTACGCCGCTTCCGCGCGGGCACCTGCCGCAAGATCCACCTGGCGCCCGGGCCCGCCTGACATGGCCGGGCGGGAGGCGGCGCGGGGGTGCCGGTAAGGTCGGGCCCCGGTAGACGCCGACCCCGTGACCCCTCTGGAGCAGCCATGAGCCAGCCACCCGCCCGCCGAACCGTCCTGCGTGGCGCCGCGCTGGTGGGCGCCGCGGGCTTCGGGGTGACGGCGTGCTCCGGCGGCTCGGGCCCGGACTCCGGCGTGCCCACCGAGCCGGTCGAGCTGGGGGCCGCCGCCGAGGTTCCGGTCGGCGGTGCGAAGCTCTACCGCGAGGACCGGCTGGTGGTCTCGCAGCCGTCCAAGGGCACGTTCAAGTGCTTCAGCGCCACGTGCACCCACGCCGGATGCGTGCTCACCGAGGTGACGAAGGAGGAGGGCGACTGCTCCTGCCACGGCAGCCGCTTCGACGTCACCAACGGCCAGGTGCTCCAGGGCCCGGCCACCAAGCCGCTGCCGGAGGTCCCGATCAAGAACAAGGGCGGCAAGCTGATCGCGGGCTGAGACCGGGGTGCTGGGCCGGGGCGCCCTGGGGCGAGGGCGTGCGGCCCTGGCGTGGGGGCGCACGAGCCGACCGCCCGCGCCCCGGCCGCCGGGGGCGCACGGCCCGTTGGCTCACGCCCCGGCGCGTGCCACCGGGAGCGCCGGACACGAGCTACGGGACCGCGGCGCCGGGCGCCAGGCGTCGGCGCGCAGACGGCCGCGGGCGCGGAGGCGGCGTACCGGCGCCGCCGAACCGCGGACCGCGCTGGTTCCCGCCGCCCGTCACCCCCAGTCCCACACGATCCCCACGATCCCGGGCCGTACGCCCTGCTCCACCAGGTGCACGGCGCGGTGGCGGCCGCTCAGCGTCAGCTCCTGGCGGCCGCCGCGCGGGGCGCCCGCCGACGACTGGGTGAAGCGACGGCACCGCACCGGGAGCGCCGTCTCGTCGAAGCGCACCTGGAGGACGTACTGCCCCCCGGCGAAGCGGAAGCCACGGAAGTACTCGGCACTGGGGCCGCCGGTACCGTCCTCGAAGACGTAGCCGAAAACGTGCGTGTCCCCGGCGCGCAGCCGCGTGTCGAACAGCAGCTCCGCGACCACCACCCCGGCCTCGGTGTCACCGCGCACCCGCCCCAGGCGGCAGTTCTCCGCGGCCCGGACCGTCACCTGGGACGGATCGCAGCCCACGTCACCGCGGTGGATGGCCACATAGCGGTCCACGCCGTCCCGGTGCGCCCGGACCACCTGGACCGATTCGCGTGCGTTCAGCTCCCGCCGGGGACCGATGCGCACCCGCTCGTGGTGCCCCACGGTGTGCAGCCCGTCGTCGGCGGGCGTCTCCAGCTCGGCGAAGAGCTGCTGGAGCGCGTCGGCGGGCTCCACCAGCGCCCGGTACGAGCGCGCCGACGGGCGGTCGCCGTCCGCACGGGTGCCGCTCTCCGGTACCAGCAGCCGGTGCAGCGACCGCTCCGGCAGCTCCAGCACCTCCTCCAGGGCCTGCACCGCCCGCAGCGACTCGGGACGCTGCGGGCGCCGCGCGCCCTGTTGCCAGTAGCTGAGGCTCGTCACCCCCACCTTGATGCCGCGCTGCGCCAGCTTGTGCTGCACCCGGTTGAGCGCCAGGCCGCGGACGCTCAGCGCGCTGCGCAACGCCAGGTGGAACGGGCCGGTCTTCAGCAGTTGCGCCAGCTCGGCCGCCTGGGGAGTGTTCCGTGCCATCTCTCAACCTCCGGCGCGCGGGTGGACGTTCACTACCGGATCGCACGGCGCGCGCCCTGCCCGCGAGTTCACTGCAGTACGCCGGGCACCGGTCGTTCACATCCGGGCCCGTCCGTCCACACCCCCATGTCACCCCGCATTGAAGCGTGTTGACCTGCCTGCGACAACACCCGATGCTCCTTCGCAGCATCCGGATGCGCTCCTCCACACCCCACCGCCCCGTTCGGGAGGAACGCCATGCCCCGCCCCCGCACCGTAGGCCGCAGACGGCTGTCGGCCGCCGCGCTCGCCGTGGCCGCGCTGACCGCCCTGCCCGCCGCCTCCGCCACCGCGGCGCCCGCCGCACCCCGTACGCCCGCCGCGTCCGCCCCACGCGCCACCGCGAACAGCCTGGACATCGCCATGCAGGCCCAGGAGAACAGCAACTGGTGCTGGGCGGTTCCGGCAACACCATCGCCGCCTGGTACGGCCGCGGCTAGCCAGAACCAGTTCTGCAACGCCGCCTTCCAGAGCCCCCAGAACACCGGCTGCCCCAACACCGACTGCCCCAACGACCAGGCCACCCTGGGCAACGTGCAGAACGCCTTCGACTGGAGGGGCCTCAACCCGCCTACGACCGGCGCGGCGAGGCCGGCGGCTACGGCGCCCCCGCGGCGCTGGAGCGCCCCGCGGCGCTGGAGCGCCCCGCGGCGCTGGAGCGCCCCCACCCCGCGGCGCCGGAGCGCCCCGCGCCGCGGCCCGTCCTCAGTGAGGGATCCGTCGCCACCGCCGCGGCCGACGGCGACGTCCCGGTGGCCGCCGCCTCGGCCGTCGCCGCTGCCGCCGCCCTGGTCGCGCTGGGCCTGACCGGCACCACCGCGGTCCGCCGCCTGCGCCGCCGCTGACCGGGCGCCCGCCCGTCTTCCCGCGGCGGGCGGGCCGCCCGGGCCCGTGCGGGGGCCATGGACCGGGAACACCAGGTCCGCGACCCCCCTCCCGGACCCTGTCACCGCGGGCCCGTCCCGCTCCGCACGGGCCCGCGGATTGTCAGTGGCGGTCAGTAGGGTGGTGGTCATGGCAGACCCCAGCAGCTACCGACCCAAGCCGGGACAGATCCCCGACTCGCCGGGGGTCTATAAATTCCGCGACGAGCACGGCCGTGTCATCTACGTGGGCAAGGCCAAGAGCCTGCGCCAGCGCCTGGCCAGCTACTTCCAGGACCTGGCCGGTCTCCACCCCCGTACCCGCACGATGGTCACCACCGCCGCCTCCGTGGAGTGGACCGTCGTCTCCACCGAGGTCGAGGCCCTTCAGCTCGAATACAGCTGGATCAAGGAATTCGACCCGCGTTTCAACGTCAAGTACCGCGACGACAAGAGCTATCCGTATCTCGCGGTGACCCTCAACGAGGAGTTCCCCCGCGTCCAGGTGATGCGCGGCGCCAAGAAGAAGGGCGTCCGCTACTTCGGCCCCTACGGCCACGCCTGGGCCATCCGCGAGACCGTCGACCTGATGCTCCGCGTCTTCCCCGTCCGCACCTGCTCCGCGGGCGTCTTCAAACGCTCCGCGCAGATCGGCCGCCCCTGTCTGCTCGGCTACATCGGCAAGTGCTCGGCGCCGTGCGTCGGCCGTGTCTCCCCCGAGGAGCACCGCGAACTCGCCGAGGACTTCTGCGACTTCATGGCCGGCCGCACCGGCGCCTACCTCCGCCGCCTGGAGCGCGCCATGCAGGACGCCGCCGAGGAGATGGAGTACGAGCGCGCCGCCCGTCTGCGGGACGACATAGGGGCGCTCAAGCGGGCCATGGAGAAGAGCGCGGTGGTCCTCGCCGACGCCACCGACGCCGACCTCATCGCCGTCGCCGAGGACGAACTGGAGGCCGCCGTTCAGATCTTCCATGTCCGCGGCGGCCGGGTGCGCGGCCAGCGCGGCTGGGTCACCGACAAGGTCGAGGCCGTCACCACCGCCGGTCTCGTCGAGCACGCCCTCCAGCAGCTCTACGGCGAGGAGCGCGGCGACGCGGTCCCCAAGGAGGTGCTGGTCCCCGCGCTGCCCGAGCCCGTCGAGCCGGTCCAGCAGTGGCTCTCCGAGCGCCGCGGCTCCCAGGTCTCGCTGCGCATCCCGCAGCGCGGCGACAAGAAGGACCTGATGGCCACCGTCGGCCGCAACGCCCAGCAGGCCCTGGCGCTCCACAAGACCAAGCGCGCCTCCGACCTGACCACCCGCTCCCGCGCCCTGGAGGAGATCGCCGAGGCCCTCGGCCTGGACGCGGTGCCGCTGCGCATCGAGTGCTTCGACATCTCCCACCTCCAGGGCGAGGACGTCGTCGCGTCCATGGTGGTCTTCGAGGACGGTCTCGCCCGTAAGAGCGAGTACCGCCGCTTCCAGATCAAGGGCTTCGAGGGCCAGGACGACGTCCGCTCCATGCACGAGGTCATCGGCCGCCGCTTCAAGCGCTACCTCCAGGAGAAGCAGAAATCGGGGGAGTGGACGGAGGAACCCGCCGCGCCCGCGGGCGGCGACGGCGAGGCCGGTGCCGCCGAGCGTGCCGAGGCGGCGTCCCCGGAGCCGGACCCGATGGCCGGGCACCCCACGGACGAGGAGGGCCGCCCCAAGCGGTTCGCCTACCCGCCGCAGCTCGTCGTCGTCGACGGCGGCGCCCCGCAGGTCGCCGCCGCCCGCCGCGCCCTGGACGAGCTGGGCATCGACGACGTCGCCGTCTGCGGTCTGGCCAAGCGCCTGGAGGAGGTCTGGCTGCCCGAGGAGGACGACCCGGTTGTCCTGCCGCGCTCCAGCGAAGGGCTCTACCTCCTCCAGCGCGTCCGCGACGAGGCCCACCGCTTCGCCATCCGCTATCAGCGCACCAAGCGCGGCAAACGGCTGAAGTCCTCGCCGCTGGACGCCGTGGCCGGGCTGGGCGAGAGCCGCCGTCAGGCGCTGCTCAAGCACTTCGGGTCGCTCAAGAAGCTCCGGGCGGCCACGGTCGATGAGCTGTGCGAGGTCCCCGGCGTCGGCCGGAAGACCGCCGAATCGGTGCTCGCCTCCCTGGCCGGTGCGACACCCGCCGGACCCGCCGTGAACACCGCCACAGGAGAGATCATTGAGGATGACGGGGCCGCTCCGGCCGCGTGGTCATCGGAACGGGGGCGGGACAGATGAGCACACCGCACAACACGCACGAAACCGCGACATCCGAGAAAGACGGTGCACAGGTGAGTACGGGCACGATGCGCGAGTCCGACCAGGGAGAGAGCGCCGCCATCCCCGAGCTGGTGATCATCTCCGGCATGTCCGGCGCCGGCCGCTCCACCGCGGCCAAGTGCCTGGAGGACCTCGGCTGGTTCGTCGTCGACAACATTCCGCCCGAGCTGATCCCCCCGATGGTCGACCTCGGCGCCCGTTCCCAGGGGAACGTCGCCAAGATCGCCGTCGTCGTCGACGTCCGTGGCCGCCGCTTCTTCGACAACCTCAAGGAATCCCTCGCCACGCTCGACGCCCAGAACGTCAAGCGCCGCATCGTGTTCCTGGAATCCTCCGATGAGGCGCTGGTCCGCCGCTTCGAATCGGTACGCCGCCCGCACCCCCTCCAGGGCGACGGCCGGATCGTCGACGGCATCGCCGCCGAACGCGACCTGCTGCGGGAACTGCGCGGCGACGCCGACCTCGTGATCGACACCTCCAGCCTCAACGTCCACGAGCTGCGCGCCAAGATGGACGCCCAGTTCGCCGGTGAGGAGGTCCCCGAGCTGCGCGCCACGGTCATGTCCTTCGGCTTCAAGTACGGCCTGCCGGTCGACGCCGACATGGTCATCGACTGCCGCTTCATCCCCAACCCGCACTGGGTCCCCGAGCTGCGCCCCTTCACCGGTCTGAGCGAAGAGGTCTCCGACTACGTCTTCGACCAGCCCGGCACCAAGGAGTTCCTCGACGGCTACGCCGACCTGCTCCGCATCGTCGCCGAGGGCTACCGCCGCGAGGGCAAGCGCTACGTCACCATCGCCGTCGGCTGTACGGGCGGCAAGCACCGCTCCGTGGCGATGTCCGAGAAGCTCGCCCGGCGGCTCGTGGGCGAAGGGGTGGAAACCGTCACTGTCCACCGCGACATGGGGCGCGAGTGACCAGCCGCGCCCTGCGGCTGCGCCGGGTCCGCAAACTGGTCCCCGGCGCCCGCCCGCACAAGGGCACGCCCAAGGTGGTGGCGCTCGGCGGCGGCATGGGGCTGTCCGCGTCGCTGGCCGCGCTGCGCCGGATCACCGGCGATCTGACGGCCGTCGTCACCGTCGCCGACGACGGCGGCTCCAGCGGCCGCCTCCGCGACGAGCTGGGCGTGCTGCCCCCCGGTGATCTGCGCAAGGCGCTGGCCGCGCTGTGCGGGGACGACGACTGGGGCCAGACCTGGGCGCGCGTCATCCAGCACCGCTTCCAGAGCGGCGGCGAGCTCCACGACCACGCCGTCGGCAACCTCCTCATCGTCGCCCTGTGGGAACAGCTGGGCGATCACGTCCAGGCACTCGACCTGGTCGGCAAGCTGCTCGGCGCGCACGGCCGGGTACTGCCCATGTCCGCGGTCCCCCTGGAGCTGCAGGCCCAGGTCCGCGGCCACGACGAGGAGCGGCCCGAGGAGATCACGACCGTCCGCGGGCAGGCCACCGTCGCGCTCACCCGCGGCGAGGTGCAGTCGGTCCACGTCGTGCCCGAGGCCCCGCCCGCCGTCCCGGAAGTGGTCGCCGCGGTGCGCGACGCCGACTGGGTGGTGCTGGGGCCGGGCTCGTGGTTCTCCTCCGTCATCCCGCATCTGCTGGTGCCGGAGCTGCGCGAGGCGCTGGAGGAGACCAAGGCGCGCAAGGTCCTCTCGCTCAACCTCGCGCCGCAACCCGGCGAAACCGATGGCTTCTCCCCGCAGCGTCATTTGGAGGTTTTGGCCCGACACGCCCCTAAACTCGCCTTCGACGTGGTGCTGGCCGACCGGGACGCCGTGCCCGACATCGAAGGGCTGACGGCTGCCGCCAAGCAGCTCGTCGGCAGCGAGGTCGAGCTGGCCGAGGTCGCTGCACGGGGGTTAACCAGAACTACGGACGCAGGTGTAACACAATTTTTTTGTTTTGCTTGTATTTTTGTTAGAATTAG
>NZ_JBHYGX010000003.1:275996-278558 GCF_042739975.1 Streptomyces sp. NPDC059080
CCCTGCGGCGGCCGCGCGGGCGGGGGGGGCGCGGGCCGCGCGCCGGCGGGCGGGCCCCCGCCCCCCCCGCGGGGGGCGCCCCCCCCCGGACCGGCACGACCCCGAGCTGCTGGCCGCCGCGTACGACCGTATTTTTCGGATGCATGGAAGGATCGGCCCATGGCGATGACGGCAGCGGTGAAGGATGAAATCTCCCGGCTCCCCGTCACCCGGACCTGCTGCCGGAAGTCGGAGGTCTCGTCGATCCTGCGGTTCGCGGGCGGTCTGCACCTGGTGAGCGGGCGCATCGTGATCGAGGCGGAGCTGGACACCGGCATCGCGGCCCGGCGGCTCCGCAAGGACATCCTGGAGATCTTCGGGCACTCCTCCGACCTGGTGGTGATGGCCCCCGGCGGGCTGCGGCGCGGCAGCCGGTACGTCGTACGGGTGGTGGCGGGCGGTGATCAGCTGGCCCGCCAGACCGGCCTGGTCGACGGCCGCGGCCGCCCGATCCGCGGGCTGCCCCCGCAGGTGGTGTCCGGCGCGACCTGCGACGCCGAGGCGGCTTGGCGCGGCGCCTTCCTCGCCCACGGTTCGCTCACCGAGCCGGGCCGTTCCTCGTCGCTGGAGGTCACCTGCCCCGGTCCCGAGGCGGCGCTCGCGCTGGTCGGCGCGGCCCGGCGGCTGGGCATCGGCGCCAAGGCGCGCGAGGTCCGCGGCGTGGACCGCGTCGTCGTCCGGGACGGCGACGCGATCGGCGCCCTGCTGACCCGGCTCGGCGCCCATGAATCGGTGCTGGCGTGGGAGGAGCGCCGGATGCGCCGCGAGGTGCGGGCCACCGCCAACCGCCTCGCCAACTTCGACGACGCCAACCTCCGCCGCTCGGCCCGCGCCGCGGTCGCGGCCGGGGCCCGGGTCCAGCGGGCCCTGGAGATCCTCGGCGAGGAGGTTCCCGAGCACCTCGCGGCGGCCGGGCGGCTGCGGATGGAGCACAAGCAGGCGTCCCTGGAGGAGCTGGGCGCCCTCGCCGACCCGCCGCTCACCAAGGACGCGGTGGCCGGCCGGATCCGCCGTCTGCTGGCGATGGCCGACAAGCGCGCACAGGACCTCGGCATCCCCGGCACCGAGTCGAATCTCACCGAGGAGCTGGCCGACGGAATGGTCGGCTGACCCCTTCACAAAACTCGCAGAAACCCGCTCCGTAGCAGGTCAGAGGCGGTTTGCCCCCGGTATCCGAGAGAATGCCGGGGGCTTTTCGTATCCGGGCGTGAGTGTGAGGTTGCGGCCGATGTCAATGTCACGTATGTCTCGCATTGGGGGTAGGGTCGAAGTCGGTCGGGGACATCCCATACAGCTCGCCGGTATCGCTGCCGGCGCACCAACGAGGAGATCGGTTTCGTGACGATCCGCGTAGGCATCAACGGATTCGGCCGCATTGGTCGCAACTACTTCCGCGCGCTCCTGGAGCAGGGTGCGGACATCGAGATCGTCGGTGTCAACGACCTGACCGACAATGCCACCCTGGTCCACCTGCTGAAGTACGACACCATCCTGGGCCGCCTCAAGCAGGACGTCAGCCACACCGACGACACGATCACGGTGGGCAACCAGACGTTCAAGACCATGGCGGAGCGCGACCCCGCCAACCTCCCGTGGGCCGAGCTGGGCGCCGACATCGTCGTCGAGTCCACCGGCATCTTCACCAAGAAGGCCGACGCCGCCAAGCACCTCGCGGCCGGCGCCAAGAAGGTCCTGATCTCCGCGCCCGCCAAGGACGAGGACATCACCATCGTCATGGGCGTCAACCAGGACCAGTACGACCCCGCCGCGCACCACGTCATCTCCAACGCCTCCTGCACCACCAACTGCGTGGCGCCGATGGCCAAGGTTCTCCTGGAGAACTTCGGCATCGTCAAGGGCCTGATGACCACGGTCCACGCCTACACCAACGACCAGCGCATCCTCGACTTCCCGCACAAGGACCTGCGCCGCGCCCGCGCCGCCGCGGAGAACATCATCCCGACCACCACCGGTGCCGCCAAGGCCACCGCGCTGGTGATCCCGGAGCTGGTCGGCAAGCTGGACGGCATCGCCATGCGCGTGCCGGTCCCCACCGGCTCCGTCACCGACCTCGTCGTCGAGCTGGAGCGCGAGGTCACCAAGGACGAGGTCAACGCCGCCTTCCAGAAGGCGTCCGAGGGCCGGCTCAAGGGAATCGTGGAGTACACCGAGGACCCGATCGTCTCCTCGGACATCGTCAACTGGCCGGCGTCCTGCACCTTCGACTCCTCCCTGACCATGGTCCAGGGCAAGAGCGTCAAGGTCATCGGCTGGTACGACAACGAGTGGGGCTACTCCAACCGCCTGGTGGACCTGACCACCTTCGTCGGCGGCAAGCTCTGATCTCCACCGGCTGAGCCGGTGGGCGCCCCGTGCCACGGGCGCCCACGCACCGAGATGTACGGTCGGGGGGGGGGGGCGGGCGCGGCGGGGCGGGAGCTCGGGGCGGCGCGGCCCGGCCGGCGACGGGCGAGTGCTTGGTAGTTACCGCTGGTAGTGGACGAGGGGCAAACACGCAGAGAC
>NZ_JBHYGX010000003.1:278568-314543 GCF_042739975.1 Streptomyces sp. NPDC059080
GAAGCAGTTCGACCCGCGGATGGTGCGGGCGCTGGCCGCCGCCCTGGGGGGGCTCGGGGGGCAGCCGGTCGGGAAGCTGTCGGCCCCCCCGGACCCCGAGCCCGCGCCCCGCCCCGGCCCCGCCTCCGCCCCCGCGCCCCGCCCCCGCCCGCAGACCCAGAATTGTTTATGGGCTGCGGTCGACAGACAACCCGCACCGACCGACGCCCCCCCCCCGAGCCATGGCTGATCTGATGCAACGGAGTCATTCCTCAATGAAGACGATCGACGAACTCATCGCCGACGGGGTCGGGGGCAAGCGGGTGTTCGTCCGCGCCGACCTGAACGTGCCGCTCGACGGCGCGACCATCACCGACGACGGCCGCATCCGCGCCGTCCAGCCGACGATCGCCAAGCTCGCCCAGAACGGCGCCAAGGTCATCGTCGCCTCGCACCTGGGCCGCCCCAAGGGCGCCCCGGACCCGGCCTTCTCGCTGGCCCCCGCCGCCGCTCGCCTCAGCGAGCTGCTGGGCCGCGATGTCGCCTTCGCCTCCGACACGGTCGGCGACTCCGCCCGCGCCACCGTCGCCGCGCTGGCCGACGGCGAGGTCGCCGTGCTGGAGAACCTGCGCTTCAGCCCCGGCGAGACCAGCAAGGACGACGCGGAGCGCGGCGCCTTCGCGGACCGGCTGGCGGAGCTGGCCGACCTCTACGTCGGCGACGGCTTCGGCGCCGTGCACCGCAAGCACGCCTCCGTCTACGACCTCCCCGCGCGCCTCCCGCACGCCGCGGGCGATCTGATCGCCACCGAGGTCGCCGTCCTCAAGCGCCTCACCGACGACGTCGCGCGCCCCTACGCCGTGGTGCTCGGCGGCGCGAAGGTCTCCGACAAGCTCGGCGTCATCGACCATCTGCTGGAGCGCGCCGACCGCATCCTCATCGGCGGCGGCATGGCGTACACCTTCCTGGCCGCCCAGGGCCACGAGGTCGGTATCTCGCTGCTGCAGAAGGACCAGATCCCGGCCGTTCAGGAGTACCTGGAACGGGCCGCGGCCAAGGGCGTGGAGTTCGTGCTCCCCGTCGACGTGCTGGTCTCCGCGGACTTCCCCGACCTGAAGACCAAGGCCCCGGCCCACCCGCAGACGGTCGCCGCCGATGCCATCCCCGCGGACCAGGAGGGCCTGGACATCGGCCCCCGCACCCGCGAGCTGTACGCCTCGAAGCTCGCCGACGCGGCCACCATCTTCTGGAACGGCCCGATGGGCGTCTTCGAACACCCCGATTACGCGGGCGGCACCCAGGCCGTCGCGCAGGGACTGCTGGACTCGTCCGCCTTCACGGTCGTCGGCGGTGGTGACAGCGCCGCCGCGGTCCGTCAGCTCGGCTTCGACGAGAATGCTTTTGGCCACATTTCGACCGGCGGCGGCGCCAGCCTCGAATACCTCGAAGGCAAGACGCTCCCCGGCCTCGCCGCTCTGGAGGACTGAACCACCGTGACTGCTCGTACCCCGCTGATGGCGGGCAACTGGAAGATGAACCTCAACCACCTGGAGGCCATCGCCCACGTCCAGAAGCTCGCCTTCGCGCTCACCGACAAGGACTACGACGCCGTCGAGGTCGCGGTCCTGCCGCCCTTCACCGACCTCCGCTCGGTGCAGACCCTGGTCGACGGCGACAAGCTGAAGATCAAGTACGGCGCCCAGGACGTCTCCGCGCAGGACTCCGGCGCCTACACCGGTGAGATCTCCGGCGCCATGCTCGCCAAGCTCAAGTGCACGTACGTGGCGATCGGCCACAGCGAGCGCCGCCAGTACCACGGCGAGAACGAGGAGATCTGCAACGCCAAGGTCAAGGCCGCGTACAAGCACGGTCTCACCCCGATCCTCTGCGTCGGTGAGGGCCTGGACGTCCGCAAGGCCGGAAACCAGGTCGCGCACACCCTCGCCCAGGTCGACGGTGCCCTCAAGGACGTCCCGGCCGAGCAGGCCGAGACGATCGTGATTGCCTACGAGCCCGTCTGGGCCATCGGCACCGGTGAGGTCGCCACGCCCGAGGACGCGCAGGAGGTCTGCGGTGCGATCCGCGGCCGTCTCGCCGAGCTGTACAGCCAGGAGCTGGCGGACAAGGTCCGCATCCAGTACGGCGGTTCCGTCAAGTCCGGCAACGTCGCGGCGATCATGGCGCAGCCCGATGTCGACGGCGCGCTGGTCGGCGGCGCGGCGCTGGACTCCGAGGAGTTCGTGAAGATCGTCCGCTTCCGCGACCAGTAGCAGCTATGACGACGGGCCCGGCCCGTCGTACCCTGTCGGGGCCGGTCCGGCGCTCAGCGCGCGGTCCGGCCCCGCACGATGTCGCCGTCGTGGTGGTGCCGCGGCCCGTACCGGCGCCCTCGACACCGTCCGTCAGTCCTAGAGAGTTGGTCCAGCCGTGGTCATCGGGTTCTCGGTCGCCCTCATCGTCTTCAGCCTGCTGCTGATGATGCTGGTGCTCATGCACAAGGGGAAGGGCGGCGGCCTGTCCGACATGTTCGGTGGCGGTATGCAGTCCTCCGTCGGCGGCTCTTCCGTCGCCGAGCGGAACCTCGACCGCATCACCATCGTGGTGGGTCTCCTGTGGTTCGCCTGCATCGTCGTGCTCGGTGTCCTGATGAAGCTCGGCAGCTGACATACCGTCGGGGGCGCGGCCTATCATGGGGCGGCGTCCTGGAGCGGGCGGTAACTCTCGCCACGGGGCGCGCGTTGGGCCTTTCATAGACCGGAGCGCCCGCAGCGCAGCTGCCGCGCGATGCTGTGCAGCACCATTACGCAGGGAGTTACGACCGTGGCAAGTGGCAACGCGATCCGAGGAAGCCGGGTCGGGGCGGGGCCGATGGGGGAGGCCGAGCGCGGCGAATCCGCGCCGCGTACCCGGATCTCCTTCTGGTGCGCCAACGGGCACGAGACGCAGCCCAGCTTCGCCGGTGACGCGCAGGTTCCTGATACCTGGGACTGCCAGCGCTGTGGTTTCCCGGCGGGCAAGGACCGGGAAAGCCCGCCCGACCCGCCGCGCACCGAGCCGTACAAGACCCATCTCGCGTATGTGCGAGAGCGCCGCAGCGACGCCGACGGCGAGGCGATTCTCGCCGAGGCGCTGGCCAAGCTCCGCGGCGAGATCTGACGCCACACCGCCTGTGCGACCGGCCCGGCCGGGAGGGAACTTCCCTTCCCGGCCGGGCCGTTGGCGTTCCCGGCGCCCTGCGGCGCGGCGCGGGGCACCGTACGGCCGCCCGTGTGCCGACAGCGGACAGACCCCTCATATCGCGCGCTGATCAACTAAATTGGAGGGCGGCGGGGCCGGCACGAGACGAAGAAGGCTGATGTCCGAGATGAACGCAGAAGGCCGCAGCAGGCTCGATCAGATGCCTGAGTGGGCGGCGCTGGGCGCACACCGCGCGCAGCTGGGCGAACCCCAGCTGCGCGATCTGTTCGCCCAGGAGCCGGAGCGCGCCGGGCGCTACACCCTCCGGGTGGGCGACCTGCACATCGACTACTCCAAGCATCTGATCACCGACGAGACGCTGCTGCTCCTCCGGGAGCTGGCCGCGGCGGCGGGCGTGACCCGGCTGCGGGACGCGATGTTCCGCGGCGAGAAGGTCAACGTGACCGAGGGCCGCTCGGTACTGCACACCGCGCTGCGCGCCCCCGGCTCCGCGGTGATCGAGGCCGACGGGCAGAACGTCGTCCCCGCCGTGCACGCCGTCCTCACCAAGATGACGACCTTCGCCGACCGGGTCCGCTCCGGCGACTGGAAGGGCCACACCGGCCGCCGCATCAAGGCCGTCGTCAACATCGGCATCGGCGGCTCCGACCTCGGCCCCGCCATGGCGTACGAGGCGCTGCGCGCCTCCACCCACCGCGACCTGGAGTTCCGCTTCGTCTCCAACGTCGACGGCGCGGATCTGCACGAGGCGCTGCGCGATCTGGACCCGGCCGAGACACTGTTCGTCATCGCCTCGAAGACCTTCACCACCATCGAGACGATCACCAACGCCACCTCGGCGCGCGCCTGGCTGCTCGACGGTCTCGGCGCCGAGAGCGGGGGAGAGGCCGTCGCCAAGCACTTCGTGGCGCTCTCCACCAACGCCGAGAAGGTCGCCGCGTTCGGCATCGACACGACCAACATGTTCGAGTTCTGGGACTGGGTCGGCGGCCGCTACTCCTACGACTCGGCGATCGGCCTGTCGCTGATGATCGCCATCGGCCCGGAGCACTTCCGGGAGATGCTGGCCGGGTTCCACCTCGTCGACGAGCACTTCCGCACCGCCCCCGCCGAGGAGAACGCCCCGCTGCTGCTGGGCCTGCTCGGCATCTGGTACGGCAACTTCTTCGACGCCCAGTCGCACGCCGTCCTGCCGTACAGCCACTACCTCTCGAAGTTCACCGCCTATCTCCAGCAGCTCGACATGGAGTCGAACGGCAAGTCGGTGGACCGCGAGGGCCGTCCGGTGCGCTGGCAGACCGGGCCCGTCGTCTGGGGCACGCCCGGCACCAACGGCCAGCACGCCTACTACCAGCTGCTCCACCAGGGCACGAAGATGATCCCGGCGGACCTCATCGGCTTCGCCCGGCCGGTCGACGATCTGGAGCCCCGGCTCGTCGCCCAGCACGATCTGCTGATGGCCAACCTCTTCGCCCAGGGCCAGGCGCTGGCCTTCGGGAAGACGCCGGACGAGGTGCGCGCCGAGGGCGTCGCCGAGGAACTGGTGCCGCACCGGACGTTCCGCGGCAACCACCCCACCACCACCATCCTCGCCACCGAGCTGTCCCCGTCCGTGCTGGGCCAGCTGATCGCCCTCTACGAGCACAAGGTGTTCGTCCAGGGCGCCGTGTGGAACATCGACTCCTTCGATCAGTGGGGCGTGGAGCTGGGCAAGGTCCTCGCCAGGCGGGTCGAACCGGCGCTCACGGACGGCGCCGAGGTGCCGGGCCTGGACGCGTCGACGGCCGCCCTGGTCGCCAAGTACCGCGAGCTGCGCGGCCGTTGATCCCTCGGGTGGCGCGCCGCCCCGCGCCGCCCGCCCCCGGCCGTCCGGCGGCCGTACGACGAAGGGCTCCCGCACCGCATGTGGTGGGGGAGCCCTTGTGCGTGCCGTGCGTCAGGCGGAGGCCGGCGGGTAGAGGTCGCGCGGCAGCTGAGAGGCCGCCGCCTCGTCCAGCAGCCACAGGGTGCGCCTGCGGCCCCGGGCACCGGCGGCCGGCGCCTGGATCTCCCCGGCGCCGGAGAGCGCGATGGCCGCGGCCTGCGCCTTGTCCGCACCGGCGGCCAGCAGCCACACCTCGCGCGCCGCGCGGATCGCGGGCAGCGTCAGCGAGACGCGGGTGGGCGGCGGCTTCGGCGCGCCGTGCACCCCGACCACCGTCCGCTCCTCCTCCCGCACCCCCGGCAGCTCCGGGAAGAGGGAGGCGACATGGGTGTCCGGGCCGACGCCCAGCAGCAGGACGTCGAACGACGGTACCGGGCCGTGGTCCTCCGGGCCCGCGGCGGCGGCCAGTTCGGCGGCGTACGCCTCGGCCGCGGCGTCCGCGTCGTTGCCGTACGGGCCACCGGCCGGGGCCATGGCGTGGACCCGCGCCGGATCCAGCGGAACGGAGTCGAGCAGCGCCGCGCGGGCCTGCGTCTCGTTGCGCTCCGGATCGCCATCCAGCAGGAACCGTTCGTCGCCCCACCACAGGTCGAGCCGGGACCAGTCCACGGCGTCCCGGGCAGGCGCCTCGGCGAGGGCCGCGAGCAGCCCGTTGCCGTTGCGTCCGCCGGTCAGCACCACGGAGGCGGAGCCCCGGGCGGCCTGGGCGTCCACGATCTTCGTGATCAGCCGGGCCGCCGCGGCCTGCGCCATCAGCTCCTTGTCGCGGTGGACGACGACCTGCGGCGCGCTCACTTGGCGGCCGCCTTCTTCGCCGCGGTCTTCTTCGGCGCGGGCTTCGCCGCCGCCTCCCCGCCGTCCTTCGCGGGCGCCTCCGGCGCGGTCGTCCGCGCCGCCTCGCCCAGCCGGTCCACGCCGTACTTCAGCGCGGCGGCGAAGGTGTCGTCCGGGTCGAGGCGGCGCAGCTCCTCGGCGAGCAGCTCGGAGGTCTCCCGCCGCTTGAGCGCCACCGCACGGTCGGGCTGGCCCTGCATCGACAGGGTGGCCAGCGAACCGTCCGGCCGGTCCAGCACGATCGGCCCGCAGCTCGTCTGCAGCCGCACCGCGGTCAGGCCGGGACCGGGCGACACCGTGCGCTCGACGGGGACGTCCAGCCGGCTGGCGAGCCACATGCCCAGCAGTTCGCAGCTGGGGTTGAACTCCTCGCCCTCCACCACGGCGGAGGTGATCTCGCACGGCATCTGGTCCAGCGCCGCCGCGAGCATCGACCGCCACGGGGTGATGCGGCTCCAGGACAGGTCCGTGTCGCCGGGGGTGTAGGTGGCGGCGCGGTCGGTCAGCTCCTGGATGGGCTGCTCGGAGGAGTAGGCGTCGGTGACCCGGCGCTGGGCCAGCGCGCCGAGCGGGTCCTTCGCCGGGTCCAGCGGGCCGTTGACCGCCCACCACACGACGACGGGCGCGTCCGGCAGCAGCAGCGGCAGCACCACCGACTGGGCGTGGTCGATCGCCTCGCCGTACAGCCGCAGCACGACCGTCTCACCCGTACCGGCGTCCGCGCCGACCCGGACCTCGGCGTCCAGCCGGGCCTTGGCGCGGTCGCGCGGCGTGCGGCTGACCCGTTTGATGACCACCAGGGTCCGCGACGGGTGCTCGCGGGACGCCTCGTTGGCCGCCCTCAGGGCGTCGTAGGCGTTCTCCTCGTCGGTGACGATGACGAGGGTGAGCACCATGCCGACGGCGGGCGTGCCGACGGCGCGACGGCCCTGCACCAGCGCCTTGTTGATCTTGCTGGCCGTGGTTTCCGTCAGGTCGATCTTCATGGGCGACGCCAGCTCCGTCCGTCTCGTGCGAGCATTTCGTCCGCCTCGGTGGGGCCCCAGGTGCCGGCCGGGTACTGCGCCGGTTTGCCGTGACGGTCCCAGTACTCCTCGATCGGGTCTAGGATCCGCCAGGACTGCTCGACCTCCTCCAGCCGCGGGAAGAGGTTGGCGTCGCCCAGCAGCACATCGAGGATGAGCCGCTCGTACGCCTCGGGGCTCGACTCCGTGAACGACTCGCCGTACGCGAAGTCCATGGAGACGTCCCGCACCTCCATCGAGGTGCCGGGGACCTTCGAGCCGAAGCGCACGGTCACGCCCTCGTCCGGCTGCACCCGGATGACCAGGGCGTTCTGGCCCAGCTCCTCCGTGGCGGTGTGGTCGAAGGGGGAGTGCGGCGCCCGCTGGAAGACCAGCGCGATCTCGGTGACCCGGCGGCCCAGGCGCTTACCGGTGCGCAGGTAGAAGGGGACGCCCGCCCAGCGGCGGTTGTCCACCTCCAGCTTGATCGCGGCGTAGGTGTCGGTCTTCGACTTGGGGTCGATGCCGTCTTCCTGGAGGTAGCCGACAGCCTGCTCGCCGCCCTGCCACCCGGCGGTGTACTGCGCGCGCACCGTCTCCTTGCCGAGGTCGGCGGGGAGCCGCACGGCGCCCAGCACCTTGGTCTTCTCCGCGACCAGCGCGTCCGCGTCGAAGGAGGACGGCTCCTCCATGGCGGTCAGCGCGAGCAGCTGGAGCAGGTGGTTCTGGATGACGTCACGCGCCGCGCCGATGCCGTCGTAGTAACCGGCCCGGCCACCGATGCCGATGTCCTCGGCCATCGTGATCTGCACGTGGTCGATGTACGAGCGGTTCCACAGCGGCTCGAACATCGTATTGGCGAAGCGGAGCGCCAGGATGTTCTGGACCGTCTCCTTGCCGAGGTAGTGGTCGATGCGGAAGACCGCCTCGGGCGGGAAGACCTCGTGGACGACCTGGTTCAGCTCCTGGGCGCTCTTGAGGTCGTGGCCGAAGGGCTTCTCGATGACCGCGCGGCGCCACGAGCCGTCCTTCGGGTCGGCGAGCCCGTGGTTCTTGAGCTGTTTGACGACCGTGGGGAAGAACTTGGGCGGCACGGACAGGTAGAAGGCGAAGTTGCCGCCCGTACCCTGCGCCTTGTCCAGCTCGTCCATCGTCGCCTTCAGCGTCTCGAACGCCGCGTCGTCGTCGAAGTTGCCCTGGACGAAGCGCATCCCCTGGATGAGCTGCTGCCAGACCTCCTCGCGGAACGGCGTACGCGAGTGCTGCTTGACGGCGTCGTGCACCACCTGCGCGAAGTCCTCGTCGTGCCATTCGCGACGGGCGAAGCCGATGAGGGAGAAGCCGGGCGGGAGCAGACCGCGGTTGGCGAGGTCGTACACCGCCGGCATCAGCTTTTTGCGCGACAGATCGCCCGTGACGCCGAAGATGACCAGGCCCGACGGCCCCGCGATACGCGGGAGCCGTCGGTCCGCGGCGTCACGAAGCGGGTTCGCTCCATGAACTGCGGTCAAGGTGTCAGCCCTCCGAAGGAGCGAGGCGCTTGAGCTCCGCCTCGGTGGACGTGAGCAGGTCGTTCCAGGAAGCCGCGAACTTCTCCACGCCCTCGTCCTCCAGGAGCTGTACGACCTCGTCGTACGAGATCCCGAGCTTCGCGACGGCGGCGAGGTCCGCACGGGCCTGCTCGTACGTCCCGCGGACGGTGTCGCCGGTGATCTGCCCGTGGTCAGCGGTCGCCTGGAGGGTGGCCTCCGGCATGGTGTTGACCGTGCCCGGGGCGACCAGCTCGTCGACGTAGAGGGTGTCCTTGTACGCCGGGTCCTTGACGCCGGTCGAGGCCCACAGCGGACGCTGCTTGTTGGCCTGCGCCTTGTCCAGGGCGGCCCAGCGCTCCGAGGAGAAGACCTCCTCGTACGCCTCGTAGGCCAGGCGCGCGTTGGCCAGGGCGGCCTTGCCCTTGAGCGCCTTGGCCTCGTCCGTGCCGATGTTCTCCAGCCGCTTGTCGATCTCGGAGTCGACGCGGGAGACGAAGAACGACGCCACCGAGTGGATCTGCGAGAGGTCCAGGCCCGCGGCCTTCGCCTTCTCCAGGCCCGCCACGTAGGCGTCCATCACCTCGCGGTAGCGCTCCAGCGAGAAGATCAGCGTGACGTTGACGCTGATGCCCTTGGCGATGACCTCGGTGATCGCCGGCAGGCCCGCCTTGGTGGCCGGGATCTTGATGAGGGTGTTGGGGCGGTCCACCAGCCACGCCAGCTGCTTCGCCTCGGCGACGGTGGGCGTGGTGTGGTGCGCCAGGCGCGGGTCGACCTCGATGGAGACCCGGCCGTCCTGGCCGTCGGTGGCGTCGAAGACCGGCCGCAGGATGTCGGCGGCGTCCCGGACGTCCGCCGTCGTGATCATGCGGAGGGCTTCCTCGACGGTGACCTTGCGCGCGGCGAGGTCGGCGACCTGCTGGTCGTAGCCGTGGCCGTCCGAGATCGCCTTCTGGAAGATCGACGGGTTGGTGGTGACACCGACGACGTGCTGCTGGTCGATCAGCTCGGCGAGGTTGCCGGACGTGATGCGCTGGCGCGACAGGTCGTCCAGCCAGATCGCGACGCCTTCATCGGAGAGGCGCTTGAGTGCGTCTGTCATGGGGGATTGCATCTCCTACTGGTTCGTGTACCGGCGTCAGCGCGCGGCGGCTTCGAGCGATTCCCGGGCGGCCGCCGTCACCGCGTCGGCGGTGAAGCCGAACTCGCGGAAGAGGACCTTCGCGTCGGCCGAGGCGCCGAAGTGCTCCAGCGACACGATCCGCCCGGCGTCCCCGACGTAGCGGTGCCAGGTCAGACCCACGCCCGCCTCGACGGCGACCCGCGCCTTGACGGACGGCGGCAGCACGCTGTCGCGGTACTCCTGGTCCTGCTCCTCGAACCACTCGACGCAGGGCATCGACACGACGCGCGCCGGAACGCCCGCGGCCTGCAGCTGCTCGCGCGCCTCGACGGCGAGCTGCACCTCGGAACCGGTGCCGATCAGCACGACCTGCGGCTCCGCGGCCGCACCGGAGGGGCCCTCGGAGTCGAAGAGGACGTAGCCGCCCTTGGCCGCTTCGTCGTTCGCCTCGTACGTGGGCACGCCCTGACGGGTCAGCGCGAGGCCGTGCGGGGCGCCGACGCCGAACTCCTTCGTGTAGCGCTTCATGATCTCGCGCCACGCGATGACGGTCTCGTTGGCGTCGGCCGGGCGCACGATGTTCAGGCCCGGAATGGCGCGCAGCGAGGCCAGGTGCTCGACCGGCTGGTGGGTCGGGCCGTCCTCGCCCAGACCGATGGAGTCGTGCGTCCACACGTACGTCACCGGCAGGTGCATCAGCGCGGAGAGCCGGACGGCGTTGCGCATGTAGTCGGAGAACACCAGGAAGGTGCCGCCGTAGATGCGGGTGTTGCCGTGCAGCGCGATGCCGTTCATCTCCGCGGCCATGGAGTGCTCGCGGATGCCGTAGTGGATCGTGCGGCCGTACGGGTCGGCGCCCGGCAGCGGGTTGCCCACCGGCAGGAACGACGACGTCTTGTCGATCGTGGTGTTGTTGGACCCGGCGAGGTCGGCGGAGCCGCCCCACAGCTCGGGCAGGACGCCGCCCAGCGCGGCCAGCACCTTGCCGGAGGCGGCGCGGGTGGCGACTGCCTTGCCGGTCTCGAACGCCGGGAGGTGATCCTCCCAGCCGGCCGGCAGCTCGCCCGCGGCGATGCGGTCGAACTCGGCGGCGCGCTCGGGGTTGGCGGTCCGCCAGGCGGCGAATGCCTTCTCCCACTCGGCGCGGGCGTCGCGGCCGCGGTCCAGCGCCTCGCGGGTGTGGGCCAGGACCTCGGGGGTGACCTCGAAGGACTGCTCCGGGTCGAAGCCCAGCACGCGCTTGGTGGCGGCGACCTCGTCGGCGCCCAGGGCCGAGCCGTGTGCGGCCTCGGTGTTCTGCGCGTTCGGCGCGGGCCAGGCGATGATCGAACGGGCCGCGATGAACGACGGGCGCCCGGTTTCGGCCTTGGCGGCCTCCAGGGCGCGGGCCAGGCCGACCGGGTCCAGGTCGCCGTTGGGCAGCTGCTCGACGCGCTGGACGTGCCAGCCGTACGCCTCGTACCGCTTGAGGGTGTCCTCGGAGACCGCGGTCTCCGTGTCGCCCTCGATCGAGATGTGGTTGTCGTCCCAGAGGAGGACGAGATTGCCGAGCTTCTGGTGGCCCGCGAGGGAGGACGCCTCGGCGGAGATGCCCTCCTGGAGGCAGCCGTCACCGGCGATGGCCCAGATGGTGTGGTCGAACGGGGAGGTGCCCGCGGGGGCCTCCGGGTCGAACAGGCCGCGCTCGTAGCGGGCGGCCATCGCCATGCCGACGGCGTTGGCGACACCCTGGCCCAGCGGACCGGTGGTGGTCTCGACGCCGGTGGTGTGGCCGTACTCCGGGTGGCCCGGGGTCTTGGAGCCCCAGGTGCGGAACGCCTTCAGATCGTCCAGTTCCAGGCCGTACCCGGCCAGGAAGAGCTGGATGTAGAGCGTCAGGCTGGAGTGGCCGGCGGAGAGGATGAACCGGTCACGGCCGGTCCACTCCGCGTCGGCCGGGTCGTGCCGCATCAGCTTCTGGAAGAGAAGATAGGCGGCCGGAGCCAGGCTCATAGCCGTACCAGGATGGCCGTTTCCGACCTTCTGCACGGAATCCATGGCCAGGACGCGGACGGTATCGACGGCCCGCTGGTCCAGATCGGTCCACTCGATGTCTGTGGTGGTCGGCTTGGTGCTCACCCTGAGTCAGGGCTCCTCTCCACATGTCGAATGCCGCGGACGGTATGTCCGCAAGGCGATGTCGAGCCTACCCCCGCCGGTGCGTGCGTCTTTTCGACGCGGAGTCGGCGGCGCCGCCCGGTGGAGTACGCGTCAGTCCGGAGCAACCGGCGCCCTATCTCCGGCAATCCGGACGCGGGGGACGCGACCCCTGGTCCCCAGCCTGACGGGAGCGGCCCGCCTTCGCCTCTTATAAGAGAGGAGCGGGGGCCATGGGAGGCGCCGAGGGGCGGGCGCCCGGCGCCGCCGTCGGGGAACCAACACGAGCGGACCCCCGCGAAGATCGCGGTATGGCCAACGTCTAAAGTGGCGTGGTACGCGCAAGCCTCGCGGTCGCCAGGGCCGGATGCGCTTGCTGGCCTTATCTCCGCGGTGAAAGCCGCAGATGTTACTTCCAGGGGTGTGCGTGACGGCCGTCCAATCCCGTCCTGCGGGGACGCTCTCTCAGAGCCCCGGGAGTCCGAACCCCGGCCACCGGCCGTTCGGCGCCCGCGTCAAGGCGTTCATCGAGCTCACCAAGCCGCGCGTCATCGAGCTGCTGCTGATGACGACGGTGCCGGTGATGTTCCTGGCCGCCGGCGGCGTCCCGGACCTGTGGCTGGTGCTGGCCACCTGCATCGGCGGCTACCTCTCGGCGGGCGGCGCCGCCGCGTACAACATGTACATCGACCGCGACATCGACGCGCTGATGGACCGCACCGCCCAGCGCCCCCTGGTGACGGGCATGGTCTCGCCGCGCGAGTGCCTGGTCTTCGCGACCGCGCTCTCCGTCGGCTCCACCGTGTGGTTCTGGTACCTCGTCAACCCGCTGTCGGCGATGCTCTCGCTGGGCGCGATCCTCTTCTACGTCGTCGTCTACACGATGATCCTCAAGCGGCGCACCAGCCAGAACATCGTCTGGGGCGGCATCGCGGGCTGTATGCCGGTGTTCATCGGCTGGTCCTCGGTGACCGACTCGGTCTCCTGGGCCGCACTCATCCTCTTCCTGGTCATCTTCTTCTGGACGCCGCCGCACTACTGGCCGCTGTCGATGAAGGTCAAGGACGACTACGAGCGCGTCGGCGTGCCGATGCTCCCCGCCGTCGCGGGCAACAAGGTCGTCGCCCGGCATATTGTCATCTACAGCTGGGTCATGGTCGGGGTGTCGCTGCTGCTCCAGCCGCTGGGGTACACCGGCTGGCTCTACACCGCGGTCGCGCTCGCCTGCGGCGCGTTCTGGCTGCGGGAGGCGCACGGTCTGCAGGCCCGCGCCAAGGCCGGTGTCACGGGGCCGAAGCTCAAGGAGATGCGGCTCTTCCACTGGTCGATCACGTACGTCTCGCTGCTCTTCGTCGCCGTCGCGGTGGACCCCTTCGTCCGCTGACCTCGTACGTCCTCGTTCCACGGCCCGTCCGGCGCGCTCCGGGCGGGCCTTCGCGTCGCCCGGAGACGATGCGCGGGCGCCCCTCCCCAAGAGTCCTACCGGTGGGTAGCATCGGGGGTATGGCAGACACCAAGCAGGCGGACGAGCAGCCGGCGGCCGAAGAGCGGACCGACGCGCGGGCGGAGAAGCGGACCAGGCGGCACGCGGCGCGGCTCGCCAAGGAGATGCGGGCCTTCGCGGCCGCGCACGGCGGCAGCGCCGAGGGGCAGCTGGCGCACCTCGGCCGGGGCCGGGTCCGCGTCGCCCTCGTGGGCGCCGACGGCGAGTGGGGCAACCTCGTCGCCGACTCCCTGACGGAGGCCCGGGCGGGCGCAGAGCAGGCCGGGATCGCCCTCCAGGACGACTTCGACGGCGACCTCGCCGCCAAGGTGCGCACCGGCCGCAACGAGTGGACCCGGATGGCCGGGATCCAGATCGGCGGCCCGGCCAACGGCTGAGCCCGCCGCCCGGCCGGCCGCGGTCGCACGGAAGGAGCCCACCGGGTGCGTGACCTGCACGCGCCCGGTGGGCTCCTTCCGTACGGGGTGCCCCTGGGGGCGCCGGTCAGCCCGCGGCGGCCGGTTCGGCGGGCCGGACCGCCTCGGGGCTGCCGCTCTGCTGCTCCGGCAGATCCGCGAGCGCCCCGCGGTCCCGCAGCGTCAGGACCAGGCGCAGCACCGCGATCCAGACCAGCGTCGAGCCGAGCATGTGCAGTCCGACGACCAGCTCCGGCAGCCCCAGGAAGTACTGGACGTAGCCGATGACGCCCTGGAGGAGCAGGAGGACGACGAGGTCGCGGACGGCGCGGCGGGGCGCGGCGGGCGCCTTGACGGCGCGCAGCGTGAACCACAGGGCGATCGTCAGGCCGACGACGATGTAGACGAAGTCGACGTGCAGCTGGGTCACCTCCCGCCAGTTCAGCGGGATGCGGTTGACCTTCCGGGCGTCGCCCGCGTGCGGCCCGGTGCCGGTGACGACGGTGCCGACCAGCGTCAGCGCGCCGGTCGCGCCCAGCAGCACCCAGGCCAGCTGACGCACCGGCCGCGCGACCACGTCCCGGGGCGCGTCGTCACCCTCGCAGGCGCGCCGCCAGGTCACCACGGCCACCGTGAGCAGCCCGGTGCTGAGCAGGAAGTGCGCGGCGACGATGTACGGGTTGAGGCCGGTCAGGACCGTGACGCCGCCGACGACGGCGTTGCCCATGACGATCCAGAACTGCGCCCAGCCGAGCCGGGTCAGCGCCCGGCGGCGCGGGGAGCGGGCCCGGGCGGCGATGATGAACAGGGCGATCGCCGCGCAGAGCACATACGTCAGCAGGCGGTTGCCGAACTCGATCAGGCCGTTGATGCCCATCGCCGCCGTCGGCGTCAGGCTGTCCGGCGTGCAGCGCGGCCAGGTGGAGCAGCCGAGGCCGGACTGGGACAGCCGCACCGCGCCTCCCGTGACGACGATGATGACGGCCATCACGACGGTGGTCAGCGCGGCCCGCCGCACGAAGCGTGCGGACGGCTGGCTGCTGCGGGCGATCAGCTCAAGGGGGTTCAGCGTTTTCGGCACGGGGGACATCGTAGGCGCCGCCTTGTGCAAAGTTTCACGAGGGGTGCACGGCGCTCAAGACGGTGCGTAGCGCGACGGAACGGCCGGGCGCGGGGCGTGCGCGGGGCGTGGCCTCCGGCGCTCCGGGGCGTGCCCCCGAGGCTCCCGTCGGCCGCCTTCCGTTACTCCCAGCGGAAGAACCGTGCCGCTTACTCCCAGCGGAAGAACCGTGCCGCCGCGCCCAGCCCGAGCACCGCCCAGACGGCGAGGACGCCGAGGTCGCCCCAGGGGAGCGCGGCCCCGTGCTGGAGGACGGCGCGCAGCCCGTCGGAGAGCGCGGAGATCGGCAGCAGCCCGAGGACCGTCTGCGCCGCCTCCGGGAACTTCGTCAGCGGCACGATGACGCCGCCGCCCACCAGGAGCAGCAGGAAGACGAGGTTGGCCGCGGCCAGCGTCGCCTCGGCCCGCAGCGTCCCGGCCATCAGCAGCCCGAGCCCGGAGAACGCCGCCGTCCCCAGGACGAGCAGTGCGGCGACCGCGAGCGGATTGCCCTGCGGCGACCACCCCAGCGCCAGCGCCACCACGGTCAGCAGCGCGATCTGCAGCACCTCGGTGACCAGCACCGCGCAGGTCTTCGCGGTCATCAGCCCCCAGCGCGGCAGCGGCGAGGCGGCGAGCCGCTTGAGGACGCCGTAGCGCCGCTCGAAGCCGGTGGCGATGGCCTGCCCGGTGAACGCGGTCGACATCACGGCGAGCGCCAGCACGCCGGGCGCCAGGAAGTCGACGGCGCTGCCCGCGCCCGTGTCGATGATGTCGACGGCGGAGAACAGCACCAGCAGCAGCGTCGGAATGACGACGGTCAGCAGCAGCTGCTCGCCGTTGCGCAGCAGCATCCGGGTCTCCAGCGCCGCCTGCGCACGGATCATCCGCGCCAGCGGTGCGGCACCGGGCCGCGGGGTGAACGTACCGGTCGCGGTCATGCCCGCAGCTCCTTGCCCGTCAGGTCGAGACTGTGCTTTCCCGGGGGACGACCCCCGGACCCCCGGCCGGACGGCGTACGGCAGTGGCTCATGCCCGCAGCTCCTTGCCCGTCAGGTCGAGACTGTGCTTTCCCGGGGGGGGCGACCCCCGGACCCCCGGCCGGACGGCGTACGGCGGCGGCTCATCCCCGCAGCTCCTTGCCCGTCAGGTCGAGGAAAACGTCCTCCAGGGTGTGCCGTTCGACGGCGATGGTGTCGGGCAGGACGCCGTTCTGGGCGCACCAGGAGGCGATGGTGGCCAGCATCTGGGGGTTGACGGTGCCGGTGACGCGGTAGCTGCCGGGGGCCGGTTCGGCGGTGGCGCTGTCCTCGGGCAGCGCCTTGCGGAGCGTCGCCAGGTCGAGCCCGGGCCGCCCGGTGAAGCGCAGGGTGTTCTCCGCGCCGCCCCGGCACAGCTCCTCGGGAGTGCCCTGGGCGATGACCCGGCCACCGTCGATGATCGCGACATCGTCGGCCAGCTGCTCGGCCTCGTCCATGAAGTGGGTGGTCAGCACCACGGAGACGCCGTCGGTACGCAGCTCGCGGACGAGGTCCCAGGTGGCGTGGCGGGCCTGCGGGTCGAGGCCGGCGGTCGGCTCGTCCAGGAAGACCAGCTCGGGGCGGCCGACGACGGCCATCGCCAGGGCGAGCCGCTGCTGCTGGCCGCCGGAGAGGCGCCGGTAGGTGGTGCGCCCGCAGCTGCCCAGGCCCAGCCGGTCGATCAGCAGCCCGACGTCGACGGGGTCGGCGTGCAGGGACGCGGTGTGCCGCAGCATCTCTTCGGCGCGGGCGCCGCTGTAGACGCCGCCGGACTGCAGCATCACGCCGATCCGGGGCCGCAGCCGCGCCGCGTCGGCGACCGGGTCCAGGCCCAGCACGCGGACGGTTCCGGCGTCCGGGCGGCGGTAGCCCTCGCAGATCTCGACGGTGGTGGTCTTCCCGGCGCCGTTGGGGCCGAGCAGGGCGGTGACACCGCCGCGCGCGACGGTCAGGTCGAGGCCGTCCACCGCGGTCTTGGGCGACCGGGAGCCGTACCGCTTGACCAGGCCGGCGACCTCGATGGCGACCTCGACGGCGGGCGCGCGGCCGGAGGTCCGGGGGTTCCCCGGGGAGGTGCTGGGCATGCCTAGCAGTCTACGGAGCGCCCGGCGGACGCCCGCCGCCGCCCCGTTCGACGGGGGCGAAGGCCGGCGGGAGGGTGACCGCCCCCGGGTGAGGCGGTTGGGTGAAGATTTTTTCCGCGGGTTCCCGGGCGTCCACGCGAAGATCGCGATCCGCGTCCGTCCCGCTCAACAGAGGGCTTCCGGGCCTCCGGACGCCCCCTCATTAGGTGACCCTAAGTGATTGAGGACACCGTTGAGTGGCCCCGTCGAGGGTTGTCGCGGCTCGCGGAATTACGCAACAATGGCGTTGTGAAAAACGCGAGCGAGGAGCGGAAGGGATCCCCGGCCGGTACGGCCGCCGGGGCGCGCCCGGTCGTGTCCGAGCAGCCCGCCCGGGGCGCCGTCGCCCCGCAGGACGAGCAGCAGGGCACCCGCAACCGCGTCGCCCGCTCCATCCTCGATCACGGTCCTTCCACCGCCGCCGAGCTGGCCCTGCGCCTGGAGCTGACCCAGGCGGCCGTCCGCCGTCATCTGGACGCGCTGGCCGCCGACGGTGTCGTCGAGCCCCGCGAGAAGCGGGTCTACGGCGCCCGTGGCCGCGGCCGCCCCGCCAGGGCGTTCGCCCTCACCGACTGCGGCCGGGACGCCTTCTACCAGTCCTACGACGAGCTGGCTGCCGACGCCCTGCGCTGGATCGCGCGCAGCGCCGGTGGTGGCGAGGAGGGCGAGGCGGCGGTCGCCGCGTTCGCCCGCGCCCGGCTGGCCGCGCAGGCCGAGGGGTACCGCAAGGCCGTCGAGGCCGCCGGGCCCGAAGAACGCACCCGGGCCCTGGCCGAGGCGTTGACCGCGGACGGGTACGCTGCTACGGCGCGCAGCGCGCCCAATTCCCAGCTCGGTGAACAGCTCTGCCAGCACCACTGCCCGGTCGCCCATGTCGCCGAGCAGTACCCGCAGCTGTGCGAGGCGGAGACCGAGGTCTTCTCCCGCCTGCTGGGGACCCATGTACAGCGGCTCGCCACCATCGCCCACGGCGACGGGGTGTGCACGACCTTCATCCCGAAGGCCGGCGCGCACGGCACCACCGCGCCCGACACCACGAAGACCACCACAGCATCTGCCAGCACGGCCGGGAGGAACCCCGCATGACGCTCCCCACGGAGACTGCCCACCCCGAGCTCGACGGACTGGGCAAGTACGAATACGGCTGGGCCGACTCCGACGTGGCCGGCGCCTCCGCCAAGCGCGGTCTGTCCGAGAACGTCGTCCGCGACATCTCGGCCAAGAAGAACGAGCCGGAGTGGATGCTCAAGCTCCGTCTCAAGGGCCTGAAGCTGTTCGACAAGAAGCCCATGCCCAACTGGGGCTCCGACCTCTCGGGCATCGACTTCGACAACATCAAGTACTTCGTCCGCTCCACCGAGGCGCAGGCCGCCTCCTGGGAGGACCTGCCCGAGGACATCAAGAACACCTACGACAAGCTGGGCATCCCCGAGGCGGAGAAGCAGCGCCTGGTCGCCGGTGTCGCCGCGCAGTACGAGTCCGAGGTCGTCTACCACCAGATCCGCGAGGACCTGGAGCAGCAGGGCGTCATCTTCCTGGACACCGACACCGCGCTGAAGGAGCACCCGGAGCTCTTCCAGGAGTACTTCGGCACGGTCATCCCGGTCGGCGACAACAAGTTCGCGTCGCTGAACACCGCGGTCTGGTCCGGCGGGTCCTTCATCTACGTCCCCAAGGGTGTCCACGTCGACATCCCGCTGCAGGCGTACTTCCGGATCAACACCGAGAACATGGGTCAGTTCGAGCGGACGCTGATCATCGTCGACGAGGGCGCCTACGTGCACTACGTCGAGGGCTGCACCGCCCCGATCTACAAGTCGGACTCGCTGCACTCCGCGGTCGTCGAGATCATCGTGAAGAAGGGCGGCCGCTGCCGCTACACGACGATCCAGAACTGGTCGAACAACGTCTACAACCTCGTCACCAAGCGCGCCGTCGCCTACGAGGGCGCGACGATGGAGTGGATCGACGGCAACCTCGGCTCCAAGGTGACCATGAAGTACCCCGCGGTCTACCTCATGGGCGAGCACGCCAAGGGCGAGACGCTGTCCATCGCCTTCGCAGGCGAGGGCCAGCACCAGGACGCCGGTTCCAAGATGGTCCACATGGCGCCGAACACCTCCTCCAACATCGTCTCCAAGTCGGTGGCGCGCGGCGGCGGCCGCACCTCGTACCGCGGTCTGGTCGAGATCGGTGAGGGCGCGGCGGGCTCCAAGTCCAACGTGCTGTGCGACGCCCTGCTGGTCGACACCATCTCCCGCTCGGACACCTACCCCTACGTCGACGTCCGTGAGGACGACGTGTCGATGGGCCACGAGGCGACCGTCTCCAAGGTGAGCGAGGACCAGCTCTTCTACCTGATGGCCCGTGGCCTGACGGAGTTCGAGGCCATGGCGATGATCGTGCGCGGCTTCGTCGAGCCGATCGCCAAGGAGCTCCCGATGGAGTACGCGCTGGAGCTCAACCGGCTGATCGAGCTGCAGATGGAAGGCGCGGTCGGCTGACGGCCACGGCACACCCCTGACCGACGCGGCGGCCTTCCTCCGGGAGGGCCGAGTATCGCAACGAGAAAGCGAGCATGACGACAGCCATGGCTGAGGCTCAGAACATCCCGGCGGGTTCCACGACCACCGGTTCCATCGCGGTGGCCGCGGAGTCCACCGTCGCCACCCGCATGAGTGCGCCGCCGTCCTACGACGTGGCGGACTTCCCGGTGCCGCACGGCCGGGAGGAGGAGTGGCGGTTCACCCCCCTCGCCCGCCTGAAGGGCCTGCACGACGGCACCGCGGTCGGTGACGGCGGCATCCTCGTCACCGTCGAGACCCCGGCGGACGCCACCCAGGAGACCGTGGACCGCGACGACCCGCGGGTCGGCAAGGCCGGTACCCCCGTGGACCGCGTTGCCGCGCAGGCGTACACCTCCTTCGAGAAGGCGCACGTCGTCACCGTCCCCAAGGACACCCAGCTCACCGAGCCGATCCGGATCGGTGTGCAGGGCCAGGGCGGCACCGCCTTCGGCCACCAGGTCATCGAGCTGGGCGCGTTCGCCGAGGCGGTCGTCGTCATCGACCACACCGGCGACGCCACCCTCGCCGCCAACGTCGACTACCTCCTCGGTGACGGCGCCAAGCTGACCGTCGTCTCCGTCCAGGACTGGGACGACACCGCCGTCCACGTCGGCCAGCACAATGCGCTGATCGGCCGCGACGCGAGCTTCAAGTCCGTCGTCGTCACCTTCGGCGGCGACCTCGTCCGGCTGCACCCGCGGGTCACCTACGCGGCGCCCGGCGGCGAGGCGGAGCTGTACGGCCTGTACTTCACCGAGGCCGGTCAGCACCAGGAGCACCGCCTCATGGTCGACCACTCGGTGCCCAACTGCCGCTCGCACGTCACGTACAAGGGAGCCCTCCAGGGCGACGACGCGCACGCGGTGTGGATCGGTGACGTCCTCATCCAGGCGGCCGCCACCGGCACGGACACCTACGAGCTCAACCGCAACCTCGTCCTCACCGACGGTGCGCGGGTCGACTCGGTCCCCAACCTGGAGATCGAGACCGGCGAGATCGTCGGCGCCGGTCACGCCTCGGCGACCGGCCGCTTCGACGACGAGCAGCTGTTCTACCTGATGGCCCGCGGCATCCCGGCCGAGGAGGCCCGCCGCCTGGTCGTGCGCGGCTTCTTCGCCGAGCTGATCCAGCAGATCGGCCTGCCGGACGTCGAAGAGCGGCTGATGCGCAAGATCGAGGCCGAGCTGGAAGCGGCCGCGGCATGAGTTACGTACGTGTGGCGACGCTGGGCGAGCTGGCGGAGGACACCCCGAAGCGGGTGGAAATCGACGGCACGCCGGTCTCCCTCGTCCGTACCGAGGGCGAGGTGTTCGCGATCAACGACATCTGCTCGCACGCGAACGTCTCCCTGTCGGAGGGCGAGGTCGAGGACTGCTCGATCGAGTGCTGGCTGCACGGATCGAGCTTCGACCTGCGCACCGGCAAGCCGTCCGGCCTCCCCGCGACGCGTCCCGTCCCCGTTTACCCCGTCAAGATCGAAGGAGAGGGCCCGGAAGCCTCCGTGCTCGTCTCCGTCACCCAGGAGTCCTGAGTTCCCCATGGCAACGCTTGAGATCCACGACCTGCACGTCTCCGTCGAAGCCGAGAACGGCCCGCGCGAGATCCTGAAGGGCGTCGACCTGACCGTGAAGCAGGGCGAGACGCACGCCATCATGGGCCCCAACGGCTCCGGCAAGTCGACCCTCGCCTACTCCCTCGCAGGTCACCCCAAGTACACGATCACCGGCGGCACCGTCACCCTCGACGGCGAGGACGTCCTGGAGATGTCCGTCGACGAGCGCGCCCGCGCCGGTGTCTTCCTCGCCATGCAGTACCCGGTCGAGGTCCCCGGCGTCTCCGTCTCCAACTTCCTGCGCACCTCCGCCACCGCCGTCCGCGGCGAGGCCCCCAAGCTGCGGCTGTGGGTCAAGGAGGTCAAGGAGGCCATGGAGCGGCTCCAGATGGACACCGCGTTCGCCGAGCGCAACGTCAACGAGGGCTTCTCCGGCGGCGAGAAGAAGCGCCACGAGATCCTTCAGCTGGAGCTGCTCAAGCCGAAGATCGCGATCCTCGACGAGACCGACTCCGGCCTCGACGTCGACGCGCTGCGCACCGTCTCCGAGGGCGTCAACCGCGTCCGCGAGAGCGGCGAGGTCGGCACCCTGCTGATCACCCACTACACGCGCATCCTGCGCTACATCAAGCCCGACCACGTCCACGTCTTCGCGGCCGGCCGCATCGTCGAGTCCGGCGGTGCCGAGCTGGCCGACAAGCTGGAGGCCGAGGGCTACGAGGAGTACACGAAGGGCGGCGCGACCCTGTGAGCGACGCACGCGAGGCCACCGGCCTGCGGACGACCTGCGACCCGCAGGTGCGCCTCGCGGGCGCAGCAGAGGAAGGGGCAGGGGCGTGACACAGATTCCGGGCCTCCTCGACACCGAGGCGATCCGCAAGGACTTCCCCCTCCTGGACCGTCAGGTCCACGAGGGCAAGAAGATCGTGTACCTGGACAACGCGGCGACATCGCAGAAGCCGCGCCAGGTGCTCGACGCGCTGAACGCCTACTACGAGTGCCACAACGCCAACGTCCACCGCGGTGTGCACGTCCTCGCCGAGGAGGCCACGGAGCTGTACGAAGGCGCCCGCGACAAGGTCGCCGCCTTCATCAACGCTCCGAGCCGCGACGAGGTGATCTTCACCAAGAACGCCTCCGAGTCGCTCAACCTCGTGGCCAACATGCTCGGTTGGGCCGATGAGCCCTACCGGGTGGACCACGACACCGAGATCGTCATCACGGAGATGGAGCACCACTCCAACATCGTTCCGTGGCAGCTGCTGTCGCAGCGCACCGGCGCGAAGCTGAAGTGGTTCGGCCTCACCGACGACGGGCGGCTCGACCTCTCCGACATCGACGAGGTCATCACCGACCGCACCAAGGTCGTCTCCTTCACCCTGGTCTCCAATCTCCTGGGCACCATCAACCCGGTGGAGGCGATCATCCGGCGGGCCCAGGAGGTCGGCGCGCTGGTCGTCATCGACGCCTCGCAGGCCGCCCCGCACATGGTGCTGGATGTCCAGGCCCTCCAGGCCGACTTCGTGGCCTTCACCGGCCACAAGATGTGCGGCCCGACCGGCATCGGCGTCCTCTGGGGCCGCCAGGAGCTGCTGGAGGACCTCCCGCCGTTCCTCGGTGGCGGCGAGATGATCGAGACCGTCTCGATGCACTCGTCGACGTACGCTCCGGCGCCGCACAAGTTCGAGGCGGGGACGCCCCCGATCGCGCAGGCCGTGGGCCTCGGCGCGGCCGTGGACTACCTCACCGCGATCGGCATGGAGAAGATCGCCGCACATGAGCACGCGATCACCGAGTACGCCGTCAAGCGGCTGCTGGAGGTCCCGGACCTGCGGTTCATCGGCCCGTCCACGGCCGAGGACCGCGGGGCGACGATCTCCTTCACGCTCGGCGACATCCATCCGCACGACGTCGGCCAAGTGCTCGACGAGCAGGGCATCGCGGTCCGGGTCGGCCACCACTGCGCGCGGCCGGTCTGCCTGCGGTACGGAATTCCTGCGACCACCCGTGCGTCGTTCTATCTGTACTCCACCCCGGCCGAGGTCGACGCCTTGGTCGAGGGCCTGGAGTACGTCCGCAATTTCTTCGGTTAGACAGACAGAGCGGTAGACCACGCACAGCGGATGAGGACGAGGACTGACTGAGCCGTGAAGCTGGATTCGATGTACCAGGACGTCATCCTGGACCACTACAAGCACCCGCACGGGCGCGGTCTTCGGGACGGCGATGCCGAGGTGCACCACACCAACCCCACCTGCGGGGACGAGATCACCCTGCGGGTGCGGCTGGACGGCACGACCGTCGCGGACGTGTCCTACGACGGCCAGGGCTGCTCCATCAGCCAGGCCAGCGCCTCGGTGCTCAACGACCTGCTCGTCGGCAAGCAGCTCGGGGAGGCGCAGCGGATCCAGGAGACCTTCCTGGAGCTGATGCAGTCCAAGGGCAAGGTCGAGCCGGACGATGCGATGGAGGAGGTGCTGGAGGACGCCGTGGCGTTCGCCGGCGTCTCGAAGTACCCGGCACGGGTGAAGTGCGCCCTGCTCAGCTGGATGGCCTGGAAGGACGCCACGGCCAAGGCCCTCTCCGAGGAGGCGAAAACCGCATGACCGACACGCCCGAGAACACCCTGACCAAGCCGGCCTCAGAAGAAGAGGTCCGCGAGGCCCTGTACGACGTCGTCGACCCCGAGCTGGGGATCGATGTCGTCAACCTCGGCCTGATCTACGGCATTCACATCGACGACGCCAACATCGCCACCATCGACATGACGCTGACGTCCGCGGCCTGCCCGCTGACCGACGTCATCGAGGACCAGGCGAAGTCCGCCACGGACGGCATCGTCAGTGAGCTGAAGATCAACTGGGTCTGGATGCCCCCGTGGGGTCCCGACAAGATCACCGACGACGGCCGCGAGCAGCTGCGCGCCCTGGGCTTCAACGTCTGACCGACGCCCCGTCACCCCGTACGGCCGTGCCTTCCGAACGCTTCGGAGGGCACGGCCGTCGGCGTGTGCGGCCCTTCCCGGGATATGTACATCTGTACACATCGCCGGTTAGGGTCGCGCCATGGCCTATCTGACGCTGGCCGGGGCGATCCTCTCGGAGATCCTGGCGACCACCGCGATGAAGTACAGCGACGGCTTCAGCAGGCTGTGGCCCTCGCTCGCCGCCCTGGCCGGGTACCTCGTGGCCTTCACCCTGCTCGCCCGGACCCTCAGATCGATGAGCGTCGGCACGGCGTACGCGATCTGGGCCGGGGCCGGTACGGCGGTGATCGCGGCGATCGGCATGGTCTTCCTGGGCGAGAGCACGAGCCCGCTGAAGATCTTCGGGGTGCTGCTGGTCATCGCGGGCGTCGTGGTGCTTCATATGGGCGGTGCGCACTGATGGCCCGTCGGCACGACCCCGAGCGGCGGCAGCGGATCATCGACGCGGCGATCGGCGTGGTCGCCGCCCGTGGCGTCGCCGGGCTCAGCCACCGCGCGGTCGCCGCCGCCGCCGACGTCCCGCTCGGCTCGACGACGTACCACTTCGCCACCCTCGACGATCTCCTGGTCGCCGCGTTGGAGCAGGTCAACGCCGGGTGGCTGGCGGACTTCGGCCGCTGGGCGGACGGGCTGGACGGCGACGTCCCGGCGGCCGACGACGTCCTGCGGCTGGTCGCCGACACGCTTGCCGGGGACCGCACCCGGGTGGAGCTGGAGTATGAGCTGTATCTGGCGGCGCTGCGCCATCCCCGGCTGCGGCCGCTCGCCGCCGACTGCCTTGACGAGATGGCACGGCTGCTGGCCCGCCGCACCGGCGATCTGCCCACCGCCCGCGCCCTGGTGGCCTTCGCCGACGGGCTGATGCTCCAGCACCTGCTGACCGGCCGCCCCTTCGAACCGGACGCGCTGCGGGAGGGGTTGACGGCGGCGTTGGTCTGAGGGGCCCCGTATCGGGCAGCGCGGGGCCCCGGGCTGGTCAGGCTCCCGGTGCCGGGCCCGAGCGATGAGACCGGTTCGCCTCGGTGGGGGCCCTCCGGTTAGGTTTTCGGCATGACCGATGCTGCTACCTCCCGTACGACCGGCGCCGTCGCCGCCGGGCTCGCCACCGTCACGCCCGACGGCACCGTCCTCGACACCTGGTTCCCCGCGCCCGCCCTGGACGCCGCGCCCGGCCCGGCCGGTACCGAGCGGCTGACCGCCGAGCAGGCGGCCGAGCTGCTGGGCGAGGCCGCGCCGCAGGCCGTAGGCCCGGACCCGGTCCGCGGTGTCGAGGTCGTGGCCGTCCGCACGGTCATCGCCTCGCTCGACGACAAGCCGCTCGACGCGCACGACGTCTACCTGCGTCTGCACCTGCTCAGCCACCGGCTCGTCGCGCCGCACGGCCTGAGCCTGGAGGGCCAGTTCGGGCTGCTGTCGAACGTCGCCTGGACCTCGCTCGGCCCGGTCGCCGTCGACCAGGTGGAGACGGTCCGCCTCAACTCCCGCGCCGCGGGCAAGCACCTCCAGGTCACCAGCGTCGACAAGTTCCCGCGGATGACCGACTACGTCGCCCCCGCCGGGGTGCGGATCGCCGACGCCGACCGGGTGCGCCTGGGCGCCCACCTCGCGGCCGGTACCACCGTCATGCACGAGGGCTTCGTCAACTTCAACGCCGGTACGCTCGGCACCTCCATGATCGAGGGCCGGATCAGCGCGGGCGTCGTCATCGGCGACGGCTCCGACATCGGCGGCGGCGCCTCCACGATGGGCACCCTCTCCGGCGGCGGCAAGCAGATCATCGCCATCGGCGAACGCTGCCTGCTCGGCGCCGAGTCCGGCATCGGTATCGCCCTCGGCGACGAGTGCGTGGTCGAGGCCGGTCTCTACGTCACCGCCGGGACCCGCGTCACGCTCCCCGACGGCCAGGTCGTCAAGGCCCTGGAGCTGTCCGGCGCCGACAACATCCTCTTCCGCCGCAACTCCACCACCGGAGTCGTCGAGGCCCGCCCGAACAAGGCGACGTGGGGCGGCCTCAACGAGGTGCTGCACAGCCACAACTGAGCGGCCCCGGCCATGCGTGGAGGACGCCCCCGTACCGCCGTGTACGGGGGCGTTCGCGCGCGTCCGCGCGGGGAGCATGTGGGGTTATCCACAGCCCTACCGGCCGGGCGCGGGCCGAACGTAGGGTTTGCGGCATGCGTGATCTTGTAGTGGGGATGCGGTATCTGGCCAGGGGACAGCGGTGGGTCGCCGGGCACGGGCGGTGGTGGGGGTTCGGGATGATCCCGGCGCTCATCGCCCTGGTGCTCTACGCGGCGGCGCTGACCGTCCTGGCGCTCTTCTCGGGGGACCTCGCGGCCTGGGTCACGCCGTTCGCGGACGGCTGGGGCGCGCCGTGGCAGGGGCTGCTGCGCGGCCTGTTCGTGGCGCTGCTCGTCGCCGGCGGGTTGATGCTCTCCGTGCTGACCTTCACGGCGGTGACGCTGCTGATCGGCGACCCGTTCTACGAGTCCCTGTCGGAGCGGGTCGAGGAGTCCGAGGGCCACTGTCCGGGCGCACCGGACCGGTCGCTGTGGCGGGAGATCCGGATCGCGCTCTGCGACAGCGTCCAGGTGCTGCTGCGTGCGGCGCCGTTCGGGATCGCGCTGTTCGTGCTGGGCTTCGTGCCGTTCATCGGGCAGACCGTCGTTCCGGCGGTCGGCTTCTGTGTTTCCGGCTTCTTCCTCGCCGTCGAGCTGACGTCGGTGGCGATGCAGCGCCGCGACATACCGGTGGGCGATCGGCTGCGGCTGCTCGGCGGCCGCAAGGCACTCGCCGTCGGCTTCGGCACGCCCATCGTCCTGCTGTTCCTCATACCCTTCGCCGCGGTGCTCCTGATGCCGGGCGCGGTGGCCGGGGCGACGCTGCTGGTACGCGATCTGGTGCCGGACGAGCGCGCGGCGGACGCGCCGGGCGCGGCGGACGGGCCGGGCGCCGAGATGCCGGTCGCCGTCGCCGGGCCGGTGGGCGCGGGTGCGCCGCCGGAGGCCGGTACGTGGGGCATGTCCGGCGTGGGCGGCTCGGGCGGCGGGTTCGGGCCGCCGCCCGCACCGTTCACCCCCGGCCCGGGGGCGTGACGGGGCCCGGAGCGATGGACGTACCGCCGCGGCCTGTCGGACCACGACGGTCGGCCGGGTGGCAGCCGGAGCCCCGGGCGGGGCGGCTCAGGGGCGGATCCGCAGCACCTGCGGGTCGTGGTCGCTGGCCTGGTCGGCGTACTCCGCGTTGAGGTGCACGACGTCGTAGTCGGTGCAGTCGGTGTTGCTCAGATGCGGGCTGGTGAGCATGTGGTCGAGGACCTGGGAGTTGCCGGAGTAGACATAGCCGTAGCGTTCCGCGCGGGGCAGGCCGCCCACCTGGTCGGTGAGGACACCGCCCGCGGTGAGGATCTTCAGGGCGGGGGAGAACTGGTAGTCGTTGAGGTCACCGGCGACCACCACATCGGCCTTGGGGTCCTTGGCCAGCAAGTCCTTGACGAAGCCGTTCACCAGGCGGGCCTGGGCGGTGCGCTGCTTCTCGGAGCTCCGGGCGGGCTGCTGGAAACGGCTGTCGAGGCCCTGGTCGCCGCCCTTGGAGTTGAAGTGGTTGGCGACGACGAACAGGCGGCTGCCCGGGCGGCCCTTGACGGCGAACTGACCCACCAGCGGCTTGCGGCTGTCCTGCCACGCCGGGTCGGCCGGCGCGATCCGACCGGGGGAGGCGGACAGCGTGGCCCTGCCGTGGTCGGCGCGGGCCTCGACGGGGGTGGTGGCGTCGCCGCCCGGGATGTCGGTGAAGTCCACCGTCGCGGGGCGGTAGAGGAACGCGACTCGGATGTTGCCGCCGGGCTGCCCGCCGTCCTTGTCGTTCTCGGGGTCGATCTGCCGCCACTGATAGGCCGGGCCGCCGGCCGCCTCGACGGCGGCGGTCAGCTTCTTCAGGGTGGCGTCCGCGGCGACCGTGCCGTCGTCGGTGGGCCCGCTGTTGTCCTGGACCTCCTCCAGGGCCACCACGTCCGGCGCGGCGAGGTTCTTGACCAGCCCCTTCGCCAGCCGGTCGAACTTCGCCTGCGGGGTGGCGGGGGAGAGGTTCTCGACGTTGTACGTCGCGACGGTCACCTCGCCGGGCCGGGAGGCGCGGGTGGTCTCGGGCGCCGGGGCCTGGCCGGTGACCTTCCCCAGCGTCGTGGCCTGGAGGGTGTAGCCGCCGAAGTTGTCGTAGTCCAGCGGGCCTGTGGTGGTGCCGCCCAGGGTGGTGCCGACGTCGGCCGCCGGGAAGGGGTGCGTATCGAGCGGCAGCAGCGTACCGACCTTGATCCGGGCCGGGTTGGGGTCGGCGTACGAGCCGTAGAGGACGCCGCCGCGGGCGGTGCGGGAGTGCTTCGGGTCGGCGGTCACCCACAGCTCGTGGTGGGTGTTGGCCGGGCCGACGACGGGCGCGTCGGCGACCGAGACCCGCATGCCCTCCAGGGACTCGTACCGGTCCAGGGCGTAGGAGCGGGGGCGCAGCGGCAGCGACTCGATGCTGCCACCGTCCGCGTCGGGGGCGTAGGCGCGGGGGATCGCGGCGGCGTCGAGGCGTACGGGGGCGGGCAGCGGGCGGCCGGAAGCGATGACCTGCCAGGTGGCGCCGGTCAGCTCGGTGACGGACTGGAGCCCGGCGTCCTTTCCGCCGGGGTAGTACTCCTCGACCGTGCCGTCGAGGGCGACCGCGTCACCGACGGTGACCTGCGGTGTCGTCTTCCCGGTGAAGACGAAGAGCGCCTCGCTGGTCGCCGGGTTGTCGTCCGGCTGCGGGTCCTGCACCCAGAAGCCGCGGGCGGAGCCGAAGGTGCGCAGCGCGGTGACGACGCCGGGCACACCGGAGACCTGCTTCCCGGCGAGCGGGGAGAGGCGGGTGGTGCCCTGGATGTCGTGGATGCGGGTACCGGCGGCGTGGGCGGTCTGCGGGACCGCCACCAGACCGGCGGCGAGGGCGGCGGCCACCGCCGCGGCGACGGTGACCGGTCTGCGGAGCGGGCGGGGGGACGGCGAGGACGGCATGGCAGGCGCCTCCGGAGGGCGGGAGAGGGGGGTGCGGAGCGGGGTGAGGCGCGTCATCCGCGCCTTCTACGCGCGTCAATCTCTGGTGTGCCCAGGGGAGTTGTCAAGGTGTTCCGGATGACCGGGAGCGGGCCGCGGGGTGAACCGTCCAGCATGCGGGGAATTCCGTCTACGCTGGGGCGCGCACGAGCCGAAGTCCCCCGAGGAGCTGAGCCCCAGATGTCCGCAGACCGCCCGACCCTGCCGCCGGTGCGGCTGCACTCCGAAGCGGAATTGGCCCGGGACGCGCTGAGCGCCCCCTTGATGGCGCGGGCGGCGCAGCTCGCCCGCTGGGCCGAGCGGGGCGTCCCCGTCGGCGTCGGCGGCGAGATCTTGGAGGAGTCGCTGGGCGCCGCCACCGAGCACCTGGGGCTCGCCGCCGACGAGGACGGCCCCGGGCTCACCGCCGAGGCGTGGCAGCTCGCCGTCGACACCGGTCTCGTCGAGGTCGAGGAGACCGAGGAGACCGGCGAGGGCGACGACGCGGAGGACGGTGCGGCCGTCGGCCTGGCCAAGCCCGGCGAGGAGCTGACGCAGCTCACCGGCGGCAGCCCGCAGGATGTCCTCGACATCTGGCTCGGCGGCATGGAGACGGTGCTCGCCGACGCGGTCGCCCCGGACCTCGCCGACCTCGCCGATCAGCTCGCCGACGGCGGCGAACTGGACCTCGACGCCCTCGACTGGAACCCCGAGGAGGAGGCCGAACTCCTCGACGGCATCCTCGGCAACCTCTACCTGCTGACCGCGCTCGGCGACGCGCCCGGCCAGAGCGTGCCGCTGCCCGCGCTCGCCGCCTCCATGATCGTGCCCGACGACATGGAGGAGCCGACCGACGACATCCTCGAAGAGGTCTCCGAGGCGATGATGCGCCTGGACGACCAGTTCCGGGTGCTGGAGCCCATCGGCCTGGTGGCGTACCAGCCGGTCGACGAGGCGCTCATCGAGGAGCTGGACGACGCGGGCGACACGGTCCGCGCCGCCGAACCGCTGACCGACGAGGACGTCACCCGCTACGGCATGGTCCGGCTGACCCCGCTCGGCGTCTACGCGGTCCGCGCCCGGATGCAGGAGGCGGGCGTGTACGCCCCGGCCGTCGGCGATCTCCGGGACGCCGCCGCCGGGACGCTGCTGGACGAGCTGCCCGACTACCCCGAGGACCTGGCGCGGGAGGAGTCCGAGCAGTGGCTCGCGCCCCGTACGCCGCTGGACGCCGCGCGGGAGCTGCTGGTGGCGGCCCGCGGTGACGACGAGCGGGCCCCGCTGCGCAGGCTCGCCGCGCAGCAGACGCTGGCGCTGGTCGGCGCGGACGCCGAGCCCGCGCTCCGAGAGGTGCTGGACGACCGGCAGCTGGGCGGGCTGGCCCGGGTCTGGCTGGCGGAGCGGGGGTTCGCCGACATCCCCGAGCCGTCCCAGGACATGATCTTCTGGCTGACCGTCGACACCATCGCCGCCCAGCTGGGCACCGCCGAGGAGGACACCGACGAGCTGCGTGACCTGATCGTGGGGGTGACGGGGCAGCACAGCGGCTTCTTCGACGCGGTCTGGCAGGTGGACCACCCGGCGACGCCCGACGTCCTGGAGGCGATGGGCCGGCTGCACCCCGACCGGAAGGCCGCCAAGGAGGCGCGGACGGCCGCCTTCAAGGCGCGGTCGCGCGCGGAGGACTGACGGGCGGCAGCCCGGCACGGCGGGCGGCGCGGACACCGGGGGTGTCGGCGCCGCCCGCCGGTGTGTGGGCGGCGGGGCAGGACTCCCGGGGCGACGCGCCCCGTTCCGCCCCGTTCAACCGGCGTCAGGAACCCGGCCTGAGGGTGGCGATCACCGGCCGTGGCGCCGCCGGGACGGCACCGGCCACCGGCGGTGACACCGCCGTGACCGCCGGGAGGAGGTCGCCGGGGCGCTGGGGGCGCTGATCGGGGAGACGGAGGCGGATGAGGTGTGGGTGAGCACCAGTACGTACGAGCGCGAGGCGCTGGTGGAGTCGTCTGCGCGGCTGGCGCGGGTGGTGGGGCCGGCGGGCGCGCCGGGGCGGGTGGCGGAGGGCTGAGCGGCGGGCCCCAGGAGGGCCGGCCGGGGCCGGGCGCCCGGGACGGACCGGCCCGGCCAGAGGCGGCGGAAGGGCCGGCCCGGGCGCGCGGCTGACGGGCCGGGGGCGGTGCGGCGGACCGGCCGGGACCCGAAAGCACTGGCGACCGCCCCGTCGGCCGGGGGCGCCGGACTACCCACTGCCCGGCGCCCCGCCCCCTCACCTCAGAGCGCCCCACCCCCCGGCTTGATCATCCCGCGGACCGTGCGCGCGTCGACGAACTCGCCCAGCGCCGTCATCTCCCACTCGCCGGAGTACTGGCGGATGAGCTTGGCCATCAGGACGCCGGTGCGGGGCTCGGCCGAGGTGAGGTCGAAGCGGACCAGTTCCTCGCCGGTCTGGGCGTCGGCGAGTCGGCAGTACGCCTTGGCGACGTCGGTGAACTTCTGGCCGGAGAAGGAGTTCACGGTGAAGACCAGGCCCGTCACCTGCGGCGGGAGGCCGCCGAGATGGACGGTGATGACCTCGTCGTCGCCGGAGCCGTCGCCGGTGAGGTTGTCGCCGGCGTGCTGGATGGCGCCGTTGAGGACGGAGAGCTTGCCGAAGAAGCAGTTGTCGATCTTCTTGCGGTCGGGGCCGTAGGCGATGACCGAGGCGTCCAGGTCGATGGACTTGCCGCGGAACGCGGGCTCCCAGCCCAGTCCCATCCGGACCGAACCGAGCAGCGGGCGGCCGCCCTTGACCAGCGAGACCGTCTCGTTCTTCCGCAGGCTGACCCGGCCCTTGTCGAGATTGACCTTCCCGGCGGCGGGCGGCGCCGGAGCGGCGGCGGGCGCCGGGGGAGCGACGCCCGGCGGCGGGGCCAGCGGAGCCGGGGCGCCGGTCGGCGGTGCCCACTGCCCGGCGGGCGGGGGCGGCACGGGAGCGCCCTGCGGCGGGGCGGGGGCCGCGGCGGGCGGCGCGGGCGGTGCCGCCGGGGGCACGGGAGCGGCGGCCGGGGGCGCGGGCGTCGCCGGTTCCTCGACGGTGACGCCGAAGTCGGTGGCGATACCGGCGAGCCCGTCGGCGTACCCCTGGCCGACGGCGCGGACCTTCCAGGCGCCGTTGCGGCGGTAGATCTCGACGACGACCAGCGCGGTCTCCGGGCCGAGCCCGGGCGGGGTGAAGGAGGCGAGGACGGCGCCGCTGTCCGCGTCGCGCACGGTGCCGGTCGGCTCCGTACCGGCGAAGGTGGCGCCGGGGGCGTCCGGGCTCGCGGTGACGACGATCTTCTCGATGTCCGCGGGGATCGCCGTGGTGTCGACGGTGATGGTGTCGCCGCCACCGGGTGCCCCGGAGCCGTGGGTCACCCCGGGGCCGCCGTTGGGCTGGTTGTAGAAGACGAAGTCGTCGTCGGAGCGCACCTTGCCTGCGGCGGTGAGCAACAGGCCCGAGACGTCCAGCCGCACGGGGGCGGTGACGTCCACCGCCACCCGCGCGGCGCCGAGCGGGAGATTCGAGCCAGGAGTCATTGCGGTCATACCAGCAGTAACGAGCGGTTGGCTTTTGCGGTTCCATTACCCGCCCGTCCGGGGGGCGGTTCCGTGTGCCCCGCCGGATCGGCTCCGGCGGGGCGGCCGTTCAGCGGCGCTCGCGGGAGTTGCCGAAGAGCAGCCGGTAGAGGATCAGCAGCACGAGGGAGCCGGCGATGGCCGCGACCCAGGTGGACAGGTCGAAGACGTCCTTCGGTATGGGCCGGTCCAGGATCTTGACGGACAGCCAGCCGCCGACGAACGACCCGACGATGCCGGTGAGCGTGGTGCCCACCAGCCCGCCCGGGTCCCGGCCCGGCAGCAGGATCTTGGCGATGACGCCCGCGATCAGCCCCAGGACGATCCAGCTGACGATACCCATGGTGTGATTCCTCGTTCCTGCGCGCCGTGGCGCCGGTGTGACGTGCGGTTTCCGTATCTGATGTGTCGTCCTCAAGGACGCCGTGAACGGGGTGCGAGTTCCCTCGTACGGCGGATCGGACGACGGACCGCCCGACCGTACGACGTGCCTGCTCAGTGCGGCCAGCGGGGCGGGTCGGTGCAGAACGCGCCGCCCAGGTGCGCATGCGCCGGATCGTCCGGGTCCAGCTCCCCCTGAGCGGCGGTCAGCGCCGCCGCGTACGGCTCGGAGTCGTCCTGCGGCTCGTACCCCAGGGCGCGGGCGGTCGACAGGTCCCACCACAGGCGGGTGTTGGCGGACGAGGCGTAGGCGACGGTGTGGCCGACGTTCTCGGCGGTGAGGGCGGCGTGCAGCAGCCGGGCGCAGTCCGCCGGACTCAGCCAGATCGACAGCATCCGCACGCTGGTCGGCTCGGGGAAGCAGGAGCCGATGCGCAGCGAGACCGTCTCGATGCCGTGCAGGTCGTGGTAGAGGGAGGCGAGGTCCTCGCCGAACCCCTTGGACAGGCCGTAGAAGGTGTCGGGGCGGCGCGGGGTGTCGATCCCGATGGCGGCCGAACCGTCGGCCGGGCGCGGGGTGAAGCCGACGGCGTGGTTGGAGGAGGCGAAGACCACGCGGCGCACGCCCTCCTCGCGGGCCGCCTCGTAGAGCTGGTGGACGCCCTCGATGTTGGCCCGCAGGATCTGGTCGAACGAGGCTTCCAGGGAGATCCCGGCGAGATGGATGACCGCATCGACCCCGCGCACCGCCGCGCGCAGCGCCTCGCGGTCGGCGAGCGGCGCGGTGATCGCGTCGGGCGCGTCCGGCACGGGGCGCTCGTCGAAGAGGCGCAGCCGGTACCCGTACGGGGGCAGCAGTTCGCGCATCAGGGTGCCGAGGCCGCCTGCGGCGCCGGTGAGCAGGACGGTGCGGGGTGCGGGCATGGCGGACCTCCGGCGGAACGGCGTGGCCCCCGGAACGCCGACGGCATGCGGATGCGGATGACGTTCAGAGGTGTGGACACGGTCGTCAGCACCGTAGGGAGCGTGATCAGCGGTGGTCAATACGCCAACGGTGGAGGGGTGTTCGGTGGGCGTGTGGGCCGGTGGGGCCTCTTGACCGGTGGAGGCGGGCTGCTCTAGCGTGGCGCCGTTCAGAGATATGGACGTCGGTCAGAGACGTGCACGGCGGGTGGTGGGCCGCCGCGCGTCCGCGGCCGGATCCGCAGTCCGCCGGTGCCGCGGGGGCTTCGCGCCGCGGTACGCACCGCACGCCAGGGAGAGCCCGTGACCTCAGCCTCGCCGCTCGCCGACCGCCTCGACGGAGTGCTGTTCTTCCCCGTGACCACCTACGCGCCCGACGGCGAGGTGGACCTGGACGCCTACCGCGCCCATGTGCGGCGCGGTGTCGAGGCCGGGGCGGGCGCCGTCTTCGCCTGTTGCGGCACCGGGGAGTTCCACGCCCTGACGCCCGAGGAGTTCGCGGCGTGCGTCGGCGTGGCCGTCGAGGAGACCGCGGGGCGGGTTCCGGTGGTCGCCGGGGCGGGCTACGGCACGGCGCTCGCCGTCCGCTTCGCCCGCCTCGCCCGCGAGCACGGCGCCGACGGACTGCTCGCCATGCCGCCGTACCTCGTCAACGCAGGTCAGGAGGGGCTGCTGCGCCACTACCGGGCCCTGGCCGCCGCCACCGACCTGCCGGTCATCGTCTACCAGCGGGACAACGCCGTCTTCACCCCGGACACCGTCGTCGCGCTCGCCCGTACCCCGGGCGTCATCGGTCTCAAGGACGGGCTGGGCGACCTCGATCTGCTCCAGCGCATCATGAGCACCGTCCGCACCGAGGCCGCCGGTTCCGGCTTTCTCTACTTCAACGGCCTGCCCACCGCCGAACTCACCGGCCCCGCCTACCTGGGCCTGGGCGTGCGCCTGTACTCCTCCGCCGTCTTCGCCTTCGCACCCGAGATCGCCCTCGCCTTCCACCGCGCGCTCACCACCGGCGACCGGGAGACCGTCGACCGTCTGACGGACGGCTTCTACCGCCCCCTCGTCGACCTGCGCAACCAGGGCCCCGGCTACGCGGTATCCCTCATCAAGGCGGGCGTACGGCTCCGCGGCCTCGACGCGGGCGAGGTCCGGCCGCCGCTCGCCCCGCCGGACCCCCGGCACGTCGACGAGCTGCGTGCCCTGCTCGACCACGGGCTCTCGCTGCTGCCCGGTGCGGGCGGCCCGGCGGACGGGGGCCGCGCCTGATGCGTGCCGCCGCCTTCCTCTACCCCTGGGACGTGGCCGGCGACCCCGGGGCCGCGCCGCGCCTCGCCGACCTGGGCATCCGTCAGGTCACCCTGGCCGCCGCCTACCACTCCACCCGCGCGCTGACCCCCCGCCACCCGCACCACCGCGTGGTCACCGCCCGCCACTCCGCCGTCCTCTACCCACCCGACCCGGAGCGCTGGGCGGGCCGGGCGCTGCGCCCCGCCGTCCAGGACTGGATGCCGGACCCGGACCCGTACGGGTCGGCCGCGGCGGCGCTGGCGGACGCCGGGATCGAGGTGCACAGCTGGGTCGTGCTGGCCCACAACTCCCGCCTGGGCGAGGACCATCCGGACACCTCTGTCCGCAACGCCTACGGTGATCGCTACCCCTGGGCGCCGTGCATCGCCCGCCCGGAGGTCCGCGACCATCTCGTCATGCTCGCCGCCGAGGCCGCCGTACGGCCCGGGGCGCACGGCACCGAGCTGGAGTCCTGCGGCTGGTACGGCATGGCGCATCAGCACGCCCACGACAAGGTGGCCGGGGTGCAGCTGACAGGTGCCGCGCAGTATCTGATGTCGCTCTGCTTCTGTACGGAGTGCCGCCGCGGCTACGCCGGACTCGGGCTGGACGCCGAGGAGTTGGGCGGTGCAGTACGCCGGGCGCTGGAGCCGCTGTGGGGGGGCGCGGGGCCCCCCGCCGCGCGACACGGGCGCGGGGCGAGAGACTCGGCGC
>NZ_JBHYGX010000004.1:0-18803 GCF_042739975.1 Streptomyces sp. NPDC059080
GCGCGCGCCCGCGCGCCGCGGCGCGGGCGCCACCCCCCCCCTCACACCCGGCGGGGCGGCCCCTCTCCTCCAGGGACCCCCTGCGGCGCGTCTGCCCCGCCCCGGCCCCCCCCCCGCGCGCCCCGGTCCCGCGCCCGCCCGGCCCGGTGCCCGCCGCCCGGCCGGGGCCGCCGCGCCGGACGCCCGCGCGCTCACGGCCGTCCGCTCGGCGGCACCACCTCGGCCGCCGGTACCGGTCCGGGCGGGGTGCCGTCGCCGAACGGGCGGCCGCCCATCTCCTCGCGGTGGTGTGGCGTCAGCCAGCCGTCCAGCTCCGGGCCGTCCGGCACGATCCCGGTCGGGTTCACGCCGGTGTGCACCCGGTAGTAGTGCTGCTTGATGTGGTGGAAGTCGACGGTGTCGCCGAACCCGGGCGTCTGGTAGAGGTCCTTCGCGTACGCCCACAGCACCGGGTCCTCGGCCAGCTTGAAGCGGTTGCACTTGAAGTGGCCGTGGTAGACGGGGTCGAACCGCACCAGCGTGGTGAAGAGCCGGATATCGGCCTCGGTGATCGTGTCCCCGACGAGGTAGCGCCGCTCGGCCAGCCGCTCCGACAGCAGGTCCAGCCGCCGGAACACCGCCGCGTACGCCGTGTCGTACTCCTCCTGTCCGGTCGCGAACCCGGCGCGGTAGACCCCGTTGTTGAGGTCCCGGTAGACGCCCTCCATCACCTCGTCGATCTCGTCGCGCAGCGCCTCGGGGTAGAGGTCGGGTGCCCCGGGACGGTGCAGCGCCCGCCACTCGGTGGCCAGGTCCCGCGTGATCTGCTGGAAATCGTTGGTGACGAGCTGTCCGCTCGGTACGTCCACGACCGCCGGGACGCTCACCCCGCCCGGGTATCCCGTCTCCCGCCGGTCGTACGCCTCGCTCAGGAAGCGGATGCCGAGGACGGGGTCGCGGTCGCCGGGGTCGAGGGTGAAGCGCCAGCTGCGGTCGTCCTGGATCGGGTCGACGATCCCCAGGGACAGCGCGTCCTCCAGCCCGAGCAGCCGCCGGGAGATCACCACCCGGCTCGCCCAGGGGCAGGCGCGGCTGGCGATCAGCCGGTAGCGCCCGGCCTCGACCGGCCAGCCGAACCGGCCGTCTGCGGTGATGCGGTCGGCGAAGTGGCTGCGGGAACGGGAGAACGGCTTGCGGCCGTAGGCGGCGTTGCCGACGCCGCCGCCGGCGTCGGACGCGGCTCCTGCGGTGCTGCTCCCGGAGCCGGCTCCGGCTCCGGACCCGGCGTCGTGGCTGTCGTGCGGGCGGGCCATCGCTCACTCCTTGCCGTGGGGTGCTACCTGCCCGCCAGCTTTCCCGCCCGGGGCCGCCGCGTCCTGGAGGCATGGGCCGACCGGGCGCCCCGGCCACCCGGCGGAGATCCGGAGTCGGACCCGAGAGTGCTCGAATGATGGGACTGCAGCCCGTCCGAGCGCGTGATTCTCGCCACCTCTGATAACCCCCGTGCTCAGATGAGCAATCCGCACGGGGGTCCATCTCTCCAATGCTGGCACTGGGTGCCACGTAGTTGATGTTCATTACTCGTAGTGAGATGCGGCAGAGAGTAATGGATAGGCGAAATTCCGCAACACTCCGCTCACGTCCATTCAAGTAATGTATTCACTCGTCAAGGAGATACCTCTTTCGATCCAGTGGCGGACGGGCGGTTACGTACGCATGTCGACCAAGTGGACGTACCCAGATCCCTTCGATCTGGGTATGTTCCTCGCCGTCAGGGCAGCCATCCGCGAGGAGTCCAGTCCCGTGTCGGAAACACAGAATCCCCACGTAACCCAGCCTGCGTCCGCGAAGTTCGTGTACGACTTCACCGAGGGCAACAAGGACCTCAAGGACCTGCTCGGCGGCAAGGGCGCCAACCTCGCCGAGATGACGAACCTCGGTCTGCCCGTCCCGCCCGGCTTCACCATCACCACCGAAGCCTGCAAGGTGTACCTGGAGAGCGGGGAGGAGCCCGCGGCACTCCGTGCCGAGGTTTCGCACCACCTTGACGCCCTTGAGCAGCGGATGGGCAAGAAGCTCGGCCAGGCCGACAACCCGCTGCTCGTATCGGTGCGTTCGGGTGCGAAGTTCTCCATGCCCGGCATGATGGACACCGTCCTCAACATCGGCCTCTCCGACGCCTCGGTGAGCGGCCTGGCGCAGCAGGCGGGCTCCGAGCGGTTCGCGTGGGACTCCTACCGCCGCCTCATCCAGATGTTCGGCAAGACCGTGCTGCACGTCGACGGCGACCTCTTCGAGGAGGCGCTGGAGGAGGCGAAGAAGGCCAAGGGCGTCACCGTCGACGTCGACCTCGACGCGGGCGACCTCAAGACGCTGGTCGAGCAGTTCAAGGGCATCGTCGCCCAGGAGACCGGCCGGGGCTTCCCGCAGGACCCGCGCGAGCAGATGGACCTCGCCGTCCGCGCGGTCTTCGACTCGTGGAACACCGACCGTGCCAAGCTCTACCGCCGCCAGGAGCGCATCCCCGGCGACCTCGGCACCGCCGTCAACGTCTGCTCGATGGTCTTCGGCAACCTCGGCCCGGACTCCGGCACCGGCGTCGCCTTCACCCGCGACCCGGCCAGCGGCCACCAGGGCGTCTACGGCGACTACCTGCAGAACGCGCAGGGCGAGGACGTCGTCGCCGGTATCCGCAACACCGTGCCGCTGGCCGACCTGGAGGGCATCGACAAGACCTCCTACGACCAGCTGATGCAGATCATGGAAACGCTCGAAACGCACTACAAGGACCTGTGCGACATCGAGTTCACCATCGAGCGCGGCAAGCTGTGGATGCTCCAGACCCGCGTCGGCAAGCGCACCGCCGGCGCCGCCTTCCGCATCGCCACCCAGCTCGTCGACCAGGGACTCATCGACGAGGCCGAGGCCCTCCAGCGGGTCAACGGCGCGCAGCTGGCGCAGCTGATGTTCCCCCGTTTCGACCTCGGCGCGAAGGCCGACGCCATCGGCCGCGGCATCGCGGCCTCGCCCGGTGCCGCCGTCGGCAAGGCCGTCTTCGACTCGTACACCGCGGTCAAGTGGTCCCGCTCGGGTGAGAAGGTCATCCTCATCCGCCGTGAGACCAACCCCGACGACCTCAACGGCATGATCGCCGCCGAGGGCATCCTCACCTCCCGCGGCGGCAAGACCTCGCACGCCGCCGTCGTCGCCCGCGGCATGGGCAAGACCTGCGTCTGCGGCGCCGAGGAGCTGGAGGTGGACACCAAACGCCGCCGGATGACGACGCAGGACGGCGTGGTCGTCGAGGAGGGCGACACCGTCTCCATCGACGGCTCGACCGGCAAGGTCTACGTCGGCGAGGTGCCCGTCGTGCCGTCCCCGGTCGTCGAGTACTTCGAGGGCCGGATGCACGCCGGTGCCGACGACGCCGACGAGCTGGTCAAGGCCGTCCACCGGATCATGGCGTACGCGGACCGGGTCCGCCGTCTGCGGGTCCGCGCCAACGCCGACAACGCCGAGGACGCCGCCCGCGCCCGCCGGTTCGGCGCCCAGGGCATCGGCCTGTGCCGCACCGAGCACATGTTCCTCGGTGAGCGCCGCGAGATGGTCGAGCGCCTGATCCTCGCCGACACCGACGCCGACCGGGACGCCGCCCTCGACCAGCTGCTGCCGCTCCAGAAGGCCGACTTCATCGAGCTGTTCGAGTCGATGGACGGCCTGCCGGTCACCGTCCGGCTGCTGGACCCGCCGCTCCACGAGTTCCTGCCCGACATCACCGAGCTGTCGGTCCGCGTCGCGCTCGCCGAGGCCCGCAAGGACGCCAACGAGAACGACCTGCGCCTCCTCCAGGCCGTCCACAAGCTGCACGAGCAGAACCCGATGCTGGGTCTGCGCGGTGTCCGCCTCGGCCTGGTCATCCCCGGTCTGTTCGCCATGCAGGTACGGGCCATCGCGGAGGCCGCGGCCGAGCGCAAGGAGGCCAAGGGCGACCCGCGTGCGGAGATCATGATTCCGCTGGTGGGCACCGTCCAGGAGCTGGAGATCGTCCGCGACGAGGCCGAGCAGGTCATCGCCGAGGTCGAGAAGACCCACGGCGTCAGCCTCAAACTCACCCTCGGCACCATGATCGAACTGCCCCGCGCCGCCCTCACGGCCGGTCAGATCGCCGAGTCCGCCGACTTCTTCTCCTTCGGTACGAACGACCTCACGCAGACGGTCTGGGGCTTCTCCCGCGACGACGTCGAGGCCAGCTTCTTCACCGCGTACCTGGAGAAGGGCATCTTCGGCGTCAGCCCCTTCGAGACGATCGACAAGGACGGCGTCGGCTCGCTGGTCCGCAACGCCGCCGCGGCGGGCCGGGCGACCCGCCCCGACCTGAAGCTCGGCGTCTGCGGTGAGCACGGCGGCGACCCGGAGTCCGTGCACTTCTTCCACGAGGCCGGACTCGACTACGTCTCCTGCTCGCCGTTCCGCATCCCGGTCGCCCGCCTGGAGGCCGGCCGTGCGGCCGCCGAGGCCAAGGGGAGCGACAGCCGCTGAACCACGGGTGCCGGCCGTGCCCTCACACGTCCGGCCCCGTACTCCCACCGGAACCGACGGCCCGGCACCCCACCCTCACCGCCGCGCCGAGGCTCCGGCCCAAGCGAGGGCGGCACCTGTGCGGAGGTGCCGCCCTCGGTTTTGCGCTACGGATTTCTTCGGTACGGATTCGGCCTGCGGGGGTGGCCGAGTGGCGCGGGAGCCTTCGTTCGGCGACGCGGCCACGCGGTGGGCAGTGGTCCCGTAGGTCCGGCACCACCGCGGACATCCGGACAAGGGCGGCACCTGTGCGGAGGTGCCGCCCTCGCTTTTTCCGAACTCCCCCCTCGGGAGCCGCCGCCTCCCATGTCGGCGTGGGGGCGGCTTTCAACGCAATGCGGCGCGGCCGCTTCCCTGCCCGTCACCCCCCACGGGATCGAGCAATCCGGGCCGCGTACACCGGCGTTGAATTGAGTACAGCATTCCTGGTGTCCACCCCTGTGCGCGACCCTTTTCAACTCTGGCCAAAAGGGCATGGTGACCGCACGTATCGGCGTGCATACTCAGGCGGTCGGGGTCGTCAGAGGTAACCAGGGGTGGGGGTTCGGTGTTACGCGTCCATTTCAGTGGACCCGATCTGGCCCGCGTGCGGATAGCCGCACGGCCCGATGTGCTGTGGGAAACCATTTTAAGTTTTCACCGACTCCGTGACCGGCGGGACGGCCTGGCCTTCGGGAAATGGCGTGCGGAAACCCGGGAAAAGTTGAACGGCGAAACGCGGCTGCTGGCGCCGCTCGTGCCCACCCGGGGCTATTTCCCGGATTTCCTCACCCCGCCCGAGGGGCAACTCGGCGTCGACGACGCCCTGTCCGCGCTGCGCGAGACGCCGCCCGCCCGCGTCCACACCGAACTGGCCGGGCTCGCCCGCACCCGGACGCTGCCCGCCTGGATACGGGCCATGGGCGACGGCGACACCCGCCAACTCGGCCATCTCGCCGGAGCCCTCCGGCGCTACCACGCGGCGGCCGTTGCCCCCTACTGGCCGCGACTTCAGGCCCGTATAGAGGCCGACCGCGCCGCCCGGGGCCGGACCCTGCTCGACGGCGGCGCCGACCGGCTGCTCGCCACCCTCCCGTCGGCACTGCGCTGGCGCGCCCCGGTCCTGGAGATCGATTACCCCGTCGACCGCGACCTCCACCTGGGGGGACGCGGGCTCCTCCTCATGCCGTCCTACTTCTGCCGCCGCACGCCAGTCACCTTCCACAACCCGGACCTCACACCGGTGCTGGTCTACCCCGTCGACCACCCGGCCCCACGCGCCACATCCGTACCACCGCCCGGCCGCTCCCTGGGGCGCCTCGTCGGGCAGACCCGCTCCGCGATCCTCCGCGGCGTCGGCTCCGGCTGCACCACCACCGAACTGGCCCGCCGCGCCGACGTCTCCCTCGCCTCCGCCAGCCAACACGCGACGGTGCTCCGCGACGCCGGCCTCCTCCTCACCCTCCGCCGCGGCAACGCGGTGCTGCACACCCTGACCCCGCTCGGCGCGGCCCTCCTGAGGGGCGGTCAGGCGGGCGAGGACGAGGCGGGCTGAGTCCGACGGGGCGCCGGCGGGCGGATCAGGTCCGTTCCCACCCGGACCGGGGAAGGGAGCAGCCTGATGTCGTTTCTGCGAGGCGCTTTCGGAATTTCTTCGGGGCGGCCTTGCCCCTGCGGGGGTTACCCGTTCTGCTCGCGGTAGAGCGCGATGGCGCTTTCGGTGGGGAGGTTGGGCACGGTGACGGATTCGCCGGTCGCCTTCGACACCACGATCTTCGCTCCACCGGGCGGCGCGGGAAGCGGGTTTCCTGCGGCATCGGTCCGGGAGGTCTGCGGGAAAACGGGGAAGACGAGGTAGCCGATATCGAATTCCTCGACGGCCAGGGGCGCCGGAGTGCCATCGGGCAACTTCGGCTCCGCGTAGCGGCTACGGACGAGCGCGAGCGCTTCCTCGGAGGTGGTCGGCGGGGTGTCGGCGTGCTGGGGCATGGCCGCTTGGCTCCTGTTCAGTGTAATCCGGTGTGCTTGGTGTAATCCTGTGTGCTTGCTTCCGGGGGATCCTTCGTACGGTCCGGGCTGCAGAGCGCCCGCGCCTCGTGCCGCCGCGAACCGAACCGCGTCGACCGCGGACGCCGGGCGGCGAAGGGGACGGTCCCGTCACATCTTTCCCTCGTGCGGTGCGGGCGGCCTAAGAGGTGTACGTCTTGTCCACTGTACGATTCAGGGAAGCCGCGAGAGATCAAGACCGCTGCCACCCGTGCTTCAACAGGGTTTCGACGGCTCGGTCGACGTCGGGGCGTCCTGGGCCTCCCGGAGCCCAGAGGGACCAGTAGGTAGAGATGTCCAGAGCGATCTCGCCCTGATCTCTATGAATTCGATACTCGAACGGTGCGTGTACGACGGACGCTCCGATCGGACCGTAGATCCAGGACGCGTCACCGATGGACTTGACCGGATGCTCCACGTACCCTCGCGCCACTTCCAGGCTGACGGTTTGTTCACCCTCCGGGAGAAAACTGTCCGGGAGCCGGGCCATCATGCCGTTGAACTCGATCTCCTGCCACCCGATGCTGAGGCCGGCAGCGTCGGATGCGTCTTCAGAGAGAAGGCTCTCGACGAAGGCGAGTGCCACACTTTCGCTGATTTCTTGGACATTGGTTACCGGCGAATTGCGTCCGCGCGGATCTGCTGTGAGACCTTCCGGAAGGTTGCTGCATCGCAGTATCCCGAATTCGCGCAGGCGTGATGGTGAGGTGATGGGGAGGTCGAATTCATTGTCCCAGTAAGAGGTTTCGACCTCCATGGAAAGTGGGATGCACAGCCTCTGCGCGAACTGAAAAACGCTGGTGATCGCGAGTCTGGCCAATCCGATGTGATCTTCGCTCATCGCTTCGACGTCGCGTTCCAGTCGGATGGAAGATCCCGGGAAGTCGATAATTCTGGCCTGTGTCATCGGATGCGCTCCCACTTGACCCCGTCATGCATGTATTCTGCCAGTACGCCAAGGTCCGGATCCGAGCAGATGATGCGGTCCAGCTTTTCGGCGTCGGGTGTCTTTCCCAGATTCTCCAGGATGTCGTCGAAAAGATTTCTTTCACCGATGAGAGTGCCGTCCGGCCTGCGGAGGGTGACGCTTCCATCGGGGAGCCTCTCGGTCGTCAGCCCCTTTTTCGATCGCACCTCGGCCTTCACCTTGAGGTAGATGCTGACATCTCGCGGCCGCGGAAGCGGGACGCCGTACGCCTCCCGCTTGTTGATTTTATCGAAGCCATGCGCTACCGCGTTTCTGATGTCGCCCGGCTTGGTGATCTCCTTCTCCACCGTCGTCACTTCTACGCGGCGTGTGATGGGACCGTTGGGTTCTGCGAGCCCGAGGTCGAATTCTGCCAGGGCCTCGTTCGATTCCGTGGTGGGCGCGTTCAACTCCAGTGCTGTGTGGAGCACATGGTCCGGATTCTCCTCCAGGAGCCTTCTTGCCTCGCGCATTTCGTTCAGGGTTTGCTCAAACTCTGCGTCGGCCTTCTGGGAGTGGAACTGGAGCCACGAATCCAGATCGACGATACGTTCCGCGGTGGGGCCGAGCAGGGCTTCGGCCTGGCTGCGGCGCTCGGCAAGGGACGACGGCTCTTCGTCCGGGGCGGGGGCGCTGCCCGGTTCCTCGGGTGCCGGGTGCTCGTCGGCCGAGGTGTGGTCGTCGTGTGGGTGTTCTTGCGCTGGTTCCGCCTCGGGCGTGGACACGTGGTCGTCATCCGTCGCCGGAGTATCCCGAGGGGGTCCGTGGTGACCGTCCGGGCTCTGGCTGGACTGCGGGTCGGCCGGGGACGGGTTCTGCCTCTGGGCATTCTCGGACGCCGGATGGCTGTCCGGCGCCGCGAGGGGCGGCTTGCCGTATGGCATCGGGTGTTGATCGTGGCGCAGCGCGTCGGCGAGGTACTGCGAGACGTGCGTGCCACGGCTGTCCGGCGTGTGCTCGCGGGCTGCCGCCGCACCGGAGAAAGGCCGCTCGCTGACGTGCGTGTCGTCGCTCTTGGCCGGGGTCTGGCCGAGGGGCGTGCCCTCGGCCGTGGCATCGGGGTGGGAGCTGTCCTCCTGGCCGGATGCGTGGGGTGAGGCCCCGGATGAGGCGTCGGACGGCGACGTGCCCTCATCGGCCGTGTTCTTGGTGTCGGCCTTCGCGTCGGCGCCGTTGTCCGCCCCGTTGCCGGTCTCCTTGCCCTTGTCCTTCTTGTCCCCGTCATCGCCGGTCTTGTTGACCGCGTGATCCGCGTGGAGGGGCTGGCGGTCGGGGCCCAGGGGGATGTGCCAGACGTTTTCGGCCTGGGGGATGTGGAGCGGCTCGTGGCTGACCTTTCCGGACTGGGTGTCGATCCAGATGATCTTGCCGTGGTGGTTGACCGCGTTGAAGGCGTGGCCGCCGCCGTTGTTGGGCCAGCTGACCTGGACGATGGCGGCCGAGCCGTGTCCGGCCTGCTGGAGTTCGTGGGCGATCCGGGCCGCCGTGTTGGGGTCGCCGCCGGGACCCGTGTAGGAGTGGGTGGCGCCGCTCCAGCGGATCTGGTTCTCGTTGGCATTGCTCTCGGGGGACCAGGTGTCCGGCTTGCCGTTGGCGTCGGTGTCGGGGGTGCGGGCGGCGGAGACCTGCGGGTTGCCGTACCAGGACTCCAGGAACGAACGGGAGCAGTCGGCGCAGTTGTTGCTGCGGCCGGGGACCGTGTGGCCGCCGTCGTTCTGCAACTGCCCCCAGGCCCCGAAGGGGTCGGCGAACCGCTGGGGCGTGCCGTCCTCGTTGCGCGGAACGGCGTCTTCCAGCCGCTGCTGGTCGTTGGGGTCGGGCGGCAGCAGACCACCGGGGTGGTGATCCAGGTCGTCGCGGATCGCCCCGAGGCTGTCGGGGTCATTCGGGTCCGCCGCCTCGGAGTCCTGGTCCGCGCCGTCCTGGTGCTGCGGATCCTGCTGGTCCGGCTGCGGGTCGGCCTGCTGATCGGCCTGCTGATCGGCCTGGTGATCGGCCTGGTGATCGGCCTGGTGGTCGTCGCCCTTCTGGTCCGGCTGCTCGGGCTGCTGTTCGCCCTGCTCGGGCTGGTGCTCCGACGGCTCGGTCTCGTGCTTCGGCTGCTCGGTGGGGGGCTCGGCCTGCGGGGCCGGTTCCTGCTGCGTCTGCGGGGACGCCTCGGCCACCGGGGGCTGCTGGTGGGGCACCTGCTGGTGCGGTGTCTGCTGCGGACCTTGCTGCTGCGGCTGCTGCTGTGGGGTCGGCTGCGTGGGCGTCTGCTGCGGCGCCTTCGTGTTCTGCGGCGACGGCGACGGCGACTGCTGGGGCTGAGGCTGAGGCTGAGGCTGGGACTGCTGCTGTTGCTGGGGGCCCTGCTGCTGGTGCGGTGCCTGCTGCGGCGCTTGCTGCTGTGGGGCCGGCGCCTGTTGCTGAGACGTCTGCTGCTGCGGCTGTTGGGTGTACGGGTTCTGCGGCTGAACCTGCGGGGCCGGCGCCTGCTGGTACGGGCCCGGCTGCTGTTGCGGCTGCGGCGACTGTGCGTATGGCGACGGCTGTTGCGGGTTCGGTTGCTGGGGCTGCGCGTACGGGCCCGGCTGTTGGGGCTGCTGGGCGTACGGGTTCTGATGGGGCTGCGGCTGTTGGGTGTGCGGGCCCGGCTGGGGCTGTGCGTACGGCCCGGGCTGCTGCGGCGACGGGGAGTACGGGCTGGGCTGCTGGTACGGCCCGGGCTGTTGCGGGTGCGGCTGTTGCGCGTACGGGCCCTGTTGCTGCGGGCCCGGCTGCTGCGCGTACGGCGTCTGCTGGTTCTGCGCGTACGGGCCGGGCTGCTGATTCTGGGCGTAAGGATTGGGCTGCTGGTGCTGCGGGGTCGGCTGCGACGCGTAGGGGCCCGGCTGCTGTTGCGGCTGCGGCTGCGGCTGCGGCTGGTTCGGGCCGGGCTGCGGGGAGTGCGGGCCGGGTTGCTGTTGCGGGTGGGGCTGTTGTGCGTACGGGCCGGGCTGCTGCTGGGGCTGCGGCTGCGGGGCGTAGGGCCCCGGTTGGGGCTGCTGGTACGGGTTCGCCTGGGCCTGCTGCTGGTGCGGGCCCGGCTGCGGTTGCTGGGCGTACGGACCCGGCTGGTTCTGCTGGGGCTGCGGCTGTTGTGCGTACGGGCCCGGCTGCTGGGCGTAGGGGTTCTGCTGGGGCTGGGGATGTTGGGTGTGCGGGCCCGGCTGAGGCTGGGCGTACGGGCCGGGGGCCTGCTGATGCTGAGGCTGCGGGTTCTGGGGGGTCGGCTGCTGGGCGTACGGGCCGGGCTGCTGCTGCGGGCCCGGCCCCGGCTGTTGCGCGTACGGGCCGGGGGTCTGCTGCGGCCCCGGCTGCGGCTGTTGTGGGTAGGGCCCCGGCTGTTGCGCGTACGGGCCCGGCTGTTGCTGGGGGCCGGGTGCCTGGTGCTGCTGGGGCTGGGGGTTTTGCTGGGCCGCGGCGGGGTCGAACGGGCGGCGGTTGGCGTCGAGGGTGAGGTGCCAGACGTTCTCGGCGCTGGTGTTGATGGGCTGTTGGCTGATCTCGCCGCTCTGGCTGTCGACCCAGATGACGCGGCCGTTGTGGTTGACCGCGTTGAAGACGTGCGCGCCGCCGCCGCTGCCGTCGGGCTTCTTGGGCCAGGTCACCAGGACCGCGGAAGAGGCGCCGTGGCCGGCCTTGCGCAGTTCGTCGGCGATCCGGGAGTAGCCGTCCTTCGCGTTCTGCCCGGAGTTGCGGAAGGTCGTTCCGGCCCACTGCTCGATGTGGGCGGTGCCGTCGCGCTCGCCGGAGGCGCGGTCGATGCCGCCCTTGCCATCCGGGTCGTAGGTGCGTACCGCGGAGACCTGCGGGTTGCCGTACCAGGACTCCATGAACGAACGGGTGCAGTCGGCGCAGTTGTTGGAGCGGCCGAGGACGTTGACGCCGCCGTCGTTCTGGAGCTGCGCCCAGGGCTGGAACGGGTCGTTGAACGGCCGCGGGGACCCGTCCGGATTGCGCGGGAAGTTCGCCAGCAGCGCCTGCTGGTCGTGCGGATACGGCGAATAGAGGCCGTTCGGCTTGACCTGGAGGCCGATGCGTACGTCGGTGTGGCTGCGCAGGTGCGGGGGCTGCGGCACCGGCGGCTGATGCGGGGGCGGCACCTGGCCATGGCCCTGCTCGGGGCCCTGCTGGTGGGGCTGCTGCTGGTGCTGGGGCTGATGGTGCGGCGGCTGCTGCGGCTGCTGCGGCTGCTGGTGCTGTGGGGTGTACGGGCCCTGGTGGTGGGGCTGTTGCGGGTGGGGGACGTTGCCGTGTGGGGCCGGGCTCCCGGCGGAGTGGAGGCCCGGGGCCGTCGGGGGCGTGGCCGGGACGCCGTCCCGGGGACGGTCCGTACGGCCGGGCTGCGTGGTGGCACCGGCCGGGGTGTCGGGGCGGCGCGAGGCGTCCGGTCCGGGCGCTTCCGGCCGGGGGGCGGCGGCGCCGGGGCGCGTGCCGGGCCCGTCGCCGGGGGGACGGTTGCCCTCCGGGGCAGGGGAGGCCGGGCGGCCGTCCCCGGGGGCGGTGGTCCCGGTCCGGTCGCCCTGAGGAGCGGTGGCGTCGGGCCGGTCGCCCTGGGGGCGGTCGGTGCCCGGGCGTTCGCCGGTCGGGCGGGTGGGGGAGTCGGCGGGGCGGGGTGTGGCTTCCGGGGTGCGTTGCCCCTCGTCCCGGCGGGTGGCGTCGGGCCGGGTGGCATCGCCGGTGCCGGGCCGGGACTCGCCGTCGCGGGCGGGCCCGTCGAGGCGCGGGTGGTGCGGTGGCGCCTGCGGGGCCGGCTGCCGGGTGTGATCCTGGACCACCTGGGAGCCGTCGGGTCTGCGCTGGTCACCGGGTGGTGCGGCGTCGTTCGGCCGCGGGCCGTCGAGGCGGGGGTTGTAGGGCCGGGACGTCTCCTCCCTGCGAGGGCCGTCGAGGCGCGGGTTGTACGCGGGGCGGTCGGCGGTGGGCCGCCGGGAGGCGTCCTGGATCGCCTGGGAGCCGTCGGGGCGGCGGTGGGGGCCGGGGCGGTTGGGGGTGTTCGCGGACGGGGTGCCGCCACGGGGTGAGGTGGTGCCGGGGCCGCCCTGGGAGGGGACGCCGCCCTGGGAGGGCATGGCGCCCGTCATCACCGGGCCGCCGGACTGCGGTACCCCGGACTGCGGGGACTGCTGGTGGGGCGCGGACGCGGTGGGTCCGGCGGTGTCCGGTGCCTGCTGGGTGGGCGGCGGCAGGGTCGCCGAACCGGCGGACTGGGTGGTGACGGTGGTGTCGTCGGGGTCGTGCACGGTCGGCATCGGGTTGCCGGGGGCCGGGTCGCGCTGCTGCACCGGGGGCGCCGGCGGCGCGTGGTGGAGCGGGGCGCCCTGCGACGGCGCGCCCATGTGCGGCACGGACGGACGCCCGGTACCGGCGCTCGCGCCGCTGCCGGAGTCGCCGGAGGAGTCGTGGCCGGCGGACGGACCACCGTCCGACACGGGCGGGTTACCACCCAGGGGCTCGGGACCCGGCGACGACGGCGCGGGCGACGGCTCAGGCACCGGCGACGGCTCGGGCCGCACCGCGTCCGGGGTGTTGTCGTGCGCGGGTTGGGTGCTGACGGGGTCCGGGCCGAGGTGGGAGCGCGTCGCGTTGTCGTGTGCCGGTTGGGTGGTGATCGAGTCCGGGTCGGGTCCCGGGGCGGGGCGTCCCGCGTCCGTGGTGTTGTCGTGCGCGGGTTGGGTGCTGACGGGGTCCGGGCCGAGGTCGGGCCGTGTCGCGTGGTCGTGCGCGGGCTGCGTGCCGACGGGGTCCGGGCCGGTCGTGCCGTACGGGCTGTCGTTGCCGCCCTGGTAGCCGTCGTCGAACGGGGACCGCTGGTCCGGGGGCGGCAGCGGCTGGGTCGGCGGGAGGTTGCGCGCCGGGTCCGTGGTGGGGGAGTCGGGCGAGGCGGGGGCGGTGCGCGGGCCACCCGTGTCGCCCAGGGTGGTGTCCCGGTCGCCGCCCACGTTGTCCGACGCACGTGGGGAGTGCGTGGCGGGCCCGTCGCCCGTGTCGCCGCGGTCGCCCGGGCCGTCACCGGTGTCGCCGCGGTCGCCTCCGTCGGGACCGTCGCCTCCGTCGGAACGCGATCCGGGACCGTCGCCGCCCTCGGGCCCGCTGCCCTCGGGCCCGTTGCCGCCGCGGTCGCCGGGACCGTCGCCACCGCGCTCGCCCGGGCCGTCGCCGCCGTGCCCGCCGGAGCCGCCTTCACCCGAGCCGCCGTCGCTGCCGTGGCCGGCGGCGGAGTCCAGGCCGCCGCGGGCGCGGTGCCCGGCCCGGCCGGCGGCGCCGTCGCGCAGGCTCTCGCCGAGCGTCTCGCCGGTGTTCTCCAGGGCGTCCTTGCCCGCCGCGTACCCCTCCTTCGCGGTGCGGCTCAGGTTGTAGCCGTTCTGCGCGCCGAAGTTCTGGTTGACGGTCTGCGCGATGAGGTCGGAGGCCATCGCCTCCAGCGCCGAGATGACCGGCTCCTTGGCCGCCTCAAGAATGGCGTCCAGCAGCTGCTTGGCGACCTCCTTGAGGATCCGGCGGACCATCTCACGCGTGGCCAGCGTCGCCGCCGCGCCGCCGATCTCCGACAGGCCGAGCGTGAACGGTGCCGCCACCTGCGCCGCGATGATCTCCGCCGCCAGAATCGCCAACTGGACGATGACGGCCACCTTCATGCCGATGACCAGCACGGCCGCGGCTTCCAGCGTGAAGGCGATCACCTCGGCGGCCTGCGCCGCGTCGTCGAGGTACCCCGAGCCGCCGGAGAACTTGTCCCACTCCTTCCGGAAGCCGTCGATGGCGTCTCCGGAGTTCTCCGACAGGACGTTCCCGGCGTACGACGTGCCCTGCGCCGCGTGCCCCTGGACCTCCGACGCGAAGGTGCGCCACACCTGGGCGCACTCCATGAGCTTGTCCTCATCCGCGTGCGGCCAGTTGAAGCCGAGCATGTCCAGGACCCACTCCAGCGGATCCGGCAGCATGACAGACAAGACGAAGCTCCCCCGTGAGATGACGCTGCATGGTGCGTGGGCGGAAGGCGGGTGGTGACCTGCCGTCCGGTGGGTGCCGCGGTACGGCGCCGACGTGATCAGGGCTCGGGAAACCGGGCCCCGGTGTGCGGAATCAGTGGCCGGGCGCGGGCGGGAAGGGTGACGGTCAGACCGGCTTCATGCTGCTGGAGGAGGCCGTCGGGTCCTGCCAGCCCTGCTTGTTCGCGACCTTCTGCTTGATCAGCGTGTCGTTGAAGTCCTCGTTCTCGGCATGGTTCTTGGACATCTCCTGCAGCGCCTTGCCGATCTTCTGGAACTGCGCGGACAGGTGCCCCATCGACTCGTACATGCCGTCGCGGACGCCCTCGTAGACGACGCCGAACTTCTCGCCGATGTCGTCGTCGCCCCAGGGCGGGGCGCCGGCCATGCTGTCGAGCGTCGTCAGACCGCCGACGAACTGCTGCCCGAACGACTTCTCCGGAGGGGTGCCGCCGCCCGGCTTCGCCGTGGCGGGCGGTCCGGCGCCCAGTGCGCTCAGGCCGTCCATCAGCCGCGTGACCGACGCGGAGAAGTCCTCGCCGAGCTGGTGGAAGTGGGTGCCCTGGGTCTTCAGACCCTCGGTATTGACCTGGAAGCTGCTCGATCCGGCCACGATGTCCCCCGACTCCGTAACGGTTGTCCCATGACACTTTCAAGTCGGAGTGTAGTCAGGGGCACTGACAAGAGAACAGGTGATGAGGGCCACGTGCTGTTGCGGCGGCGGTGAGCGCGGGCCCGCCGGCGGGCAGGAGCGGCCCGTCGGCGCCCGTTGCGCGAGAGGTCAGCCGGGCCGGTTGGCGCGGAGACGGTGGTAGAGCTTGACGGCTTCCGGCGGCGGGAAGTTGGGCAGGAAGGTCACCTCGCCGTCCTCCTTGGCGATCACGACGTTGCTGCCGCCGGGCTGCGCCGGGGGGGCGCTCGGGTCCTCCGGGAGCGGCCAGCCCGCGTGGATGAGGTAGCCCTCGTCGAATTCGTGGACGAAAAGGCCGGTGGGGCCACCGGGCGAGCCGACCGGCGGGAAGTGGTTCCGCCCGATCTCCAGCGCCTGGTCCGCGCTGTGCGGCACCGGTCCGCCCGTGGTCTGCGCCTCCGGGGGAAGCGGGGGCGGCGGCGGGGGCAGGGCGGAACCGCCGACCGGCGTGCCGGGGTCAGTCATGGATGCTCCTCGTTCGGTGCGCTGCGGATGAGGACGGTCAAGGTAACCCACGCGGCCGAGGGCCGACCGGTTGCACCGGAGGGCCCGGCAGGCAGCCGATGGCCCGCCGTGGGGCGCCGCAACGTGGCACGACCACCGGACGGCCGGGGAGCCCTGCGGATGCCCGGAGCGGAGCGCCTGAGCGCTCCTGACGAAAGGCTCTCCGAGCGAGTGGGTCCACCCGGAGAGCAATGTCCGGGGCTCCTCGCCCGGCCCTCACTCATCGATCCCCGACCGCTCCACCCCCGCCACGATGTACCGCTGGAGCAGCAGGAAGACGACGATCAGCGGGGCGATGGAGACCGCGGCGGCGACGAAGAGTTCGTGGAGGTTGAGGTTCTGGGCGGTGGTGAAGGTCGACAGGGCGACCTGGACCGTCCATGCCTCCTGGTCCTGGCCGATGACCAGCGGCCACAGGAAGGCGTTCCAGGCGCCGATGAAGACGATGGTGGAGACGGCGGCGAACACCGGGCGGGAGTTGGGGACGACGATGCGCCAGTAGGTCCGCCAGTATCCGAGGCCGTCGACCCGCGCCGCGTCCTCCAGCTCCCGGGGGAAGCCGAGGAAGTACTGCCGGAAGATGAAGCAGGCGAACGCGCTGAACAGCGTCGGGATCACCAGACCGCGCAGCGTGGAGATCCAGCCCAGCGACGACACCAGCACAAAGCTCGGTACGAACGTCACGGCCGCCGGGACCATCAGCGTGCCGAGGATCGCGTAGAAGACGGCGTTGGCGCCGCGGTACGGGATGCGGGCCAGCCCGTACCCGGCGAGGGACGCCAGCAACACCGTGCCGAGCGTCGTGGAGACCGCGATCAGCGTGGAGTTGAGCAGCGCGTGGCCCAGTGGGAGGTTCGGATCGTCGAAGACCTCGGTGAGGTTCGACCACTGCACATGGCGCGGGAAGAACGTCCAGTCCGGCGCGGTGATGTCCGCCTCGGTGGCCAGGCCGTTGCGCACCAGCAGGTAGAACGGGACGAGGAAGAGCAGCGCCAGGGCGGTCAGCAGCGCCACCCGCAGCGCGCGGCCCACCCGGATCCAGGCGTGGTGCATCGGCGGTCAGTCCTCCTTGCGGCCGAGGCCGAGCCAGCGGGCCTGGGCGACCGTCGCCACCGCGATGATCAGCGCGAGGATCACCGCGCCCGCGCTGCCCAGCCCGAGGTTCTGTTCCCGGCCGAGTGCCGTGTAGTAGAGGTAGACCAGCGGCGGCCGGGCGTACGGCGGATAGCCGCGGGCGTCGCTGAGCAGGTTGTAGAACTCGTCGAACGCCTGGAACGCGTTGATCACCAGCAGCAGCACCACCGCCACGGACGTGGCCCGCAGCTGCGGGAAGGTGAGGTGGCGGAACGTCTGCCAGCCGGGCCGCGCGCCGTCCACCGCCGCCGCCTCGTAAAGCTGCGGGGAGATCCGCTGGAGCCCGGCGAGGAAGAGGATCATGTAGAAGCCTGCCTGGAGCCAGAGCCGGACGGTCACGATGACCAGCCAGTACCAGGGCGGATCGGTCGTCGACAGCCAGGCCGTCTGGTCCGCGCCGAACCAGCCCAGCACCGTGTTGGCCAGGCCGAAGCGCACCCCGCTGAAGAGCGACAGCTTCCAGATCAGCGCCGCCACCACGTACGAGCACGCCGTCGGCAGGAAGAACACCGACCGGAAGAACGCCTGGGCGTAGCGCAGCCGGTTGACCATCACGGCCAGCGCCAGCGACAGCGCATACGTCGCGGGGACGATGAACAGGGTGAACAGCGCGAACGTGCCCAGGCTGGAGAGGAACGCGCCGTCCGTCAGCATCGACGTGTAGTTGCCGAGGCCCACGAAGTCGGTCGGGGTGACGGTGTTGTGCGCGTCGAAGAAGCTGAGGTAGACGCTCCACGCCAGCGGTACGTACGTGAACATCGCCAGGCCCAGCGCGAACGGGCCGACGAAGATCCAGAACCACAGGGAGCGGCGTTGCGGGCCGAACAACCGCGCGCCGGGCGTGCGCCGTTCGCGCTCCGCGGCGCCGCGCGCCCCCCGCCCGTCCGGGGGCGCCTCCGCGGTCCGCGCCGTCACCTCTTCCTGACCCGGGCCAGCTCGGCATCGACCGTGCGCACCACGGTCCGCATCTCGCTCTCCGGGGAGGCGCCGTCCTTGATGATGCGGCTCAGCGCGTCCTGGTAGGCAGTGCGCGACGCCGTCGTCCACCGCAGCGGTTCGGCGTGGCCGTGGTCGGTGGCGTACCGCACCGCGTCCGCGGCGGCGCCCGTCCGCAGCCGCGCCGCCTTCTTCGCCAGCGACGTCCGGGCCGGGATGTGGAAGCCGTACGACAGCGCGAAGTCCTGCTGGAGGTCGGTGCGTTCGATCCACAGCCAGGACGCGAACGCCTTGGCCTCCGCCTTACGGGCGCTGCGCGCGCTGACCGCCGAGGCGTAGGCGCCCACCGGGACGGCCGGTGCGCCGTGCGGGCCGTCCGCCGGGAACGGCAGAACGCCGAAGTCGTCGCCGAACGTCTGCTGGATCTGCGGCAGCGCCCACAGGCCCGACCACTGCATCGGGGTGAGTTCCTGGAGGAACGCCGCCGGGTCGGACCAGTCGGTGGGGGCGCCCAGCAGCAGCGACTTGTCGGCGTACAGGCGGCGGATCTTGCCGAGGGTGCGGGCGGCCGCCGGATCGTCGAAGCCGACCTTGCCGTCCTCGGTGACCAGGCTCAGCCCGGCGGCGAAGAGCGGCGTGCCGCCGAGGACGCCCGCGCCGCCGTCGTTCCCCAGGAACAGCCCCTTGGTCTTCTTCGTCGTCAGCTTCCGCGCGGCGTCCACCAGGGCGTCCAGGGTGCGCGGCGGTTCGGCCCCGGCGTCCCTCAGGAGGCTTTTGCGGTAGTAGAGCAGCTGGGTGTCGATGGTCTGCGGGATGCCCCAGATGCGGTCCTGCCAGATCTTGGGGGCCAGCACCGCCTGGTGGAAGTCGTCCTTGACCGGCTCGGCCTCGGGGGGGGGGGGGGGGGGGGGAGGAGCGCGCGGCGGGGGGCTGGGGGGGGGGGGGGGCTCTGAGACTAAAACGGCCGGGTGGT
>NZ_JBHYGX010000004.1:18813-72242 GCF_042739975.1 Streptomyces sp. NPDC059080
ACAGTCGGTCCCCCCCCCCCCGGGCGGCGCCCCCCCCCCGGCGTCTGCCCGCCCACGGCGCCCCGCGCCGGCGGGCGCCCCCCACGCCCCACACCCCCCCCCGCGGATCTGGTCCAGCGTCGGGCCGTTGACCTCGAAGACGTCCGGTCCGGAGTCGGTCAGCAGCGCGGCGGCGGTCTGCCGGTCGTAGTCGCCGGGCCGCCACTGGACGGTGACGTGCGCCTTCTTGTACGCGTCGGCATAGCGCCTCACGGCCCGTTCGGCGCCGGGCTCACCGTACTGGTGGTACCACTGGCTGATCCCGGGCCCCGAACCGCCGCCGTCCCGCCCGGTGTGGGAGCCGCAGGCGGCCAGCAGGCCGGTGAGCGCGAGCCCCCCGGAGGCGGCCAGCAGCCCCCTTCTGCCGATGCCTGTGCCGGTGCCCGTCATGGCCTCGCCCCCTGCGTCCGCTGCTCGGTGCCTGCTGACGGTGACCGACGATCACCGCGTGGTGCCCGACCACTGTGCCGTACGCGCGTGACCACCGCATGGCAACTGGACGAATCCGGACGGTGAGCGGTGAGGTGACGGCCCGTCCGGGGCGCCCCGGGGTGCGCGGCGGGGGCGCCCGGGGCGCGCCGCACGCCCCGCGCGCCCCGGGGACGGCGGGTGCTACGTGCCGCTTGCGGGGCGGGCGCCGATGACGACCGTGGCGGCCCGTTCCTCGCAGCGTTCCGTACGGGCATCCAGGCCGCTGCCGGTCAGGGCGCGGAGGGCCGCCGGTGCCTGCCGTTCGCTGGTCTCGCTCAGCACGCTGCCGCCGGGCGCGAGCCACCGCGGGGCCGCCTCGGCGACCCGGCGCAGCACATCGAGGCCGTCGGCGCCGCCGTCCAGCGCCACCCGCGGTTCGTGGTCCCGCGCCTCCGGCGGCAGCAGCCCGACCTCCTGGGTCGGGACGTACGGGACGTTGGCCAGCAGGACGTCGATCCGGCCGCGCAACTCCTGGGGGAGCGCGGCGAAGAGGTCGCCCTCATGGACCCGGCCGCCCGCCGTGGCGACATTGACGCGGGCGCAGCGCACCGCCGACGGGTCGATGTCGGCGGCGTGCAGCTCGACCGGCCCGGCAGCGGCGGCCAGGGCCGCGCCCAGCGCGCCCGAGCCGCAGCACAGGTCGACGACGACCGCGCCGGGGCGGGTGCGCCGGGCGGCCCGGCGGACGAGGAACTCGCTGCGTCGCCGGGGGACGAAGACACCCGGCCCGACGCGCATCCGGTGGCCACAGAACTCGGCCCAGCCCAGGACGTGTTCGAGGGGCAGGCCGTCCATGCGGCGCCGCGCCATGGCGGCGAGTTCGGCGGGCGTACGGGCGGCGGCGAGGAGCAGTTCCGCCTCGTCCTCGGCGAAGACGCATCCGGCGGCGCGCAGGCGCGCGACGAGGCCGGGAGAGGACGGCGGTACAGAGGAGGGGGCGGCGGGGTGACGCGCGGGCATGAGGGCCTTTCGGGGAGCCGAAAAGGGCGCCCTCCGGTCACCTCTGCCTGGTGAACCGCGCGGTGTCGGGGCGAGAGCACCCACCTGGTACAGCGGTGATGGGTCCCACCTCCTCGTCTCGTCCACTGCGAATGCGCCGTCACTCTACCCCGGGGGGGCGCGCGACGGGGACCCGCGCGCCGGTCGCGGCCCGGGGCGCGGCGGGCTCCGGGATCAGGCCGGTGCGGGCCCCGGCTCAGGCCGGTTTCCGGCCGCCGCGCGCCGTGAAGTCGTAGCGCACCCCGGTGAGTTCCTCCGACGCCTCCCAGAGGCGGGCGGCGGCCGCGTCATCGCGCGCCCAGGGGGCGCGGGGGGAGGGGGCCGGGGCGCCGCGGAGCAGGGCGCGGGGGCCGACGAAGGTGTCCGGCTCCATGCGCGGGGCGGTGGCGGCGCACAGGACGGGCAGCGCGCCGCCCTCCGGGCTCTGCCCGATGAGGCGGTTGCCCAGCTCCATCAGGCGCTCCGTGGACCGGCGGCCCTCCATACGGGGCGCTGTGGTCAGCAGGTTGGTGGCGGCGTACCCCGGATGCGCGGCGGCCGCGACGACGGGGGAGCCGGCCGCCGCCAGCCGCCGCGCCAGCTCGTGGACGAAGAGGAGGTTGGCGCTCTTGGAACGGGCGTAGGCACGCCAACGCCGGTAAGGACGCGTGCTGTTGAGGTCGTCCGGGTCGATCCCGGCGAGGACGTGGAGAAAGCTGGAGACGGTCACGACGCGGGCGCCCGGGGTGGCAAGCAGCCGGGGCAGCAGAAGGCCGGTGAGGGCGAAGTGGCCCAGGTGGTTGATGCCGAACTGCCGCTCGAAGCCGTCGACGGTGGTGCCGCGGGGCAGCGCCATCACGCCCGCGTTGTTGATGAGCAGGTCGAGGCGGACGCCGTCGAAGCTGTCGAGCCCGGCGGCGAAGTCGCGGACGGACGCGAGGTCCGCCAGGTCCAGACGGCGGAACTCCGCCTCGGCGGCGGGCACCTCGCGCCGCAGCTCGGCGAGGGCCGCCTCACCGCGCGCCACATTGCGGCAGGCCAGCACCACCCGGGCGCCGCGCCGGGCGAGCTCCCGCGCGGTGGCGTAGCCGATACCGCTGTTGGCGCCCGTGACGACGGCGCAGCGGCCCGTCTGGTCCGGGATGTTGCTGGGGTTCCACCGGGGCACTGCGCCTCCTCCGTCGGGGACACATCAGCGTACGCCCGGGGCGCACGGAACCGGACGGGCGCGGGGGCCGCACCCGGGGCGCTCAGGGCGATGCGAGGGTGATCTCCCGCTCGATACGGTCCCGGGCCTCCCCGAAGCCGCCCCGGGGCCGGCCCCCGGGAGCGCCCCGCTACGGCTCCCGCACCCGTACCGCGTACACCGGTACCGCCACCCCCGGATCGTCCAGGCAGGCCCCGCTGGCGAGGTCGAAACGCTGCTTGAGCAGCGGTGAGGCGACGTACGGGCGGCCCGCCGCCGAACCGGTCAGGCCGCGGGAGAGGACCTGCGCGCCGGTGAACGGGTCGCGGTTGCCGATCGCGTACACCGCTCCCGACCGGTCGCGGAAGAGCGCTGCCTGGCCGCCGTCGGGCAGCAGCGCGGCGGCCCCGCGCCCGGGGGTGAGCGCGGTGAGCGCACAGACCGGGAACCAGCCGTCGGGCCCGTACACCTCGATGACGCCCGCCGTCGCGCCCGGGGCGCCCGCGGCGGACCGCACGCCGGGCGCGCACCCCGAGCCCGCCGCACCCGTGGTGGCCCTCGCGTCCATGGAAGTCATCGTGCAAAGGTCCCTTCCGGTGTGCGTACGGGCAGGTCCGGCCCGGCCAGCAGGGGCAGGTCGGGCTTGATCTGGTCGCGTTCGGGGACGAAGCGGACCGACGGGTCCGGTGCGTCCGGCGCGTTGACGAAGGAGGCGAAGCGGGCCAGCCGCTCCGGGTCGGCGAGGGTGAGCGCCCACTCGTCCCGGTAGCCGTCGACATGCGCCGCCATCAGGGACTCCAGCTCCGCGCAGAGCCCCAGGGAGTCGTGCACCACCACGTCCCGTACGTGGCCGAGACCGCCCTCGATCCGCTCCAGCCACGCCGCGGTGCGCTCCAGCCGGTCGGCGGTGCGGATGTAGAACATCAGGAACCGGTCGATGATCCGCACCAGTTCGGCGTCCGACAGGTCCTGCGCCAGCAGATCGGCATGGCGGGGCGTGGCACCGCCGTTGCCGCCCACGTAGAGGTTCCAGCCGCCCGCGGTGGCGATGACGCCGAAGTCCTTGCCGCGCGCCTCCGCGCACTCGCGGGCGCACCCGGAGACCGCCGATTTCAGCTTGTGCGGCGCGCGCAGCCCCCGGTAGCGCAGCTCCAGCGCGATCGCCATCCGTACGGAGTCCTGCACGCCGTAGCGGCACCACGTCCGCCCCACGCAGGACTTCACCGTCCGCAGCGCCTTGCCGTACGCGTGCCCCGACTCGAAACCGGCAGCCGCCAGCCGCGCCCAGATCCGCGGCAGCTGCTCCACACGGGCGCCCAGCAGATCGATCCGCTGCCCGCCGGTGATCTTCGTGTAGAGCCCGAACTCGCGGGCCACCTCCCCGATGACGATCAGCTTCTCCGGGGTGATCTCGCCGCCGGGGATCCGCGGCACGACCGAGTACGAGCCGTTGCGCTGGAGGTTCGCCAGATGGTGGTCGTTGGTGTCCTGAAGGGCGGCCTGCTCGCCGTCGAGGACGTACCCGTCGGCGCCGACCGTGGGCGCCAGCGACGCGATGACCGAACCGATCACCGGCTTGCAGATCTCGCACCCCTCACCGCCCCGCGCCCGCGGCCGTCCGTACGACTCCAGCAGCGCGGCGTACGACGGCGACCGCAGCGTCCGGACGATCTCGTACAGCTCCGCGCGGGTGTGCGGGAAGCAGCCGCACAGCCCGGTGTCGACGACGGCGCCCGACGCGGCCAGCTCGTCGTGGACGACGGCGGTCAGCGTCCGGACACAACTGCCGCACCCGGTGCCGGCCTTGGTGCACTTCTTCACCTCGGGCACGGAGGTGCAGGAGTGCGTGGTGACGGCCGCGCGGACCGTGCCCTTGGTGATGTGGTGGCAGCTGCACAGCACCGCGTCGTCGGGCAGCGCCCCCGGGCCGAGCGCGGCGCCACCCGCCCCGGCGGGCACCACCAGCTCCTCGGGCGCCACCGGGGGCACCGAACCGGTCAGCGGGCGCAGCATGCCGTACGCCTCGGCGTCGCCGACCAGCACGCCGCCCAGCAACTCCCCGCCCGCGCCCACCACCAGCTTCTTGTAGATCCCGGCGCGGGCGTCCGCGTAGACGACGTCCAGGCTGCCCTCCGTGGTGCCGTGCGCGTCGCCGAACGACGCCACGTCCACCCCGAGCAGCTTCAGCTTGGTGGACAGGTCCGCCCCGGTGAACGCCGGTGCGTCCTGCCCGGCTATCGCCGCCGCGGCGGTGCGGGCCATCTCGTACCCCGGCGCCACCAGGCCGTACACCCGGCCGTCGGCGGCCCGCGCGCACTCGCCGATCGCGTAGACCGCCGGGTCGTCGGTGCGGCACCGGGCGTCGACGACGACCCCGCCGCGCTCCCCGACCGGCAGCCCGCACGCGCGCGCCAGCTGATCGCGCGGCCGCACCCCCGCCGAGAACACCACGAGGTCCGCCGGTATCCGGCTGCCGTCCGACAGCTCCAGCGCGGTGACCGCGCCGGACGCGTCCGTGACGATCTCCTTCCCGGCGACCCCGGTGTGCACCCGCAGCCCCTGCCCTTCGACCGTACGGCCCAGGGCGCGCCCGCCGCCCTCGTCCACCTGGAGGGACATCAGCCGGGGGCCGAACTCCACGATGTGGGTGCGCAGTCCGAGTCCCTTCAGCGCACCGGCCGCCTCCAGGCCCAGCAGCCCGCCGCCGATCACCGCACCGGTGCGGGATCTGCCCGCGTACTCCTCGATGGCGAGCAGATCCTCGACGGTGCGGTAGACGAAGCACCCCGCGCCGTCCCGCCCGGGCACCGGCGGCACGAACGGGTACGAGCCGGTGGCCAGTGCGAGGGTGTCGTAGCGGACGGTGCGGCCGGAGCGGGCGGTGACGGTGCGGGTCCGCCGGTCGATCGCCGTCGCCGGGTCGCCCAGGCGGAGTTCGATGCCGTGGCGGGTGAGGAAGTCCGGGTCGGTGAGGGAGAGTTCCTCGGGGCTGCGGCCGGCGAAGTACGAAGTCAGCTGGACGCGGTCGTACGCGGGCCGGGGCTCCTCGCCCAGCACCACGATCCGGGTCCGCCCGGTGACGCCCCGGTCCGCCAACTCCTCCAGGAACCGCTGGCCGACCATGCCGTGCCCGATGAGCACGAGGGCCGGGCGGTGCGCCGGGGGCGCTGCGGCAGAGGGGCGGGCGGTGGCTGGGGCCATGTCGGTGCCTCCATCACGGGGGAACGGCGCAGCGGGGGGAGCGGGCGTCGTTCAGCGTCCGCCGCCGCTGTTACCCGTAGGGGTCCTGCCTGTTTCCCGTACGGAACGCTGCGCTCAGCGGGCGGGAGGTGGGGGTGTGAGGGGGCGGCGGGACCAGAACGGCGGGCGTGCGCGGGGCGTCGAGGCCGTGGCCGGCAACGTCGGTGGCGGGGCGGCGCGTTCGTAAGATCGCACGGTGCCCGCTGACATATCCCTCACCGTCCTGTCCCTGCTCTGCCTGGCGGCGCTCGCCGCGGGCTGGATCGATGCCGTCGTGGGCGGCGGCGGGCTGCTGCTGCTCCCCGCACTGCTGGTCGGTCTGCCGCACACGCCCGTCGTCCAGGTCCTGGGCACCAACAAGTCCACGGCCGTTGTCGGCACCACCGCCGCCGCCGTGACCTACGTCCGCAAGACGCCCGTCGACGTGCGGGCGGCGCTGCGGATCGGGCTCGCCGCCCTCGCCGGATCGCTCGGGGGTGCCTTCTTCGCCGCCGGGATCAACAGCGCGGTGCTCCGCCCGCTGATCATGGTGATCCTCCTCGGCGTGCTCGCGTTCGTCCTCCTCCGCCCGGCCTTCGGGACCGCACCCGCGCCGTCCGGCCCGGTCACCCGGCGCCGGGTGCTGGCGGCGATACTCCTGGTGGGCCTCGGCATCGGCTTCTACGACGGGCTGATCGGGCCCGGCACCGGGGCGTTCCTGATCGTCGCGCTCTCCGCCGTGCTCCGCATGGACCTGGTGGCCGCCTCCGCCACCGCCAAGATCGTCAACGTGTGCACCAACGTGGGCGCGCTCACGGTCTTCACCCTCCAAGGCGCCGTCCTGTGGCAACTCGGCGCGGTGCTCGCCCTGTTCAACCTCATCGGTGGCATGGTGGGCGCTCGCATGGCGCTCAAGCGGGGCGCCGGATTCGTCCGCGGGGTGCTGGTGGTCGTGGTCGTCGGGCTGCTCTGCAAGTTGGCGTACGACCAGTGGTACGGGGCCTGAGCCGCTGCGTCCCGCGCGCCCCGGGCTCCTCACCCCTGGGCCGTCGCCGACCCCGCCGGGGCGGGGTGAGGCGTCTCCGGTACGGCGGTGACGGCGGTGAGCAGGACCGCGGAGTCCTCGACGGCGTGCAGGGCGTGGCGTTCCTGGGGGATGCGGGCGATCTGCCCGGCGACCAGTTCGCGGTTGCCGCCGGGAGCGGTGAGCCGGACCCGGCCGCGCAGCACCTCCAGGCTGGCCGCGGGCGGCGCGTTGTGCTCCTCCAGCGCGCGGCCCGCCAGCAGCGCGATCACGGTCTGGCGCAGCGGTCCGTCGTGCAGGAACAGATGGGCGCTGCGGCCGTGCGCCGAGGCGCGGGCGTCGTCGAGCCGATCGCGGACGAGGGCCTTGAGGTCGTTGACGTCGTTGTCCATGCCGTGCCCTGCCCTTTCCGCCGCCGCCCTCGGCCTTCCGGCCACCCGGGCGTCCGGCCGTCCCGCTTCCGGCCTCCCCGTCCGCCCGTCACCGGGCCGACCCGGTCGTTGCGACTGCCGGATACGCCGGATACGCCGGGTGCCGCGGCCCACGGGCCCCGGGGCGGGCGGTGTGCGGTCCCTCCCGTTCCATCCTGGCTGCTGGTACGCGGGGCGCAAGCCGGGCCGACGGGGACGAGGTGGGCGGGTCGGGCGGATCGGGCGGGGGAGACGCAGTCGGGGGCGCGCGTTCGCGAGCACATGCCCCGGGCCGCACTCCGGCCGGTGCCCCGCTCCCGCCCGGTGCCGCCGTCCTGGTCCACCATGATCGTCCGCGTCCGTACCATGCCGTCCGGAGATCAACTCGGCCTCTCCGCCCAGGAATCGTCCCGCCATGAACCGTTCCGACCGGGAACCGTCCTGGCCCGGGACGCCCGACCCGAAAAGGTGCGCATCCGTGACCGACCCGTACGACCCCCCGGAACCCGCCGAGGGTCCGGCCCGCTGTCTGACCGTGCTGACGACCACCGACGACGAGGCGAAGGCGCAGGAGCTGGCGCGCGGTGCGATTGCGGCGCGGGTGGCGGCGTGCGCGCAGGTCAGCGCCCCGGTGACGTCCGTCTACCGCTGGGCGGGCACCGTGGAGACCAGCCGCGAGGTGCAGGTGCTGTTCAAGACCACCGAAGCCCGCTACGACGCGTTGGAGGCCCATATCAGGGCGGCGCACGACTACGACACCCCCGAGATCATCGCGACGCCCGTGGTGCGCGGCTCGGCGGACTATCTGGACTGGATCGTGAAGGAGACCCGCTGACATGCGACGACACGGCAGGAAGCACCGTGGGAAAGCGGTGGTGGCCGCGCTCGGCGCGGGCCTCGGCCTGGCCGCCTGGCTGACCACGGCAACGGTCGGCCACGCCGGAACCGCCGGCTCCGACAACCGCCCTCGGGGGCACGCGGCACCCGGCGCCCCCGAGGGCGGCGACCCCTCTGCGCCCCCGGGGCCGTCCGCCACCGGCGACGGCCACACCCCCCGGATCACCATCACCTCCGCCGCCGCCTCCTGGACGACCGAGGCGGCCGCCGACTTCTGGACGCCCGCCAAGATGGCCGCGGCGTTCCCCCGCAGGACCGCGCCGGGCGGCCCGGAGGTGATGACCTCGTCCGTCACCCCGGCCGCGGCGTCCGTGCCCACCGCCCGGCACATCGACGGCATCCCGTCCGTCGGGGTCCTCTTCTCCGTCGACAAGGACGCCCGCGCGCACTACTGCACCGCGAGCGTGGTCACCAGCCCGCGCCGCAACCTCCTGCTCACCGCGGGCCACTGCAATCCTGGTACGCACGCCGCGTTCGTTCCGAAGTACCGCTCCGGGGCGACCACCCAGCCGTACGGGCTGTGGGCGATCACCAAGTCGTTCACGTATCCGGGGCACGGCACCACGGGCGACGCCTCCGACCTGGACTTCGCGTTCGCCACCGTCGCCCCCGACCGGCGCGGCCGCTCCGTCGAATCGCTCACCGGGGGCAACACCCTCACCCCGACCCCTGGTTACACCCACGACAACGTCACCGTCATCGGTTACCCGAGCGTCCGCAACGACCCCCAGGACCGCGCCGTACGCTGCGAAACCAGCACCCGGCGGCTCGACGGATACCGCCAGCTCCGCATGGAATGCAACGGGTTCCACGGCGGCACCTCGGGCAGCCCCTGGCTGACCCACTTCGACGAGCGGACCGGGACCGGCCGCGTCATCGGCAACATCGGCGGCCTCAACGGCGGCGGCCCCAGCGGCCCCCACGCCGACCGCACCTCCTACAGCCCCTATTACGGCGCGGACATCCTCATGCTCTACCTTCGGGCGATCAGCGGGTGAGCAAGGGGCTCCGGGGGCACCTGGCCGGGTGTCCGTCCGTGGGACGGTTGCACGGCCGCGTGCCCCGGGGCTGCGGTCCGGCCGGGGGCACCGGCAGCGACGCAGGGCGGCCCGGCGCCTTGCGATCGACCGCACGGGACACCGCTCCTTCTCCCGAGGACTATGGATCCCCAGGCCGTAACCTGGGCGAATCCGCCGACCGACCACCGATCCGTACCGCAGAACAGGTGTGACCGTGCCTTCCTCCCCGCCCGCCGCCCCCGCCCCGCTCCCCAAGGCCGAACTGCATCTGCACATCGAGGGCACCCTGGAGCCCGAGCTGGCCTTCGCCCTCGCCGAGCGGAACGGCGTCACCCTGCCGTACGCCTCCCGCGACGAGCTGCGCCGCGCCTACTCCTTCACCGACCTGCAGTCCTTCCTGAACCTCTACTACGCGCTGATGGCCGTCCTGCGCACCGAGGACGACTTCCACGACCTCGCCGACGCCTACCTCGCCCGCGCCCGCGCCCAGGGCGTCCGGCACGCCGAGATCTTCTTCGACCCGCAGGCCCACACCGCCCGCGGCGTCCCCCTCGCCACCGTGATCAACGGCCTGGCCCGGGCGCTCGACGCCGCCCCGGAGCGGCACGGCATCACCACCCGCCTGATCATGTGCTTCCTGCGCGACGAGAGCGCCGAATCGGCCCTCGCCACCTTCGAGGCGGCCCGCCCGCACCTCGACCGCATCGCCGCCGTCGGCCTCGACTCGGCCGAGGTCGGCCACCCGCCGTCGAAGTTCCGCGAGGTCTACGAACTGGCCCGCGAGGCGGGGCTCAAGTGCGTCGCCCACGCCGGTGAGGAGGGCCCGCCCGCGTACGTCTGGGAGGCGCTGGACATCCTCGGCGTGGACCGCATCGACCACGGCGTGCGCAGCATGGAGGACGAGCGGCTGGTGGCCCGCCTCGCCGCCGAACAGGTGCCGCTGACCGTCTGCCCGCTCTCCAACGTCCGGCTGCGCGTCATCGACGACCTCGCCGACCACCCGCTGCCCGCCATGCTCGACGCCGGACTGCTGGTCACCGTCAACTCCGACGACCCCGCCTACTTCGGCGGCTACGCCGACGACAACTTCACCGCCGTACGCGACGCCCTCCACCTGGACGACGCGACCCTCCGCACCCTGGCCCGCAACTCGTTCCGCGCGGCCTTCCTGGACGAGGCGACCCGCGAGGAGTACCTCAAGGAGCTCGACGCGCACCAGGGCTAGGGGGTGCCGGCCTCCAGGCCATGGGCCTGGGGGCCGGCACGTGCGGGGCCTGGGGGCCGGGCCGGTGCCCGGTGCGGGGCCGGATCGCGTACCCGGCCGCGGCGGGGCCCCGGACCCGGTCGGGCCGCCCCCACCCTCGTCGCCGTAGCCCACGGCAGCCGCGACCCGCGCGCCCTGCCCGTCGTCCGCGCGCTGCTGGCGCGGGTCCGGGCGTGTCGGAGGCGGAAGTTCTGCCGGAGGTGGAGGTGCTGCCGGAGGCGGTGCTTCCGTTCGGGACTCCACCGGGGCGGCTACCGTCGCAGTATGACGGGCATTCCTGCACACACCGGCCGTACCGGCCACGAGGACAGCGACGGACCGGCCGAGGCGCACCCGGGCCGCGAGGCACCGGCCGGTCCGCCGTCCGCCATCCCCGGCTACGCCCCGGCGGACGCCGACCGCTGGGTCACCGAACCGGACAAACGCCCCGGCCGCACCGCCTTCCAGCGCGACCGGGCGCGCGTCCTGCACTCCGCGGCCCTGCGCCGCCTCGCCGGGAAGACGCAGGTCGTCACGCCCGGGACCCGCACCCACCTCTGGGACGCCAGCCCCCGCACCCGCCTCACCCACTCCCTGGAGTGCGCTCAGGTGGGACGCGAACTGGGCGCCGCCCTCGGCTGCGACCCCGATCTCGTCGAGACCGCCTGCCTGGCCCACGACCTCGGCCACCCGCCCTTCGGGCACAACGGCGAGCAGGCCCTCAACGAGGTCGCCGCGCCCTGCGGCGGCTTCGAGGGCAACGCCCAGTCGCTCCGCCTCCTCGCCCGCCTGGAACCCAAACGTTTCCGCACCACCGCCGACGGCGCCCCCGTCAGCGTCGGCCTCAACCTCACCCGCGCTGCCCTGGACGCCGCGACCAAATACCCCTGGCCCCGGGGCGGCCACCCCACCGACCCCGGCTCGCCCAAATTCGGCGTCTACGCGGACGACCTGCCGGTCTTCGCCTGGTTCCGCCAGGGCGCCCCCGCCGCCGCCCGCAGCTTCGAGGCCCAGGTCATGGACTGGTCCGACGACGTCGCCTACTCCGTCCACGACGTCGAGGACGGCCTGCACGCCGGGCACCTCGACCCCAACCTCCTGCTCGCCGACGCCGAACGCGCCGAGATCTTCGCCGTCGCCGCCCGCCGCTACGCCCCCGGCGCCGGGCCCGCCGAACTGGCCGCCGCCCTCGACCGCCTCCTCGACCAGGAGTGGTGGCCGCACGGCTACGACGGCTCCGCCCTCGCCCAGGCCCGCCTCAAGGACGCCACCAGCCAGCTCATCGGCCGCTTCTGCACCGCCGCCGAGGCCGCCACCCGCGCCGCGTACGGCACCGGCCGCCTCACCCGGTACGGCGCCTCCCTCGTCGTCCCGGAGGAGACCCGGCTGGAGTGCGCCGTCCTCAAAGCCGTCGCCGACCGCTACGTCATGCAGCGCCCCGACCAGGAGGCGCTCCGCGCCGACCAGCGCGTCGTCCTCGCCGAACTCGCCGAGGCCCTGCTGTGCCGCGCCCCCGACGGCCTCGACCCGCAGTTCCGGTCGCTTTTCGACGAAGCCGGCGCCACCGCCGGCGACACCGCCCGGATGCGCGTCGTCATCGATCAGATCGCCGCCCTCACCGACGCCTCGGCCCGCAGCCTCCACGCCCGGCTCACCCGCGCCCCCGGGACGCCCTGACCGCGCCACCCGGGACGCGCCGCACCGGACCGGACCCTTCCGTCCGCCCCCGCGGTGCGGGAGGCTCGGACGGCGCGCGGCCAGCCGCATCCGGGGCGCGTGCACCACGCGGGTGTCGCCGGGCGCGACACCCGCACCGGTGCCCGGCCGCGAAACACGGTAACGAGGACGGAGAACGGGGGAGCGTACACGGGGGACCGAACAGCGGGGGAACGATCGGCGACGTGCACGGCCGCGGAAGCGGACGTACGGCACCGACAACGAGGAGGAAGCAAGTGGTCGAAGCACACCAGACGTTCGTCATCGTCGGGGGTGGCCTGGCCGGGGCGAAAGCCGCCGAGACCCTCCGTGCGGAGGGCTTCACCGGACGGGTGATCCTCATCTGCGACGAGCGCGACCACCCGTACGAACGCCCGCCGCTGTCCAAGGGATACCTGCTCGGCAAGGAGGAGCGCGACAGCGTCTTCGTCCACGAACCCGCCTGGTACGCGGGCGCCGACATCGAACTGCACCTCGGCCAGCCCGCCGTCCACCTGGACCCGGACGCCCGGACCGTACGCCTCGGCGACGGCACCCTCATCGTCTACGACAAGCTGCTGCTGGCCACCGGCGCCGAACCGCGCCGCCTCGACATCCCCGGCACCGGCCTCGCGGGCGTTCACCACCTGCGCCGCCTCGCCCACGCCGAGCGGCTGCGCGGCGTCCTCACCTCCCTGGGCCGCGACAACGGCCACCTCGTCATCGCCGGGGCCGGGTGGATCGGCCTCGAAGTCGCCGCCGCGGCCCGCTCGTACGGCGCCGAGGTGACCGTCGTCGAGACCGCGCCGACGCCGCTGCACACCGTCCTCGGCCCCGAGCTGGGCGGCCTCTTCACCGACCTGCACCGCGAACGTGGCGTCCGCTTCCACTTCGGCGCCCGCCTCACCGAGATCGTCGGCCAGGACGGCATGGTGCTCGCCGCCCGCACCGACGACGGCGAGGAGCACCCCGCCCACGCCGTCCTCGCCGCCATCGGCGCCGCGCCCCGTACCTCCCTCGCCGAACAGGCCGGACTGGCCCTCGCCGACCGCTCCGCCGGCGGCGGCATCGCCGTCGACGCGGCCCTGCGCACCTCCGACCCGCACGTCTACGCCGCGGGCGACGTCGCCGCCGCCGACCATCCGCTGCTGGACACCCGCATCCGCGTCGAGCACTGGGCCAACGCCCTCAACGGCGGCCCCGCCGCGGCCCGCGCCATGCTCGGCCAGGACGTCGCCTACGACCGCGTCCCGTACTTCTTCTCCGACCAGTACGACGTCGGCATGGAGTACTCCGGCTACGCCCCGCCCGGCTCGTACGACCAGGTCGTCTGCCGTGGTGACGTCGCCAAGCGCGAGTTCATCGCCTTCTGGCTGTCCGAGGGGCGGCTGCTCGCCGGGATGAACGTCAACGTCTGGGACGTCACCGAGCCGATCCAGCAACTCATCCGCTCCGGGCACCCGTTGGACCCCGCCGCCCTGGCCGATCCCGAGGTTCCGCTGGAGAGCCTGCTCCCGTAGCGTGCCGATATGAGCGCCAGCATCTCCCGCCCCAGTGGCCCCACGCCGCCTGCCGGCCCCGCCGCGGCCGTCACCCTCGACTCCGTCCGTGACGCCGCGGCCCGGCTGGCGGGCGTCGCGCACCGCACCCCGGTGCTGCGCTCGCGCACCCTGGACGCGCTGGTGGGCGCCGAGGTCCACCTCAAGTGCGAGTCCTTCCAGCGCGTCGGCGCGTTCAAGTTCCGCGGCGCCTACAACGCCATCGCCCGCCTCACCCCCGAGCAGCGGCGCCGCGGCGTCGCCGCCTACTCCTCCGGCAACCACGCCCAGGCCGTCGCCCTCGCCGCCCGCGAACTGGGCACCACCGCCGTCATCCTCATGCCCGAGGACGCCCCGCGCTCCAAGCGCGAGGCCACCGCGGGCTACGGCGCCGAGATCGTCACGTACGACCGTTACACCGGCGACCGCACCGCCCTCGGCCGCGCACTGGCCGAGGAGCGCGGGCTGGCCCTCATCCCGCCCTACGACCACCCGGACGTCATCGCGGGCCAGGGCACCACCGCCCTGGAGCTGATCGAGGAGACCGGGCCGCTGGGCGCGCTGCTCACCCCCGTCGGCGGGGGCGGCCTGATGGCGGGCTGCGCCACCGCCGCCACCGCCCTCGTCCCCGGTATCCGCATGATCGGCGTGGAGCCGGAGACCGGCGACGACACCGCGCGCTCGCTCGCCGCCGGGGAGCGCGTCGCCGTCCCCGTGCCGCGGACCATCGCCGACGGACAGGCCGTCGAGATCCCCGGCGAACTGCCCTTCGCGATCAACCGCCGGCTCCTCGACTCCGTCGTGCTCGTCACGGACGACGAGATCCGCGCCGCCATGCGGTTCGCCTTCGAACGCCTCAAGATCGTCACCGAGCCCAGCGGTGCCTGCGCCCTCGCCGCCCTGCTCAGCGGCCGTATCGCCGCGCTCCCGCCGCGCGTCGGCGTGGTCGTCTCGGGCGGCAACATCGCCCTCGACCGCTTCCTGGAGGTGATGGGCACGGCCCCGGACGCCCTCTGACGCGGCGGCCCGGACGGGACTGTCGGCGCCCGGCCGTAGAATTCACGCGTGGCAGGCAGGATCAACGATGACGACGTGAAGGCGGTACGGGACGCGGTCCCGATCGACGCCGTCGTGTCCGAATACCTCCAGCTCCGCAACGCCGGAGGGGGCAACCTCAAGGGCCTGTGCCCGTTCCACGACGAGAAGTCCCCGTCCTTCCACGTCAGCACGGCCAAGGGGCTCTACCACTGCTTCGGCTGCCAGGAGGGCGGCGACACCGTCGACTTCATCATGAAGATCGACCACCTCTCCTTCGCCGAGACCATCGAACGCCTCGCCGCCCAGGCGGGCATCACCCTGCGCTACGAGGAGGGCGGCTACACCCCTGGCCGCCAGCAGGGCGAACGCACCCGCCTGGTCGAGGCCCACAAGGCCGCGGCCGGCTACTACATCGAGCAGCTCGACTCGCCCGAGGCCGAGATCGGCCGCCGCTTTCTCGCCGAGCGCGGCTTCGACCAGGCCGCCGCCCAGCACTTCGGCGTCGGCTACAGCCCCGCCGGGTGGGACCACCTCACCCGCTTCCTGCGCGGCCGCGGCTTCACCGACAAGGAGCTGATCCTCTCCGGTCTCTCCCAGGACGGCCGCCGCGGCCCCATCGACCGCTTCCGCGGCCGCCTGATGTGGCCGATCCGCGACATCTCCGGCGAGGTCGTCGGCTTCGGCGCCCGCAAGCTCCGCGACGACGACAACGGCCCCAAGTACCTCAACACCCCCGAGACCCCGATCTACAAGAAGGGCCAGGTCCTGTACGGCATCGACCTGGCCAAGAAGGAGATCGCCAAGTCCTCCCGCGCGGTCGTCGTCGAGGGGTACACGGACGTCATGGCCTGCCATCTCGCCGGGGTCACCACCGCCATCGCCACGTGCGGTACCGCCTTCGGCGGCGACCACATCAAGATCCTCCGCAGACTCCTGATGGACAACGGCTCGGCCCGGGTGATCTTCACCTTCGACGGCGACGCGGCGGGCCAGAAGGCCGCCCTGCGCGCCTTCGAGGACGACCAGAAGTTCGCCGCCGAGACCTACATCGCCATCGCCCCCGACGGCATGGACCCCTGCGATCTGCGCCTTGCCAAGGGCGACACGGCCGTCGCTGACCTGGCCGAACCCCGCACCCCGCTCTTCGAGTTCGCCCTCCGCCAGATCGTGAGCCGCTACGCGCTGGAGACCCCTGCGGGCCGCGCCGCCGCCCTCGACGAGGCGGCGCCCGTCGTGGCCCGCATCAAGAACAGCGGCGCGCAGCACGAAGTGGCCGTCCAGCTGGCCGGGATGCTCGGCATCCTCGACACCCAGTTCGTGGTCCGCCGCGTCGGCCAGCTCGCTCGCTGGGCCCGCGAGCGCGGCCGCGACGGCGGCGCCGACCAGCCTCGCAGAGCCCCCCGTGGCCAGGCCCCGGGGCCCGAGGCGCCCGTCCCCGGCCTGCGCGGCCCCGCGCTCAACCTCCGCAGCCCCGCCCACCGCGTCGAGCGCGAACTCCTCAAGCTCGCCCTCCAACGCCCCGAGCTGGTCTCCCCGGCCTTCGACGCGTACGGCGTCGACGAGTTCACCGCCCCGCCGTATGCCGTGGTCCACCGCTGCATCGAGGACGCCGGGGGCGCCGCGGCGCACGACGACGGCTACGTCCAGCGGGTCCGCGAGGCCGCGCCCGACGACACCGTCCGCGCCATGGTCACCGAGCTGATCGTCGAGCCGCTGCACACCCGCCGCGACCCGGACGCGGCATACGCGGGCGTCCAGCTCGTCGCCGTCCGCCTCGCCGCCGTCAACCAGCGCATCACCGAGATCCGCGGCACCCTCCAGCGCCTCGGCCCCCGCGCCGACCCGGACCACCTCTCCGCCGTCCAGAACGAACTCTGGGTCCTCCAGCAGTACGGCCAGTCCCTGCGCGAACAGGGGTACGCGGCGCTGTAGGCGGGGCGGGCCGGGCGCGGGCCCCGTTCATGCCGCCCGGCCGCGGGGCCTGCCCCGGCCCCGGCTCCCGTTCCGGCTGCCCCGGCTCCCGTTCCGGCTGCCCGGCCTCGGGCCCGGCTGCCCGGCCTCGGGCCCGGCTGCCCGGCCTCGGGCCCGGCTCCCCGGCTGCCCGGCCTCGGGCCCGGCTCCCCGTTCCGGCCGCCCGGCCCCGGGACAGCGCCACTGCGGCAGCCCGGCTCCGCCCCGTCGACCCCAGGAACACCCCCGCGTCCCGCACACCCGATCGCCGCGCTCCGCCCGACGCCCCGGCGTAGCCGGACGGTCACGGAACGAACTCAGAAAGTGCCCGCACGCCCCTCGTGGCCGCCCTGTGTCGTACTCCACACTGAGAAGCGGTGCGCGAGCCCGCCGCGCTCCATCCGCTCCCGCGCACCCGCTTCCCGCCCGCGGCCCCTCGCGGTACGACGGCCGGCCCGCCGCCGCTCCCGGACTCTGCCGCCCGCGTAGCGAACCCCCTGGAGGTCGCCCCCGTGCAGAGCCAGATCCTCCCCGGGGCGCCCGGCGCCCCGCAGGCCGCGACCGGGAAGACCCTGCCGCAGGGAGAGGAGACCCCGGCCCGCGGCCCGGTCGGCCACCGCCCGGCCCCCGGCGCGTTCCGCGTCCCCGTGCAGCCCGCCGGCCGCGCCCGCACCGCCCCGCCGGACGCCGGACACCTCCCGGAGGAGTCGCCGGCCGTCCCCGGCGAGGAGGCGGACGGCGCCCCCGAGGACGAGGCGGACAGCGTCCCCGGCCCGCCGCTGCGCTCCGAGGCGGCGGGCCCGTCCGCCGACCTCTTCCGCCAGTACCTCCGCGAGATCGGCCGCATCCCGCTGCTCACCGCCGCCGACGAGGTCGACCTCGCGCGCCGCGTCGAGGCCGGGCTCTTCGCCGAGGAGAAACTGGCCCGCACCCCGGACCTCGGCTCCCAACTCGCCGGTGATCTCGACACCTTGGTGGTCCGCGGCCGGATGGCCAAACGCCGTCTGATCGAGGCCAACCTCCGCCTCGTCGTCTCCGTCGCCAAGCGCTACCTCGGCCGCGGCCTGACCATGCTCGACCTCGTCCAGGAGGGCAATCTCGGCCTGATCCGCGCCGTCGAGAAGTTCGACTACGCCCGCGGCTTCAAGTTCTCCACCTACGCCACCTGGTGGATCCGCCAGGCGATGTCCCGCGCCCTCGCCGACCAGGCCCGCACCATCCGCGTTCCGGTGCACGTCGTCGAACTGATCAACCGCGTGGTCCGCACCCAGCGCCGCATCCTCCAGGAGACCGGCAGCGAACCGTCCCACGGCGAGGTCGCCGTCCACCTCGGCCTCACCACCGAACGCGTCGAGGAGGTCCTGCGCCTCGCCCAGGAACCGGTCTCGCTGCACGCCCCCGTGGGCGAGGAGGACGACGTCTCCTTCGGCGATCTCATCGAGGACGGCGACGCCCCCTCACCCGCCGAATCCGCCGCCTTCCTCCTGCTCCGCGAACACCTCGACGCCGTCCTGTCCACCCTCGGCGAACGCGAACGCCGCGTCGTCCAGCTCCGCTACGGACTAGCCGACGGCCGCCCCCGCACCCTGGAGGAGATCGGCCGCCTCTTCGGCGTCACCCGCGAACGCATACGCCAGATCGAGTCCAAAACCCTAGGCAAGCTCCGCGACCACGCCTACGCCGACCAGCTCCGCGGCTACCTCGACTGACGCCGTCACCCCTCCGGTACGAACGCCTCCGCGGGCGGCGCCGCAGTGAACGCCCCCGGGTACGCCTCGTCCCGCACCGACGCGTACTGCTGGCGCACCGCTTGCCCCACCGGCAGCTCCTCGCCCGGCTCGAAGACCTGGCTCGCGGCCGCCGGCCACTGCGGCGGCTCCGCCGGACCGCCCGGCTCGGCGGTGGGCAGTGTGCCGTGCGCCGCGCCGAGCGCCCACGCCGCCTGCCGTGCCGCGCCCAGCGCCGCGTACTCGGCCGGCTGCGGCACCACGACCTGCACGCCGAACAGCGCCGGCGCCACCGCCTGCACCGCGGTCAGCTCCGCCGCCGCGCCCAGCAGGAAGACCCGGCGTACCGTCACGCCCCGGCCGCGCAGCACGTCCAGCGCGTCGGCGAGCCCGCAGAGCATCCCCTCGACCGCGGCGCGCGCCAGATGCTCCGGCTTCATGCTCTCCCGGCGCATCCCGTGCAACGACCCCGCGGTGTGCGGCAGATGCGGCGTCCGCTCGCCCTCCAGATATGGCAGCAGCACCATGCCGTACGCGCCGGGCGTCGACGTCAGCGCCAGCTCCGACAGCCCCTCCAGGTCCGTACCGAGCATCTCGGCGGTGCCGCGCAGCACCCGCACCGCGTTGCTCGTGTGCACCACCGGCAGATGGCGGCCTGTCGCATCGGCGAACGAGGTGATGGTGCCCTCGGCGTCGACCAGCGCCTCGCGGTGGATGCTGAACACCGAACCCGACGCGCCCAGCGAGATCACCGCGTCGCCGACGCCCACGCCGAGCCCGAAGGCCGCCGCCATCGTCTCGCCCGTGCCCGCGGAGATCAGCAGCCCCTCCGGGGTGAAGCCCGCCGTCCCCCAGGGGCGCAGCACCTCCGGCAGCCGCACCTGGTGTCCGAGCGCCATCTCCACCAGGTCCGGCCGGTACGCCTCGGCGGCCGCCGACCAGAACCCGGTGGTCGAGGCGCCGCCCCGGTCCGTCGTCCGCCGCGCCGGGCGGCCCAGCAGCTGCCAGGCCAGCCAGTCGTGCGGCTGCATGACCTCGGCGATCCGGGCGGCGTTCGCCGGTTCGCTCCGCGCCAGCCAGCGCAGCTTGGTCACCGGGTGTGCCGCCTGTGGCACCGCCCCGATGGCCTGCGCCCACGCCGCCCGTCCGCCGAGCGAGTCCGCCAGATCGGCCGCGGCGCTCTGTGCCCGCTTGTCGTTGCCGACCAGCGCCGGGCGGACGAGCCCGCCCTCGGCGTCCAGCGGCACCAGCCCGTGCTGCTGCGCCGAGACCCCGATCGCCTGGACACCTTCGAGCAGCCCGTTCCCGGCGGCCTCACCCAGTGACATCAGCCACGCCTGAGGGTCGACCTCGGGCCCCTTCTCGACGGGGTGCGGCGCGTACCCACGCCTGATGACGGCACCGGTATCGGTATCGCAGACCACGATCCGTGTGCACTCGGAAGAACTGTCCAACCCGGCGACTTTCCCCATGGCCCCAGATGATGCCCCATCCGACGGGCCCGGGATGCCCCAGGGTTTACGACGGCCGCCACAGGGCACGGCCGGGCGGCGTCAGGTGTTGCTCGTACCCCAGTCATCCGGGTCGGCATCGCGCTGCTCACGCAGCGAACGGACCCGGTCGGTGACCGCCTGCGGCATCCGGTCGCCGACCTTGGCCGAAACCTTGTCGAACGCCTTCGTCGCCGCCTCCCGGCCGCCCAGTGCGGCGGTTTCGGCGGTGTTGCGGACCGCGGGGTTCTCCGCGACCCGCCGGGCCGCCTTGTGCAGCTGCTCGTACCGCTCCCGTCCGGCCCGTGTGCCGAGCACGTATCCGACGGCCAGTCCCGCGATGAACGTGAGCCGGTAGCGCATCGCTCCACCCTTTCCTGTCGTCGGCGGCGCGTCCGCCGGGGAGGGGCCGTGCCGCCTCCGCCGCGGTGCCGCCCGCCGATGGCGTTCGGTCGCGTCCGGCACCGGTGCACCGGACCTGCGGGCTGTGCCGCGCGCCTGCCCTGTGGGGCCGGTGATCACCTGTGGCGATACCGATTGGCGGAGCACCCCCCTGCTTGCGCTAATGTATGTGTCGCAGCGAGCGCACGCCGTCCGGAGTTCCGGCAGACGAAGCATTCGAGGCACACGTAGCATTCCCCTGTAGCTCAATTGGCAGAGCAGCCGGCTGTTAACCGGCAGGTTACTGGTTCGAGTCCAGTCGGGGGAGCGCGATCCCCTGTAGCTCAATTGGCAGAGCATTCGGCTGTTAACCGAACGGTTACTGGTTCGAGTCCAGTCGGGGGAGCAATAGCGAAGAGGGCCCCGAAAGGGGTCCTTTTCCGTGTGTGGGGAACCGAAAGCCCCACGGGTGAAGTCCTGTTGACCGTGCACAGCCGCCGGACGGCAGCCCACACGGGCAGCAGATCGTATGAGCGGCTATGCTGCGGCAGACGGCGCGCACACATGTGCGCGGCGCGCCGTGTGGGGGCAGTAGCTCAGCCGGTCAGAGCAGCGGACTCATAATCCGTCGGTCGTGGGTTCGAGCCCCACCTGCCCCACACAGGCCAGGCATCTTGCCTGGGAGGCACGTAACAGGGCCCTCACAGTCGACTGTGAGGGCCCTCACTCTATGCGCGGACGGGGCACACGAGCCCCGGCGCGGCCCGTGCCTCCCCGGTGGCACCCGAACGCCCCCCGGCCGTCGCCCGATCGGCGGCGGGACCGCCCCGCACAGGCCCTCGGCGGCCCGTCCCGGGGCGCCCGCCGGGTGTGCTGAGCGCCACGTCGACCGCGTGTCACCGGGATGTCTAGGACGCCGCGCCGTGGGCAGGGGAGCGGGACGGTCCGGCGCACGGAATACGGTGCGGGGCGATCCCGTTGCCGCAGCTGGATACGGACCGGACACACACGACAGACCCGCAAGCAGGGAGCCCGCATGAGCACCGTAGAGCTGACCAAGGAAAACTTCGACGAGGTCGTCTCCGGCAACGACTTCGTCCTCATCGACTTCTGGGCCGAGTGGTGCGGCCCGTGCAAGCAGTTCGGCCCGGTCTTCGAGCGGTCCTCCGACAAGCATGACGATCTGGTCTTCGCCAAGGTGGACACCGAGGCGCAGCCCGAGCTGGCCTCCGCGTTCGAGATCCAGTCGATCCCCACGCTGATGATCGTCCGCGACAACATCGCCGTGTTCGCCCAGCCCGGGGCGCTGCCGGAGGCCGCCCTGGAGGACGTCATCGGGCAGGCCCGCGGCCTGGACATGGACGAGGTCCGCGCCTCGATCGCTGAGGCGCAGCAGGCCGAGCAGGCGCAGAAGAAGTGAGCGAGCTGCTGCTGATCCGGCACGGCGAGACCGAGTGGAGCAGGGACGGCCGGCACACCAGCTGGACGGATCTGCCGCTCACCGCCGCGGGCGAGGAGCAGGCCCGCGCCCTGCGGCCCCTCCTCACCCACCGGCGGATCGCCGCCGTCCGCGTCAGCCCGATGGCGCGGGCACGGCGCACCGCGGAGCTCGCCGGGCTGGACGGTGCGCGGACCGATGACGGTCTGCGCGAATGGGACTACGGAGGCTACGAGGGCGTCTCGACGCCGGACATCCAGCGGGAGCGGCCGGACTGGTTCCTCTTCACCGACGGCACCGTTCCCGGCCCCGACGGGCATCCCGGGGAGTCTCCCGAGGAGGTCGGGGCGCGCGCGGACGCCGTCCTGGCGCGCGTACTGCCGCTGCTGGCGGCGGACGACGGGGACGTCGCGCTCGTCGCGCACGCGCATTTCCTGCGGGTGCTGACCGCCCGCAGGCTCGGTCTGCCGCCGTCCGCGGGGGCGCTGTTCACGTTCGGGACCGGCGCCGTCGGCATCCTCGGCACCGAGCACGACCGGCCCGCCGTGGTGGCGTGGAACGCGCGGTAGCCGCCCGGCCGTGAGCGGCGGCGGTGTTGCCCCACGGGCATGTTCGAGGGCGGCGGACCGTGCCGTCGGCGGGCGCCCCGGCGTCAGGGCGCCATCGGGTCGAGGTACATCGGCTCGACCTTGCCCTCGATCATGGCGCCGAGCCCCTGGACGGCGCAGGTGTCGGGCCGGTCGGCGATGTGCACCGGCACGGTGGTCGCCTCCCGGATCATCGACTCCAGGCCCGGGATCAGCGCACTGCCCCCGGCCAGCATGATGCCGCGCTCGCCGAGGTCGGCGACGAGGTCCGGCGGGCAGCGGCGCAGCACCGAACCGATGCCGTCCAGGATCGCCGTCAGCGGTGTCGCGATGGCGTGCCGGACCCGGTCGGTGTCGACCTGCACGCACCGCGTCGTCCCGCTGACCACATCGCGGCCGTGCACCTCCGCCGGCCCCGCGGAGAGCCCGCCGGTGCTGGCGAGCATCAGATGCAGCGGCCGTACCGCGCGGCTCGCCAGGTGCACCTCGTGGTGCTGGCGCAGATGCTGGACGACGGCGTGATCGATGGCGTTGCCGCCCACCGCCACGGTCTCCGCCGCCACGATCGATCCCAGGGAGAGCACCGCGATCTGCGTGGTGCCCGCCCCACACACCACGATCATGGTCGCCTCGGGCTGCTCGACGGGCAGTCCGCAGCCGACCGCCGCGGCCACCAGCGTGTCGACCAGCTCCACGCGCCGCGCCCCCAGCCCGCTCAGCGTCTCCACCGCGGCGCGCTGCGCCAGCGGTTCGCTGCCGAACGGCTGGCAGATCGCGGCCCGCATCGTCGGCCGCCGCCGCCAGGTCCGGCGCAGCTTGTTGCCGACGAGCTGCCGCAGCAGCCGCTGGGCCATGTCGATGTCGACCACCGTGCCGTTGGCGACCGGCCGTACGACCCGGATGTACTCCGGCGTACGCCCGTCCATCACCGCGGCGTCGCTGCCGACGGCCAGCAGCGCGCCGGTACGGACGTTCACGGCGGCCACCGTCGGCTCGTCGACGATCAGCCCCTGGTTCTTGAGATAGATGCGGGTCCGGGACGCCCCGATGTCGACTGCCACCGAACAACGGCGCAGCTGGGCGAGGCTGGTGGTCATGGAAGATTCCTCCCCTGTGGGCCGGGTGCGGACGGAGCGTCGCGAGGAGCACTCCCGGCCATCCTGCGGCGGCCGTCCGCCCACTGCGCGTTGAGGAGGTCCGGTCGGGGGATGTACCGACGCCCGCCCGGAACGGGCCCCGGGGCGGCGTCAGCTCAGCCGGCGCTGGAAGAGGCCCCAGGTGAACTCCAGGACGGCGGAGTGGAGTTCACCCGCCGGGCCGGGGAGCGTGGCCCGCAGGTTCCAGCGGTTGGGGGCGTCGCCCTCCACGGGGCGGGCCGGGGCGAAGGCGCGGGCGGCCTCGTCGACGGTGCAGGCCCAGGGGGTGAGGTCGTCGGCGGTGCGCAGCCGCGGGGCGGGGGCTCCGGGCGCGCGGACCAGCCAGGCGTTCCAGACGGCGCCGCCCGGCGCGGTCAGCACCTCGAACCGCAGATCGGGCCAGAGCGGCACCGGCCAGCGCAGCGCCTCGCAGGTCAGATCGCCGACCCGCCGGGCCGTGACGGTCTCGGGCGTACCGAGCAGCGCACGGTAGGGCCGCGCCCCGGTGCGCGCCCCGGGTGCGTGCAGCCGGGCCTGCCACCGGTTGTTCGCCTCACGCTGTTGGGCCCGGGACACGCCGAGTTCGCGTAGCGCCGCCTCGACGAGACCGGGCTGGTGGTCGGCCATCCGCCGCAACAGCACGAGCTGGAACGCGAGCGGGCCGGGCAGCGCGTCGGAGGGGCCGGGGGCGTGGGGTGGGTTCATGGTGGACATCGTTGTGCACGGTGGTGGTGGGCGGTGCGGGCCGCATCGGGCGCGCCACCGGGCCGGGGCGGTAGGGGAGTTGGGGAGCAGCGGGGCGACGACCCGGCCGTCACCCCGCCCGCACGCGGTCCGTCAGCTGAAGTCGAACTCCCCGGTGCGGGTCCGCTTCAGCTCGAAGAAGCGGTCGTAGCCCGCGAGCAGCCGGGCGCCGTCGAAGACCCGCACCGCGTCCTCGCCGCGCGGAATCGACATCAGGACCGGTCCGAAGAACGCGACCCCGTCGATGTGGATCGTCGGCGTGCCGACGTCCTCGCCCACCGGGTCCATGCCCTCGTGGTGGCTCCGGCGCAGCAGTTCGTCGTAGCGGTCGGTCTCGGCCGCCCCGGCCAGCGCGGCGGGCAGTCCCACCTCGGCCAGCGCCTCCCGGATCACGTTCTCGGTGTCCTCGCGGGCCTCGTTGTGCAGCCGGGTGCCGAGCGCGGTGTACAGATCGCGCAGCACCTCCTCGCCGTGCCCGGCGGCCGCGGCGATGCAGACCCGCACCGGGCCCCATCCCTCGTCCAGCAGCGCCCGGTACTTCTCCGGCAGGTCCTCACGCCCCTCGTTCAGCACGGACAGGCTCATGACCCGGAACCGCAGATCCAGGTCGCGGTGGCGCTCGACCTCCAGGATCCACCGGGAGGAGATCCAGGCGAACGGGCAGATGGGGTCGAAGTAGAAGTCGACGGTGTGGCGGGCGGACCCGGGCTGCGAGGTGCGGTCTTCCGGGGCGGTGATCTCGGTCATGGGCTCAGGCTATGCCGGGATGAGGCGCAGTGTCCGGGCCATTTCCCGTCCGCGGCGGTCGGCCACCGGGCGCCACCACCCGGCCGGAGCCGGTCCGGCGCCGTGGCCGCTCACTCCGGGGTGGTGCCGAGCATCCGCTGCAGCAGCTCCTTGAGCAGGGTCCGCTCGGTGACCGTCAGGCGGCCCAGCGGCTCGCGCGCGAAGTTCAGCGAGCCGCGCAGCGCCTCGGCGGTGCGTCTGCCCTCGTCCGTCGGGGCAGCCAGCTTCACCCGGCGGTCGGCGGGGTCGGGCCGCCGCTCGACCAGCCCGCGGGACTCCAGCCGGTCGACGATGCCGGTGATGTTCGACGGCTCGCACTTCAGGCGCTGCGCTATCCGCCGCATGGGGAGCGGCTGGGCGGCCAGCAGGCCGAGCACCCGGGCCTGCGCGCCCGTGAGGGAGTGCTGCGACGCCGCGTGCTCGTACTCCTCGTGGTAACGGGCGACGACGGTGCCGATGAGATCGACGACCTCGACGGTCAGGTGGTCTGCGCGCGGAGTCATGTCCACCAGGATACCCAATTGCTTGACAGGATGAAATATTCAGAGGCATGGTTGTTTCAGCTACTGAAGCATCAGGAAGGATCGCGTCATGTCCGTACTGCCCACGACCGGCCGTGAATGGCACCTCGTCGCCCGTCCGCACGGCTGGCCCACGCCGGATGACTTCGCCCTGCGCGAGGCCGCGGTGCCCGAGGTCGGCGAGGGCCAGATCCTCGTCCGCACGCGGCACTTCTCCGTCGACCCCTATATGCGTGGCCGGATGAACGACGTGAAGTCCTACGTCCCGCCGTTCCAGCTGGACCGCCCCATGGACGGCGGCGCGGTCGGCGAGGTCATCGCCTCGCGCTCGGCCGACGTGGCCGTCGGCGACCATGTGCTGCACGGTCTCGGCTGGCGGGAGTACGCGGTGCTCGACGCCGCGCGCGCCGCGAAGATCGACCCTTCGCTGGCCCCGCTGAGCGCCTACCTCGGCGTGCTGGGCATGCCCGGCCTGACCGCCTACGCGGGCCTGCTGGAGGTGGCCTCCTTCAAGGAGGGGGACGCGGTCTTCGTCTCCGGTGCGGCCGGTGCGGTGGGCAGCGAGGTCGGTCAGATCGCCAAGCTCAAGGGCGCGTCCCGAGTGATCGGCTCGGCCGGTTCCGACGAGAAGGTCAAGCTCCTCGTGGAGGAGTACGGCTTCGACGCGGCGTTCAATTACAAGAACGGCCCGGTCTCCGAGCAGCTCAAGGCAGCCGCACCGGACGGCATCGACGTCTACTTCGACAACGTCGGCGGCGACCACCTCGAAGCGGCCATCAGCTCCCTCAACGTCCATGGCCGTGCGGCGATCTGCGGCATGATCTCGATGTACAACGCCACCGAGCCCACCCCGGCCCCGCGCAACCTCGCGCTGGTCATCGGCAAGCGGCTCCGCCTCCAGGGCCTGCTGGTGGCCGATCACAGCGCGCTGCAGCCGCAGTTCGTCGAGGAGGTCTCCGGCTGGATCCGTTCCGGTGCGCTGAAGTACCGCGAGACCGAGGCCGTCGGCATCGAGAACGGCGTCGAGGCGTTCCTCGGCCTCCTCCGCGGCGAGAACACCGGGAAGATGATCGTGACTTTGGCGGACTGACCCGCCTCCGTCGTGGAGAGCGCCGGGGCTGCGCGCCGAGGGGGACGGCGTACGGGCCCGGGGCCTGCGAACTCGGAAGCCGATGGGCGGTGTCCGGCGTCCGATGGCGGGCGGCGGGCGGCGGGCGGCGGGCGGCGGGCGGCGGTGTCGTCAGTCGTCCTGCCGTCGGTCGGGCCGGTCGGTGCCGGTCGGCGTCGCCGGGTGGGCCTGGCTTCACCGGCTCGCCGCGCCATGCGTACGGGTGGACCGTCAGGCTCGGGGCGAGCCGTCGCGATCGTGGGCGCGAGTCGCGGCGAACCGCAGGAGGATTCACATGTTCCTCCAGCCGGTCGACGTCGTCTACACCGCCGTAGCCACCGCAGAGAACGGCCGCGACGGCCGCGTCTCCAGCGACGACGGCAAGCTCGACGTCATCGTCAACCCGCCCAAGGAGCAGGGCGGCAGCGGCGCGGGCACCAACCCGGAGCAGCTGTTCGCCGCGGGCACCAACCCGGAGCAGCTGTTCGCCGCGGGCTACAGCGCCTGCTTCCAGGGCGCGCTCGGCGTCGTCGCCCGGCAGGAGAAGGCCGACGTCTCGGGCTCCCGGGTCACGGCCCATGTCGACATCGGCAAGACCCCGGCCGGTGGCTTCGGCCTCAAGGCCGAGATCTCCGCGTCGATCGCCCACGTCGACGCCGCCACCGCCAAGGACCTCATCGAGAAGGCCCACCAGGTGTGCCCGTACTCGAACGCCACCCGCGGCAACATCGAGGTCACGCTTACCGTCGCCTGACCCACGGGGCCGGCGCCGTCAGCCGTGAACCCGCAACTGGCTGACACCACAAGGTGGTAGGGCAGTTGAACCCGAAGGCCGCTTCCGATGGGAGGCGGCCTTCGGGGGTTGTGGGTGTCGGGGAGGTGGGCTGGCGTGTTGTCAGGGCCTTTCGACGGGGGAGTGAGTGACTGGCATTCAAGGTGCATTCAAGGTGCTGCTTCATGCGTCACCCTGACTGGCTGTAACTGTCACTGACTTGTCTCGGCCAGCCGTGGTTCAGGCCACCCGGGCCTGGCTGCCCTGTCGCCGTCGACGGTGACACTGGCGACGGCGACACCGGCGATCGGTCAGCCGGACGATCGGCGCACCGGACCCAGCAGATCAACCAGATGGAGACGTTCACCAGCCAGGACGTCCGGGCCGCCGTCATCAACCCGGTCGATTCGGATGCGGCGGTTCCGGCCGTCGGCGTCGCCAACCGGGTGAACGTACCGGTCATCTCCATCGACCGGGGCGTCAACGGCGGCAAGGCCGGCTCCACGATCGCCTCCGACAACGTCATGGGCGGCCGCCTGGCCGCGAAGACGCTCGCCGAATCGCTGGGGGGCAGGGGCAAGGTCGCGTTCCTGGAGGGCCAGCCCGGGACGTCCGCGGCCCGCGAGCGCGGCCAGGGCTTCGAGGAAGGCATCAGGAAGTACCCCGGCATCCAGGTCGTGGCCCGCCGGCCCGCCGACTTCGACCGGACCAAGGGCATGGACGTGATGGCGAACATGCTCCAGGCCCACCGCGACATCGGCGGGGTCTTCGCCGCCAACGACGAGATGGCGCTCGGCGCGTCCAAGGCCCTCGGGGCCCGCTCCGGCAAGGACGTCAAGGTCGTCGCGTTCGACGGCACCCCCGACGGTGTGACGGCGGTGCGCAGAGGCACGCTGACCGCGACCGTCGCCCAGCAGCCCAAACTGCTCGGCAAGAAGGCGGTGGACTGGGCGCTGAAGGCCGCCCGCGGTGAGAAGCTGCCCGCTTCGGTCAAGGTGCCGGTCGTCCTGGTGACGTCGGACAACGCGGCGTCGTTCGACGGCTGAACGGGCCGCGGCCCACGCCGCCTGTGCCATACGGGCGGTACGAGCCGTGCGTGCCAAGTGGCCTGTGAAGCGCCGACGGGTGACGTGGCAGCCGCGCCGGACGCGACAGGCAAGAGTTTCACGACAGACACGAGAGAGGGGAGCGGCGAAGGTGATGAGCGGAGAGGGGCGCGTGTACGACGTCCTGGTGGTCGGTTCGGCCAACGCGGATCTGACGGTACGGGTGGACCGGCGGCCCGGTGCGGGGGAGACGGTGCTCGGCACCGATCTGGTGGAATCGGCCGGTGGCAAGGGCGCCAACCAGGCCGCGGCGGCGGCCCGGATCGGCGGGCGGACCGCCCTGCTGGCACGGGTCGGCAAGGATGCGTACGGCGATCTGCTGCTCGCCGCGCAGCGCGAGGCCGGGACCGATGTGACGTCGGTCGTCGTCGACGAGGCGGCCCGCACCGGCACCGCCATGATCATCGTTGGCCCGGACGGCGACAACAGCATCGTCGTCTCTCCCGGCGCCAACGCCGCCCTCACCCCGCGGGATGTCGCCGCCGCCCGGCAGACCGTCGCCGCTGCCACCGTTCTCTCCCTTCAGCTGGAAATTCCGGCCGAGACCGTGCGGGCGGCCGCCGTGACCGCCGAGGAGTGCGGCACCCGCGTCGTCCTCAACCCCTCCCCGGTGCCGGAGCGACTGGCACCCGAACTCCTGGCGGCGGCCGACCCGCTGGTGGTCAACGAGCATGAGGCCCGCCGCCTCTCCGGCGCCGCCGACGGCACCCCGCGGGACTGGGCGCACGCCCTGCACGAGCTGGGCGCCCGCTCCGTCGTCGTCACCCTCGGCGGCGACGGCGCGCTGATCCTGGACGGTGCGGGCCTGCACGAGGTGCCCGGCGTCACGGTCGACGCGGTCGACACCACGGGCGCCGGCGACGCCTTCACCGGCGCCCTCGCCACCCGCCTGGCCCGCGGCGACACCCTGCCCGCCGCCGCCCGCTTCGCGGTACGCGTGGGCGCCGCCGCCGTCACCAAGCCGGGCGCCCAGCCGTCCTACCCGACTCTGGCTGACCTGGACGCCTTGCCGGGGAGCTGAACGGTGGTGGGGCGAGCGGCGTGTGGGGGCACGGCGTGCGCCTCGTGCGGGCCGGGCGTGAAGCTTCGGCGCAGTCCGCGCGTGAAGCTTCGGCGCGGTCCGCGCGTCGCCCGCAGACCGTGACCGCCTCGGGCCGCAGCGGGCCCGCCGTCACCGCCCAGAGCTGGGCCCAGGACTGCGGGCCCGTGCCGATCAGTCCCAACCGGACCGTGTCGGGCCGGGCCAGGGTCTCGACCGCCGCCGCCCCGATCGCGCCGGTCCGCCGCGGCCCCAGCTCCGTGCCGTGCACCACCACCAGCAGTGCGCCGCTCGCGGTGTCCCAGACCGCCACCACCTGGTCGCTGCCGCCCCCGGTGCCGTACGCGCGAAAGCCGTGCAGCCCCTCACCGGCCAACCGGCCGGCGGTGAACACGAGCTCCTGCCCGCCCAGTTCGGCCCGGAGGCGGGGCGGTGCGACCAACCGGCCCGCGTGGTGTTCCAGCAGCGCGCGCCGCACCGCCCGTACCGCGCACGTCGCGTCCAGCGACTCCCGTACCTCGGCGTCGCCCAGCAGCACCGGCCCGGTCAACGCTTCCCCGTCGTCGCGGTCTTCGTTCACGCCAGCTCCGTCGGTCCGTACAGCGCGGCGTCCGCGCCTGTCTCCAGTGCCCAGTAGCGGTCGCCGTACGACCAGTGCCACCACTCGGTCGGGTAGTTCACCAGCCCGGCCGTCGTCAGCGCGGCGCTCAGTGTGCGCCGGGCCCGACGTGCCGCCACCGGTATGCGGGGCGCGGCGGTATAGCAGGCGCCGTCGCTCTCCTCCGGCGAGGCGTCCACAGGGGTGCCCATGTCGACCGGTGAGCCGTCGGCGGTGATCAGGGTGATGTCCACGGCGCCACCCGCGCTGTGCGGGGCGATCTCCGGCGGCGAGACGAACCGGGAGGCGGCGGAGTGCACCCGGTCCGGCGACCAGTCGGGGTGCAGTCCGCGCAGCGTGTCGGCGTACCTCTCGAAGTAGTGGCGCTGGAGGGCCGGCGGGCGGTACCCCTCGACCAACCGGAGCCGCAGACCCTCGGGGAGCGCCCGCTCCGCGGCCAGCAGTCGCTCCAGCACCCCGGCCCGCAGATGGGCGCCGGCGCCGTCCGCCGTCCCCTCCTCCGTATCGGCCGCGGCCGCCAGCAGGCCCGGCGCCGCCTCCCGTACGTCCAGCAGGGGCTCCCCGCACTCGCGGACCGGCATCGTGGCCACCGCCGGGTCCGCCATCAGCACGACGGCCTCGCGTACGTCGGTCAGCACCAGCTCGCCCTCCTCCGGGCAGTCCGCCCCCGGACCGGCCGACGCCACCTGCCGCCCGTCGGGCAGCCAGGCGCCGCTGAGCCCGCATCCCGGGCCGGAGGTGCCGCTGCCCATGCCCGCGCCGTTGGCGAGCAGGACGTGGAGGCCGTTGTCCCGCGCCCGGTCCGGGTACTTCGTCAGGCTCTCCGCCGAGCTGTGGAACGAACTGGCGAGGTACACCCGGCAGCCGTCCGCCGCGGCCCGCTCGGCGAGCTCCGGGAAGGAGGTGTCGTAGCACGTGGAGACGGAGAACAGGACACCGCCGAGGCGGAAACGGCCCTCGGCGTGGCCCGGGGTGAAGAGGTCGCGTTCCCGGCCGGACAGATGACGCTTCATATAGCGGGTCAGCAGCGCCCCGTCCGGACCGAAGACGAACGAGGTGAGGCCCGGTATGCCCGCCGGGCCGTCGCCGGGCTCCCGCGCGGGGACGTTGACCACCGCCCCGACGCCGTGTGCCCGGCACGCCTCCCGCACCGGCGCCAGCCGCGCGTCGTCCGGGGTGAGGGCGAGGCCGGGATCCGCTGCGAGGGCGTCGAGGTCGTACTGCGTGAGCGCCAGCTCGGCGAAGACGACCAGGGCCACGCCGAGGTCGGCGGCGCGGGCGAGGAGGGCGGCCATGCGTGCGGCGTTGGCCGCGATGTCGTGGCGGCGGGACGGGAATTGAGCGGCGGCGATCAACATGACGTCATCATGCATCCGCGCAACTCACCCGCGCAGAGCCTGTGGATAACTCCCGATCGGCAGGCCACAGACCGGCAGGCCACAGGCCACAGACCGGCAGACCGGTCATCGACCGCCCGCCGATTGCAGCCCCCCCGCTCGCATCTCAGGAAGTCGCCAGCACCGACACATCCCCGCCGCTGGTGTGCGCCACCACCCGGTGCCGGGCGGCCGGATCCGTCGGTACCGAGACCTTCCGGTCGCCGCCGCTGGTCGTGGCCTCCACGGCGTAACTGCTCCGCGGCAGCCGGATCGTGACGTTGCCGCCGCTGGTGGTGCCCGACACGTCATCGGGCACGGTGGTGAACGTGGCGCTCACGGAGCCGCCGCTGGTCTTCGCCCGGGCCTTGCGCGCCGCGACGGCGTCCAGGGTGACGTCCCCGCCGCTGGTCTCCGCGGCGACGGAACCCGTCGTGCCGCGCACCGTGATGTTCCCGCCGCTGGTGTGCAGATCGACCGCGGTCGCCCGCGGCACCTGCACCCGGTAGCTCACCGAGCAGTTGTTGCCCAGGCCCCGGCACACCGAGGCGTCCAGCGTCAGCCCGCCGTCTGCGACGGAATGGGTCGGGGCCGGGCGGCTGTCGTGGTACGTGTACTTCTCCGTGACGCGTACCGGGCCGCCGCCGTCCACCGTCACCACCTCGATGGAGCCGCCCGCCGTGGTGGCCGTCACCGTCCGGACGTCACCGGGCACGGAGTACGTCCGCTCCGCGGATTTCGACGGCCCGAGCACGCCCGAGCAGCCGGTCGTCAAGGCGGCCGCTCCCGCGCAGGTCAGGGCGAGGCAGACGGTACGGAGACGGGTCATGGCGAGGTTCCCCCAGGAGTCGACGGCGATACCGGTCACCGAGAATCCTCCGGCACGGCTCCCCGGGGCGCCTCATGCCACAGGACGACCGGACCCGGAGGACGCCCCCGAGGTCAGGCCGCCGATCCCTTACGGGTGATCGTCCGGAACGCCATCTCCGCCAGCTCCCCCTGGCCGCGGACGCCGGGATGGAACCAGTCCCAGCTGCTCAACTGCCGTTCCGTGAAGCGGTAGTCGAAGACCCTCGGGTCGAAGCGGCAGAGGGAGTCCTCGGCGCAGACCTCCTCCAGCGCCGTGTTGTACGCCTTGACGCGGTCGCGCACCTTCTCGCGGCGCTCGGCCGCCCGCTCCGTCAGATCGTCCGGGTCGCGCAGCATGGAGCCGCAGATCCCCAGCTGCCACACCTGCTTGCCGAGCGGGTTCTTGCGCCCCTCCGACCACAGGCGCAGCAGATCGGGTACCGCCGCGACGTACACCTGCGTCCGGGGCAGCGACCGCCGCAGCTTCGTCATCGCCCGGGTGAAGTCGGCGCGGAAGGCGGCAGCCGGGGTCATCGCGCGGACCTCGCTGCGGCAGGCGTCGTTGGCGCCGATCAGCACTGTCACCAGCTCGGGCCGGTGGGCCTTGGCCGCGTCGACCTGATCCGGCAGATCGCTCATCAGCGCGCCGGTGCGGGCGTGGTTCCAGCTGTGCCCCGCCGGGTGGTCCAACAGCCGCCTCGCGAGGCTGTCGACCTTGGGCGAGGTGCCCGTCGACCAGGAGACCTCGGGGCAGTCGGACAGCACCGTGCAGGCGTCGAAGCCGACGCTGATGGAGTCGCCGAGCGCCGCGATCGACGCCGGGGCGGTGCGCCATACCGGAGTGGGCTTGACGGACGGCGCGGAGACCTTCGGGCTCGGCCGCGCCGACGGTGCGTCGGAGCCGTCCTCGCTGCACGCCGTCACGGACAGCAGCAGCGCACCGGCGACGAGGGCGGCGCCCGCGCGGCGCCGCACGCCCCCCGACGCGCCGTTCCGCCCTGGGGGAGCCGCCTCGGCGGACCACATCCGGAACGAAGTCGTACGCCGAGAGGGGAACGACCGGTCGATCTCTGTCATCCCCTGTCCCCTCCGGCGCGTGGGTGATATCTCTTCGAGGTGCCGACGGTACGTCACCCCTCGGCCGGGACCGTGGGACAGCCCCGTTCCGGGGTTGCCGCGCCATGGCCCGAACGGGTGCACGCAGTCGGCGTAAACCTCTGACCACCCGTCATTTTCTGTCCTTTTGTGGCAGATTGCGCCATATTGGACCCAATGGTGTTTACTGTAGGTCACCTGGCAGGCCGGTGCCGAAACGCTCACCGGGGCGGACCGCCGGCACTCGTCCCGGCCGCCGACGAGGCGGGCGCGAGGCCGCCGGGGAAGGCGAACCTCGAACCGCACTGGAGGTCCCGGTGACGACCCGTGGAGTTCTCTACGTCCACTCCGCACCGCGCGCGCTCTGCCCCCACGTCGAATGGGCCGTCGCGGGCGTTCTCGGTGTACGCGTCACCCTCGACTGGATCGCCCAGCCCGTCGCCCCCGGCACCTGGAGAGCCGAATTCTCCTGGCAGGGCGCCGTCGGCACCGCCTCCAAGCTCGCCTCCGCGCTGCGCGGCTGGCATCTGCTGCGCTTCGAGGTCACCGCCGAACCCTGCGCCACGGCCGAGGGCGAGCGCTACAGCTCCACCCCTGACCTGGGCATCTTCCACGCCGTCACCGGAATCCACGGCGACATCCTCATCCCCGAGGACCGGCTGCGCGCCGCCGTCGTCCGCGCCGAGGGCGGCGAGAGCGAACTCGCCGCCGAGATCGCACGCCTCCTCGGCAAACCCTGGGACGACGAACTGGAGCCCTTCCGTCACGCCGGGGAAGGCGCCCCCGTCCGCTGGCTGCATCAAGTTGTCTGACCGCCCCGCCGCGCCTGGCCTTCGAGTGCGCTCGAAGTCTTAACGTGCGGACATGGCTGATCAGATCTCTGTGGCGGTGCTCGGCACCGGCATCATGGGCACGGCGATGGCCCGCAACCTCGCCCGCGCCGGATACGACGTCCGCGCCTGGAACCGCACCCGCGCCCGGGCCGAACCCCTCACCGCCGACGGCATCCGCGTCACGGACACTCCGGGCGAGGCCGTCGACGGCGCGGACACCGTCCTCACCATGCTCCTCGACGGGCCCGCCGTCCTCGGCGCGATGACAGCGGCGGCCCCGCACCTCGTCCCCGGTACCCTCTGGCTCCAGACGAGCACCGTCGGCATCGAGGGCACCGCCCCACTGGCCGCCTTCGCCGCCGCCCACGGCCTGCGCTACGTCGACGCCCCCGTCCTGGGCACCAAGGCCCCCGCGGAACAGGGCCAACTGACCGTCCTGGCCGCAGGACCCGCCGACGTACGGGAGCGGGCCGCCGCCGTCTTCGACGTCATCGGGCGGACCACCCGCTGGGTCGGCGACGACGGCACGGACGGCCGCGCCAGCCGCCTCAAGCTCGTCCTCAACAGCTGGGTGCTGACCATCATCAACGGCGTCGGCGAGGCCGTGGCGCTCGCCGAAGGGCTGGACGTCGACCCGCGCGACTTCCTCGCTGCCGTCGACGGCGGCCCGCTGGACCTGCCCTACCTGCGGATGAAGGCCGAGGCCATCCTCTCCGGCGATCTCCGGCCCAGCTTCACCGTCTCCGCCGCCCGCAAGGACGCCCGGCTGATCGCGGAGGCCGCCGCGGCATCCGGTGTCCGCACCGACCTGGCCGCGGCCGCCGCCGAACGGCTGCGCCGGGCGGAGGAACAGGGGCACGGCGACGAGGACGCGGCCGCCGCCTACCACGCCTCCTTCGGCGCCTGACCCGGCCATGTACGCCGCGTGCCCGCCCGGTCGCCATGACCGGGCGGGCACGCGTGCGTCAGCGGTGTGTTCAGACCGTGCGGAACGCCAGTACGACGTTGTGACCGCCGAAGCCGAACGAGTCGTTCAGCGCCGCGATACGGCCCTCGGCGGGCAGCTTGCGGGCCTCGTCGCGGATGATGTCCACATCGACCTCGGGGTCGAGGTTCTCGACGTTGATCGTCGGCGGGGCCACCCGGTGGTACACCGCCAGGATCGACGCGACGGACTCGATACCGCCGGCGCCACCCAGGAGGTGACCGGTCATCGACTTGGTGCTGGCGACGGCGATGTGGTCGGTGTCGTCGCCGAAGACCTTGCGCAGCGCCTTCAGCTCGGCGAGGTCGCCCTGCGGCGTTGACGTCGCGTGCGCGTTGACGTGCACGATCTCGGCCGGGTCCAGGTCGCTGTTGTCGAGGAGGCTCTGCAGCGCGTGCGCGATGCCGTTGCCGGACGGCTCGGGCTGCACGATGTCGTGGCTGTCGGCGGAGATGCCCTGGCCGACGGCCTCGGCGTAGACCCGCGCACCGCGCCTGGCGGCGTGCTCCGCGGACTCCAGGACGATGACGCCGGCACCCTCACCCATGACGAAGCCGTTGCGTGCGGTGTCGAAGGGGCGCGAGGCACCCTGCGGGTCGTCGTTCGACTTCGACATCGCCATCATGTTGCCGAACGCGGCGATCGGCAGCGGGTGGATCGCCGCCTCCGTGCCGCCCGCGACGACGATGTCCGCACGGCCCGTACGGATCATTTCGATGGCGTAGCCGATTGCCTCGGAGCCGGACGCGCAGGCGCTGACCGGGGTGTGCACACCCGCGCGGGCGTTCACGGCCAGGCCGACGTTGGCGGACGGGCCGTTGGGCATCAGCATCGGCACGGTGTGCGGGGAGACGCGGCGTACGCCCTTCTCCTTCAGCACGTCGTACTGGTCGAGCAGGGTCGTCACGCCGCCGATGCCGGAAGCGATGACGGTGCCGAGCCGGTCGGGGTCGACGGTGGTGTCCTCGCCCGCCTTGGCGGTGAAACCGGCGTCGGCCCACGCCTCGCGGGCCGCGATCAGCGCGAACTGCGCCGAGCGGTCCAGCTTGCGGGCCTGCGGCTTGGGGATGACCTCACCGGGGTCGACCGCCGCACGGGCGGCGATGCGGACCGGGAGGTCGGCTGCCCAGTCTTCTTCCAGGGCGCGCACACCGGACCGGCCGGCGAGCAGGGCGTCCCAGGTCGAAGCGCTGTCGCCACCCAGCGGTGTGGTTGCGCCGATACCGGTGACGACCACGGTGCGATTGGTCGCGTTCACGGGAATTCTTACTCCACGGGTAGAGGGGTCTGAATACGGCGCCACCGCGGGGTGGCGACATGCGCAGGAGCTGGATCAGCTCTGGTGCTTGAGGATGTAATCGGTCGCGTCGCCGACGGTCTTGAGGTTCTTGACGTCGTCGTCGGGGATCTTCACGTCGAAGCGCTCTTCAGCGGCGACGACGACCTCGACCATGGACAGCGAGTCGACGTCGAGGTCGTCGGTGAAGGACTTTTCCACCTGGACGTCCTCGGTGGGGATCCCGGCGATCTCGTTCACGATCTCGGCGAGACCGGCGACGATCTCTTCCTTGGTGGCGGCCATGATGGCGCTCCTTGGTGCTCTAGTGGTAACTGACAGGGTGAAGCTAGGCGCGCAGCGACCGGCACATCAGGGGGACGGACGGCGCTGCGCAGATCTTGCCTAGGGGAGGGTAACGACCGTAGCCGCGTAAACGAGACCCGCCCCGAAGCCGATGACCAGCGCGGTGTCGCCGCTCTTGGCCTGACCGGTCGCCAACAGCCGCTCCATGGCGAGCGGGATGGAGGCGGCGGAGGTGTTGCCGGTGGTTTCCACGTCACGGGCGACCGTGACGCTCTCCGGCAGTTTCAGTGTCTTCACCATCGAGTCGATGATCCGCATATTCGCCTGGTGCGGAATGAAGACATCCAGGTCGTCCGGGCTGACCCCGGCCGCGTCCAGCGCCTGCTGGGCGACCTTCGCCATCTCGAACACCGCCCACCGGAAGACCGCCTGGCCCTCCTGAGTGATGGCGGGGTAGCGGATCGCCTCGGGGGCCGTCCGCTCCTCGGGGCCGTCGCCACCGGGCACCGGCGTCGTGCGGTACGCGTCCCAGGCGATGGTCTGCTTGATCGTTTCCGCTTTGTCGCCCTCGGAGCCCCAGACGGTCGGGCCGATCGAGGGCTCCTTTGCGGGGCCGACGATGACCGCGCCCGCACCGTCACCGAACAGGAAGGCCGTCGCACGGTCCTCCAGATCGGTGAGGTCCGACAGCCGCTCCACGCCGATGACCAGCACATACTCGGCGGAACCGTCGGTGACCATGCCCTTGGCCAGGGTCAGGCCGTAACCGAAGCCCGCGCAGCCGGCCGAGATGTCGAACGCGGCCGGACGGCCCGCGCCGATGCGGTGCGCGATCTCGGTCGCAACGGCCGGGGTCTGCTTGAAGTGCGAGACGGTGGAGACGACGACCGCGCCGATCTGCTCGGGCGAGATGCCCGCGTCGGCGATGGCCTTGCCCGCCGCCTCGACCGACATGACGGCGACGGTCTCCTCCGGGCCCGCCCAGTGACGGGTGGCGATGCCCGACCGCGAGCGGATCCACTCGTCCGAGGAGTCGATGTGCTTGAGGATTTCCTCGTTGGGCACCACACGGGTCGGGCGGTAGCCGCCGACACCCATGATCCGTGCGTAGGGTGCGCCCTTCGCGGGCTTGATCTTCGCGGTCATGCGCGGGCTCCTTCTTCGGCCGACGGGTCGGCGACCGGAGAGCTGTGCTCGGCGATCAGGGTGCGGGCCGCGTCGAGGTCGTCGGGTGTCTTCAGGGCGAGCGTCTTCACCCCGGGCAGGGCGCGCTTGGCCAGGCCGACCAGCGTGCCGCCCGGCGCCGCCTCGATGAGCGCGGTGACGCCCAGCTCCTTGAACGTCTCCATGCACAGGTCCCAGCGCACCGGGTTCGCCACCTGGCCCACCAGACGCCGCACCAGCTCATCGCCGGTGGTCACGATCCGCCCGTCCCTGTTGGAGACGTAGCGGGTGTGCGGGTCGGTGGCGGTCAGCTCGCCGACCGCGGACTCCAGCGCCGCCACGGCGGGGGCCATGTGGTGAGTGTGGAACGCACCGGCCACCTTCAGCGGGACGACCCGCCGGGTGCCCTCCGGCTTGTCCGCGACGAGCGCCGCGATCTGCTCGGCGGTGCCCGCCGCGACGATCTGCCCGGCGCCGTTGACGTTCGCCGGGGTCAGCCCCAGCTTCTCCAGATGCGGGACGACGACGGACTCCTCGCCGCCGAGCAGCGCCGCCATACCGGTCTCGGTAACGGCGGCGGCCTCGGCCATCGCCTGGCCGCGGTGCCGGACCAGCGTCATCGCCGACGCGTCGGTGAGCGTGCCGGCCAGCGCGGCGGCCGCCAGCTCGCCGACGCTGTGCCCGGCCGCGGCGCCGACGTGCGCGGTGAACTCCTCGGGCGTGGCGAACAGCTGTCGGGAGGAGATCAGCGCGGACGCCACCAGCAGCGGCTGCGCCACTGCGGTGTCGCGGATCGCGTCCGCGTCGGCCTGCGTGCCGTAGTGGATCAGATCCAGATCGATGGCCGCTGACCACTCACGGAGCCGGTCTTCGACACCGGGGAGGTCGAGCCAGGGGGTCAGGAAGCCGGGCGTCTGAGCGCCTTGGCCAGGAGCGACGAGTACGAGCACCCTCACACTCTCTCTTGTGGGAGGTCCCGCCCGCCCGTGGGGACAGGGACGAAGAACCATCGGGGGAATTGTTGGTGTCCGACAAAAGTCTAGAGCTGCGATTCTCCGTCAGCCAGACGCCCCAGGATCAGTGCGATACGCAGGGTGAAGGCTGAGCGGACATCAGAAGGGGACCATCCCGTGACGTCCGTCACGCGTCGGAGCCGATAGCGCACGGTGTTCGGGTGCACGAACAGCATCCGCGCCGCGCCCTCCAGGCTGCTGGCCTGTTCCAGATAGACGCTCAGTGTTTCCAGGAGCGCGGAGCCCGCCTCCTCCAGCGGCCTGTAGATCTCCTCCACCAGCTGGTCGCGCGCCACCGGGTCCGACGCCATCGCGCGCTCCGGCAGCAGATCGTCGGCGAGCACCGGCCGCGGTGCGTCGGGCCAGGCGGCGCAGGCCCGCAGACCCGCGGCGGCGGCCTGCGCCGACCGCGTCGCGGCCAGCAGGTCGGCGACGATCGGACCGGCCACCACGGGGCCCGCCGCGTACGGCCCGATCAGCGCCTTCGCCGCCTTGAGCGGGTTGTCGGAGCCACCGGCGATCACCACCAGGCGGCTGCCCAGGACGCCGGTGAGCACCTGGAGCTTGGCGTGCCGGGCGGCTCGGCGGATCGCCTCCACGGTCAGTTCGCTGTCGCCGTCGGGGGCGGTGCCCAGGACGACGCAGACGTGCTCGGGGGAGTTCCAGCCCAGGGCCGCGGCCCGGGAGATCGCGCCCTCGTCGGCCTCTCCGGAGAGCACCGCGTTGACGACCAGCGATTCAAGGCGGGCGTCCCAGGCGCCGCGGGCCTCGGCGGCCTGGGCGTAGACCTGCGCCGTGGCGAAGGCGATCTCGCGGGCGTAGACGAGCAGCGCCTCCCGCAGGACCGATTCGTCACCGGGAGCCGCGACCTCGTCGATTGCCGACTCCATGACCTCGATGGTCGTCCGGACCATCTCCACGGTCTGGCGCAGCGTGATCGCCCGGGTCAGCTCCCGCGGCGCGGTGCCGAAGACGTCGGTGCTGATCGCCTGCGGGGTCTCGGGATGCCGGAACCACTCGGTGAACGCCGCGATACCGGCCTGCGCCACGAGGCCGATCCAGGAGCGGTTCTCCGGTGGCATTGCGCGGTACCACGGCAGCTGCGCGTCCATGCGGGCGATGGCTGCCGCGGCGAGTTTGCCGGACGACTGCTCCAGCCTGCGGAGGGTCGCCTGGTGCGGATGAGGGGCGCGCGATGCGGGTTCAGACACGGGACAAGACTGCCTTATCGGGGCGGGCAGGTGGCGCGGCGGGGCTACGGTGACTGCATGATTCAGGTGCACGCGGGCGAGGAACGCTATCGGGGCGGCGATCCGGAAGCCGGGATCGAGACGCTGCACGCGTTCTCCTTCGGCCCTCATTACGACCCCGCCAATCTGCGGTTCGGCGCGCTGATCGCCTGCAACGAGGAGCGGCTCGCACCGGGCGCCGGTTTCGACGAGCACCCGCACCGCGACACGGAAATCGTCACCTGGGTCGTCGAGGGTGAACTGACCCACCGCGACTCCACGGGCCATGAGGCGACGGTAGGGCCCGGCGACCTGGCCCGGCTGACCGCCGCCGACGGCGTCCGGCACATCGAACGCAACGACGGCCCCGAACCGCTGCGCTTCGTCCAGATGTGGCTCGCACCGACGGAATTCGGCGGCACCCCCTCGTACGACGTGGTGCGCGGCCTCGCCGACAACGCCCCGTATGCCGTCCCGCGCGCCGGCGCGACGCTGCACGTCCGCCGCCTCGCCCCCGGCGAGAGCACCGGGGTACCGGCCGCACCGCGGGTGTATGTGCAGGTGGTACGCGGTGAATTGCGGCTTGGCGAGGACGTGTTGGTACCTGGTGATGCCGTGCGGCTCACGGAGGAACGTGGTGCGCTGTTGCGGGCGGAGGGGCCTGCCGAGTGCCTGGTTTGGGAGATGGGGGCCGAGCCGCGGTACGTGTGAGGACGGTGCGCGGGTGAGGGCTGCGGCGGGCGCCGGGCCGGGTGCCGGGCCGGGCGCAGGGCCGGGCGGTGGGCGGCCGGGATCCGTGTGGGCCCGGCCGCCGGGGGTCAGGCGGAGTGGAGCTCGGCCAGGACCGCGTCGGCCAGCGGCGGCCAGGCGTCGATGGCCCAGGGGCCGAAGGCGCGGTCGGTGAGCGCGACGCAGGCGGCGCCGGTGCCGCCCGCTGCCTCTGGGTCCACCCACAGGAACGTCCCGGACTGACCGAAGTGCCCGAACGTCCGCGCCGACGACGAGGCGCCCGTCCAGTGGGGCGACTTCCCGTCGCGGATCTCGAACCCGAGACCCCAGTCGTTCGGCTTCTGGTGACCGTAGCCGGGCAGTACGCCGGTGAGCCCGGGGAAGACCACGGAGGTCGCGGCAGTGACGGTCTCGGGCGCGAGCAGCCGCGGTGCCTGCAGTTCGGTGGCGAACCGGATCAGGTCGGCAACGGTCGAGACACCGTCCTTGGCGGGGGAACCGGCCAGCTCCGTCGCGGCCATCCCGAGCGGCTCCAGCACCGCCTCCCGCAGATACTGCGGGAAGGGGATCTCGGTGGCCTCGGCGATGTGGTCGCCCAACGCCTCGAAACCGGCGTTGGAGTAGATCCGGCGGGTGCCCGGGGCGGCCATCACGCGCTGCTCGTCGAAGGCGAGGCCGGAGGTGTGGGCGAGGAGGTGGCGCACGGTGGAGCCCTCGGGCCCGGCCGGTTCGTCCAGCTCGACCGCGCCCTCCTCGATCGCCACCAGTGCGGCGTACGCGGCCAGTGGCTTGGTCACCGAGGCCAGCGGGAAACGGTGCTCCTGAGGCCCGTAGGCTCCGGCCACGCCGCCGTCGGCTCGTACGACGGCAGCCGCAGCGGTCGGCACCGGCCAGTTCTCGATCATCCGCAGGCTCTGCATGGGACGAGCCTAAAGGCCGCCTATCCGGGGGCCGCAGGCCGGTCGGTGCAGGGCTCCTGCCCGGTACGGGGTGCTCGCTCGGACCGGATCGGGCAGGTCGCGCCGGGAGCCGGGCCGGAGGCGGGGCGGCGGCCGGGGCAGCATCGGGAGACGGGCCAGCGGCGCTCCGGGCCGCGTGGGGTACTTGCCAAATCCCGGTCAAGACCGCGCTTGCTTGGAGTGCACTCCAACTCTCTAGCGTTGAGTGACGTCGACGGGGGCGACAGCCGAACAGGGGAGACGTGGCATGACGGTGACCCGGAGCGAGATGGTGATCGAGGAAACGGTGGTGACGTGTGGCGGAGCGGTATCCACACAATGGACACCGGACGGTCCGCAGTGGGCGGCGCGGAGCTGCGCGCAGGAGGTGCTCCACCCGCGCCCGACCGGCCGGGACTGCTACTCGATCAGCGAGGTGGCGGCTCACACCGGGCTCAGCGCCCACACCCTGCGCTGGTACGAGCGGATCGGTCTGATGCCGCACGTCGACCGCAGCCACACCGGACAACGGCGCTTCACCAACCGTGACCTGGACTGGCTGGCGTTCGTCGGCAAGCTGCGGTTGACCGGTATGTCGGTCGCCGACATGGTGCGCTTCGCCGAACTGGTCAGGAGTGGCGACGCGACGTTCGCCGAGCGGGAACGGCTGCTGACCGCGCACCGCGAGAACGTACGGCACCGCATCGGGGAACTGCAGAGCACCCTCGCCGTGCTCGACTACAAGATCGACATCTACGCCGACGCCCGACGCCGGGCGTCCGAGAGGGGCTGAGCCGACATGGGCAGCGAGAAGATCGACACCGTGGAGCTGGGCACCGGCGGCCCGCGCGTCGGAGTCCAGGGCCTGGGCTGCATGGGCATGAGCTTCGCCTACGGCCCGACCGACACCGACGAGGCACGCGCCACCCTGGAACGCGCCCTGGAACTGGGCGTGACCCTCTACGACACCGCCGACCTCTACGGGAACGGCGAGAACGAGAAGTTCCTCGGTCCCTTCCTCCGCGACCACCGCGACGAGGTCGTGCTGGCCACCAAGTTCGCGCTGGCCATCGATCCCGCCGACCCGAACAAACGCGTCATCCGCAACGACCCGCCCTACATCCGGCAGGCCGTCGAGGGCAGTCTGCGGCGACTCGGCGTGGACACGATCGACCTCTACTACATGCATCGCCGAGACCCGTCCTTCCCGATCGAGGAAACCGTCGGCGCGATGGCCGAGTTGGTCGCCGAAGGCAAGGTCAAGCACCTGGGGCTCAGCGAGGTGACCGCCTCCGAACTGCGCTCCGCCCAAGGCGTGCACCCGATCGCCGCCGTCCAGTCCGAGTGGTCGCTCTTCAGCCGTGACGTGGAGAACGGCGTGGTCGCGGCCGCGGCCGAGCTGGGAGTGGGCTTCGTCCCGTACTCGCCGCTCGGCCGGGGATTCCTGACCGGCTCCTTCGTCCATGCGGAGAAGGAGCTGAGCAGCGACGACTTCCGCCGCCAGCAGCCGCGCTTCACCGGGGACAACGCCGCCGCCAACGCCGCGCTGCTGGAACCCGTCCGCGCTCTCGCCGCCGCGCACGACGCGACGCCCGGACAGATCGCGCTGGCCTGGGTCCAGCAGCGGGCCGAGACCCACGGCCTGAGCGTGGTGCCGATCCCCGGAACCCGCAGGCGCACCCGTATCGAGGAGAACACTGCCGCCACCCGCATCCGGCTGACCGGGGACGAGCTGGCACTGCTGGAACCCATCGCGGAGAAGGTCGCAGGGGGCCGGTACGCGGACATGACGTTCACCTCTGCCGGACGGGAGTGACGGACGGGAGCCTTGGGGGGCGGGTGCCCGGACCCTTCGGGAGGGCGGGCAGGGGGCCGGACCGGGCCCGGTTCAGCTGACGGCCGCGTAGCGCCCGAGCGTGATGGCGGCGAAATTGCGGAGTGAGTCGGTGCCCGGGGCGAGATAGCCCGTGTGGCCCTCGGCCCGTATCGCGGAGACCTGCCGTGCCCCGAACGCCGGGTCGGTGGGGTCCTCGCCATGGCCCAGCCCCAGCACATCGACATGGGGAACGTTGCCTATCCAGTCCGTGGCATCCCGCGCGGCCCATACCTGGGCGTAGCCGTCCACCGCGGCGGCCGACGGCCGACGCATGCCGGGGGAGCCGAAGATGATCAGATCCCTCGCGGTGTGGCCCAGAACCGGCCCGGCGAGACCGCAGACGACCGAGCCGTAGCTGTGGCACAGCAACGCCGGTGCGGGGGAGCCGACCGCTGCCAGCCCGGACAGGAAGCGCACCAGCCGGGGGGCACCGGCCTCGGCGAGCCTCCCGGTCGCGGCGTCCGGCCCCAGACCGACCGGGGTGGTGTACCCCGTCCAGGCGATCACGGCCGTCCGGACACCGGGGGCGTCGGTGGCCATCCGGGCGCGCAGCGACGTCGCCATCCCCGTCGGGGTGCCGTACGGATCGAGGTCGCGGTCGAAGGTGGTCAGATCGATGTCGGAGCCGGGGACGACGACGGCGGTGCGCTCCGCCCTTGCCAAGTCGCCGTGCACCTCCGCAATCTGACCGCGACCACGCGGGTCGAAGGCGAGGATGTGGCGTCCGGGCGCGAGCAGTTCGGTGTGGCGGTCGGCCGCCTGGCGCGCCGCACGATGGTCCTCAAGGGTGCCGCCGGAGTCGGTCGACAGCGCCCGCTGACGGTCTCGCTCGGCTTTCAGCGCAAGGGAATTGGCCTGGTAGCGCAGTGCTATGGGGGCACCGTCGAGATTGCCGACGGTCAGGGGGTGCCGCACCGCGAGGGCGTACCGCTGGGCCGCGGTCAGCCCGTCGAAGAAGTGGGCCACCTCGGCCGGGGGCGCCGTCGCCGGATCCGGCAGCCGGATGCCCAAGGAATGGTCCGCGCGCCAGGCGGCGGCGTCCGGCGCGGGCCCGGTCACGGCGGTCTCCGCGGAGCCGGCGGCCCAGCCGCCCGTGCCCCCGGCGACGAGCGCGACGAGCGCGGCGGTGATCAGCGCGCGTCGGCCGCGCCGGGTGGCGGCTCGTAGCAGTGCCATGGTGTCTCCCTCGTGCAGTGGTGCGATGGAAGGAAACGTAGAAAGGCGTCGGGTGAGACGGCGTCACCCCTCGGGGCCAACTCCTGAGTGATACCGCAGTAGGGGGTAGTGACGCCGGGTCCCACCTGAGTACCACCCGGCCTCACCATGGCGGGGGAGTGGCGGCTGACCTGCGGTCATATCGCGGTGCGAACCGGCCGGGGCAGCGCCCCGACCGCTCGCAGAGGTCACCGGAAACCGGACCGAGGGCTGCGTCGGCACGCCGGGAACGCCCTGCCGCATGCCGACGCAACGGAACCCGTATCGCGCGAGCCCGTAGCCGCCCCGCCGAGGACGCGAACTCTGCGGCGCCTCAGCGTTCGCCGGGCGTGACCAGCCCCGACTCGTACGCGAAGATGACCGCCTGGGCGCGGTCACGCAGCCCCAACTTGGCCAGTACGCGCCCGATGTGGGTCTTCACGGTCTGCTCGGCGAGGATCAGTGCGTCCGCGATCTCCTGGTTGGAGAGGCCGCGGGCGATCAGCTTCAGCACCTCCGTCTCCCGCGGGGTGAGGCCGTTGAGCCGCAGTGCGGTGCTCTCCTTGCGGGGCGCCGGTCCCTGGCGTGCGAAATCCGCGATCAGCCGACGCGTCACGGACGGCGCCAACAGGGCCTCACCCGCGGCGACGATCCGCACCGCCGCGATCAGATCGGCGGGCGGTGCATCCTTGAGGAGAAACCCCGAGGCACCGGCGCGCAGCGCCTCGTAGACGTAGTCGTCGACGTCGAAGGTGGTCAGCATCAGCACCTTCGGGCGATGCGTGACGCCCTGCGGCGGGGACAGCAACTGCCGTGCCGCCTCCAGGCCGTCCATCTCCGGCATCCGTACGTCCATCAGCACCACGTCAGGGTGCGTCCGGCGGCTCAGCTCGACGCCCTGGACGCCGTCCGGAGCGTCGCCGACCACGTCGATATCGCTCTGCGCGGCGAGCAGCGCGGCGAAACCCGCCCGCACCATGGCCTGGTCATCGACGATGATCACCCGTGTGGTCATGAGGAGTCGGCGTCCTTATCGATCGGATACGGCAACGGCAAAGGGAGTTGGGCGGCGACCATGAAGCCGCCGCCCGGTAGCGGCACGGTCTTCAGCGAACCCTCCACCAGCCGCACCCGCTCTCGCATCCCCACCAGGCCGTGCCCGGTGCCGGAGGTCTCCCAGGCGGTGGACGGCGTCGGGGGCGGGCCGTTGAGGATCACCACCGTGAGCCGGATGCCGTCCGGGGACCGCGCCACCGATACCTGGGTGGGGGCCCTGGGGGCGTGCCGCACCACGTTGGCCAGGGCTTCCTGCACGATGCGGTAGGCCGAGAGAGCCACCGCAGGCTCCGGCGCCACCGGCTCCTCGGGCAGCGCCAACTCGACCGGCACGCCGGCCCGTATGGTGGCCTCGACCAGCCGTGGCAGCTCGTCCAGACCCGGCTGCGGGGCCTTCTCCGGACCCGCGTCCCGCTCCGCCTCCGCGCTGCGCAACACTCCGAGCAGCCGCCGCATCTCCGTCAGCGACTCCCGCGCCGTCGTCGCGATGGCGGCGAACTCCTCCCGTGCCTGCGGGGGTATGCCCTCGATGCGGTACGGCGCGCTGTCGGCCTGGACGGTGATCACCGACATGTGGTGGGCGACCACGTCGTGCAGTTCGCGCGCGATCCGGGCCCGCTCCTCCAGCAGGGTGCGGCGGGCCCGCTCCGCCTCGCTGATCGTCTCCTGCTCCCGCAACTTCCGTTTGGCGTCGCCGCGTTCCCGTACGGCGAGGCCGACCAGCAGCAACACGCCCGCCAGCACGAACAGCAGCATCCAGGTGTTGTCGCTGCCGCGGGGCGTCAGCGGCTCCAGGAAGACGCCCACCACGCCCGTCGTCGCCCAGACCAAGGCCAGGGTGCGGCGGCTCTCCCGCTGTGACAGCGGCACCATCAGCGCCAGATAGCCGATGACCGCCGCCGGTGGCCACGGCCAGGGCTGTGTTTGTGGGGATGCGGAGAGCAGCAGTGCGCACAGCACGTCGGAGCCGAAGATCACCCACCACGCCGACAGCGGCCGGACCACCGCCATCAGCAACGGCAGCGTCTGCGCCGCCCCCAGGAGCCCGGCGGGAGCGCCGCTCATGCCGTAACTCTCCCTGAGGTTGTGCGCGGCGACCGGCATCAGCACGGTGGTGAGGAGGATGGCGAGGACGTACGGGAGGCGGCGGGCCCAGGTGCTGCGGGCCGATCCGAGCAGCGGCGCGCCGGGCCGGTCCCCCAGCCCGCTGAGCGCGGCCAGGCCCCGGCGGGCCGTGTGCAGGGCGCGCTCCCGGGCCGGTGCGCGCGCCGCGCCGGTGCCGGTCGAGGAAGAGGAAAGGTCTCGGGTCATCGCGCAGTCAATGTAAGTGGACTGCGATGAACCGAACGTCATACCGCAGTGCGGAGCTGCACCCCCTACCACGGTATGACCCATGGCTGTTCGCGCCGCGGCTGCGCGCAGCGGCTACAACTCCGCGAGGAGTTCGGCCTTCTTCGCGCTGAACTCGCCGTCCGTCAGCAGTCCGGCGCCGTGCAACTCGCCGAGATGGCGGATCCGGTCGGCGATATCAGCCGGATTCCGCCCGGCGTCCCCGGCCCGGCGCACCGGCTCGCACGCCGTCGGCTCCGGCCCGGACTGTGCCGTCCGCACCGCCGCGAGCACCGCCGCGGCGAACGGCAGCGACTCGTGGACGGGCCCGTACCCGAGGCCGAAGACCACGGCCGCCGGGTCCTGATCGGCCTCCCCGGGCGCCTCGTCCAGGGCGGTGCGCTCCAGGAGCCGCAGATGGCCGGTGACCAGCTCCGGCGAACGCCACTCCACACCGCTCAACTTGCCGATGCCGAAGCTCTGGTCGCCGCACTTCCACTTCGCGGACGACGCACCCGTCCAGAACCAGCGGAACGTCACCGCGCTCCCGTCGAACGACGCCTTGCCGTCGTACGCCTTGAAGTGCAGCGGGCCCTCGGGCGGCGCGACCAGATGGCGGTCGGCGGGCTCCCCGGCGCCCGGGCCCAGCAGACGGCGCAGCTCGTCGGCGTACCGCGCCGCCGGGGCCCCGTGCTCGGCGGGCAGCACCAGGCGGTACGGGTCGGCGTCCTCCTTGAGCTGTCCGGCGGCCGCCTCCATCAGGGGGTCGGCGCCCGGTCGTGGCACGGCGTGCAGCACGATGGTGCCGCGTCTGCCCTCGGACAGCTCGACGGCGCTCAGCGCCTCGTACGGAATGCGCCGCTCGCCGAGCGCCTGGAACAGCTTCGGCCTGCGGATCCCCCGTTCGAAGCGGATGAGTACGGAGTCCGTTCCGAACTCCCAGACGGCGTGAAAACCGGCCAGCACATCACCCATGCGGCTCATCGTATGCGGCGGTTGCCCGCCCGTCCCCCTTATGGACACCTTGTACCGTCCGTGGCCGACGACCCCCGGCCGTCGCGGCGGATCAGGCGAGCCCGGCGTCGCAGCCGGCGTCGTCGGCCGCGCAGCGCACGTCCGAGAGCGCGCCCACACCGACCTTTGCGAAGTTGCGCAGGCTCTCCGTGCCGGGCGTGAAATACCCGGCGTGGCCGACGGCGCCCTCGGCCGACAGCAGACGGCTGCCGAACGCCGGGTCGACCGGGTCGGGACCGTGCCCCAGCCCGCCGACCTCCATGTACGGCACGTCCTGGATCCAGTCGTCGGAGTCCCGCATGGCCCAGAGCCGGGCCCGGGTGTCGAGCGCCGCCTTGTTGGCCGCGCGCATGCCGGGGCTGCCGGCCACCGTGATGTCCCGCACGTTCGACGGCAGATCGCGCGCGGCCAGGCCGCAGACCACCGAACCGTAGCTGTGGCAGAACAGCGCGACGGCGTCGGCCGAGGGCAGCGCGCGGGTCAGCGCCTGCAGGCGGATGGCGCCCCCCGCGGCGAGCTGCCCGGTGGCGGCCTCCACCCCGAGACCGGCCGGGGCGGTGTAGTCGGCCCAGGCGATCACGGCGGTCCTGGTGTGCGGCCGCACGGCACGCTCGGTGCCGTAGAGCGCTTCGGCCATGCCCACGGGGGCGCTGGTGGCGCGGGTGGTGCGTTCGAAGTTCGTCAGGTTGGTGTCCACCCCGGGGACGACCACGGAGACCCGGCGGGCCGTGTCGAGGTCGCCGAAGACCTCCGCGGCGCGGCCGCCGCCCGCCGGGTCGAACGCCAGGATCTGGCGGCCCTTGGACATCATCGACTCGAAGCGGTGCATCAGACGGCCCGCGTCCTGGCGGCCGACGGGCGTCAGGCGGCGGTCGGTGGAGCGCCGCTCCTCGATGGCGCGTGCCTGGTCGAGCGCGGTGCGGTTGGCGCGGTAGCGCAGCTCCGCCGGCGCGCCGTTCATGTTGCCGACGACCAGCGGATACCGGTCGGCGAGGTCGCGGCGACCGGCGCGGTCCAGGGTGGCGAAGAAGGCGCGGAGCCGGGCCGGTGCGGCGTCCGGGTCGGGCAGCCGGTCACCGTGGAACGTGCTGTGCCGCCAGTCGGCCCTCGCCGTGGCCAGTGGGTTGGCGTCCTCCTGGTGGCCTCTGACCGCCGTCCAGCCGGTGAGGGTGAGCATGACGAACACCACCACCAGGGCGAGTGCCGCACGCCAGGCGGTGGACTGCAGGAATCCGAAGGAACCGAAGGAGGGGCCGAGCCCAGAGAAAGAAGTCACCGCGGGCCACCCTAGGAGACGCGACAGCATGCCTGCTCCGCGGGTGAGTCATGTCACGTTTCACGGCGGGTAATTCGAACAAAGCGGACATTCGAAACCGCGTGACCGCGCTCAGGAGTGCGGCACCGGACTCATCCGGAATCGGCGCGTCGCACCCCGCCGATACCAGGTGACGGTGTGTCCCGGGGTGGGGCGGGGTACGTCCCCGGCGCGCGGGCGGACCGTACGCGCCGGGCGCGCGTCACCGCTCCTCGCGCCAGTTGTCGTCGAGGGCGGGCCCGATGTGATCGAGATACGAGTGGGTCAGCTCACGGATCGAGGCGACAGTGACCTCATCGCCCTCGCTCCACGCCTTCCCGGCGGCGCGCATCACGCCGTTGAACGCCCCGACCAGCACCCGGGGGCGCGGGTCCCGGTCCGCGTCGAGCCCCTCCCGCCGGGCGAGGAGCCGGGTGATCTCCTCCTCCAGATCGGAGGAGCGCCGCATGTGCGCGGCGATCAGCGCGGGCGTCGACTCGATCATCTGGTAAGCGCGCATGTGCAGCTCCACAGGGATGATCGGCTCGATCGAGGCGGCGATGTCGTCCCAGGCGGCCATCACCGAGCTGCGCAGCGCGGTCAGCGGCGCCTCGTCGGCGGGCCGGTGGCGCAACTCCTCCAGGAAGCGCGCCTCGACCATCTCCTGGGCGGCGAAGGTGACGTCTTCCTTGTTGCTGAAGTACCGGAAGAAGGTGCGCTGTGAGACGTCGACGGCGGCGGCGATCTCGTCGACGGTCGTCGCGTCGTAGCCCTGGGCCGTGAACAGTTCGAGCGCCGCGCGGATCAGGGAGTCCCGGGTGCGTTGTTTCTTGCGGGCGCGCAGTCCGCACAGAGCCGCTTCGTGCGGCGTCGACGGGGCCATGCTGCGCCGCCTTTCCATGGTGTTCTCGCTGCTCAGGATAGCTGTGAGCGAAATGACAGTTACCGGCTCACGAATTACTTTGTCAACTGTCAGTGGCTGACATTAGTGTCTGAGTATGAGTTCCCAGACCCCGGTTGCCCAGAGCGCGCCGGAACTTCCCGTACCGGAGCCCCGTAAGGGGTTGCGCGGCCATCCGTGGCTGACTCTCTTCTCCGTCGCGATCGGCGTCATGATGGTCGCCCTCGACGGCACGATCGTGGCCATCGCCAACCCGGCCATCAAGCAGGATCTGAACGCCTCGCTGGCCGACGTGCAGTGGATCACCAACGGCTACATGCTCGCGCTGGCCATCGCGCTGATCACGGCCGGAAAGCTCGGTGACCGCTTCGGCCACCGTCAGACGTTCCTGATAGGCATCGTCGGTTTCGCCGCCGCCTCCGGGGCCATCGGCTTCTCCAAGGAAGTCACCTTCGTCGTCGTCTTCCGCGTGCTCCAGGGACTGTTCGGCGCGCTGCTGATGCCCGCGGCGCTCGGTCTGCTGCGCGCGACCTTCCCCGCCGAGAAGCTCAACATGGCGATCGGCATCTGGGGCATGGTCATCGGCGCCTCCACCGCCGGTGGCCCGATCGTCGGCGGTCTCCTCGTCGAGCACGTCAGCTGGCAGTCGGTGTTCTTCATCAATGTCCCCGTGGGCGTGCTGGCCCTCGTCCTGGGCCTGGTGATCCTCAAGGACCACCGCGCGGCCAACGCCCCGCGTTCCTTCGACATCCCCGGCATCATGCTGCTGTCCGGCGCGATGTTCTGCCTCATCTGGCCGCTGATCAAGGCGTCCGAGTGGGGCTGGGGCTCGATGCAGACCTGGGGCTTCCTGATCGGCTCGGTGGTGCTCTTCGCGCTCTTCGCACTCCTGGAGACGAAGGTGCGCGAGCCGCTCATCCCGCTGCGGATGTTCCGCTCCGTGCCGCTCACCGCGGGCACGGTCCTGATGGTCCTGATGGCCTTCGCGTTCATGGGCGGCCTGTTCTTCGTGACGTTCTACCTCCAGAACGTTCACGGCATGAGCCCCGTCGACAGCGGTCTGCACCTCCTGCCGCTCACCGGCATGATGATCGTCGGCTCGCCGCTGGCCGGTGCCCTGATCACCAAGCTCGGCCCGCGTATCCCGCTGGTCGGCGGCATGGTCCTGACCGCCGTCGCGATGTACGGCATGTCCGGTCTGGACACGGAGACCGGTACGGCCCCGATGTCGATCTGGTTCGCCCTGCTCGGTCTGGGCCTCGCCCCGGTCATGGTCGGCGCCACCGAGGTCATCGTCGGCAACGCCCCGCTGGAGCTGTCCGGCGTGGCGGGCGGTCTCCAGCAGGCGGCGATGCAGGTCGGCGGCAGCCTCGGTACGGCTGTCCTGGGCGCGGTGATGGCGTCCCGCGTGGAGAACGACCTGCCGGGCAACTGGAAGGACGCGGGGCTGCCCGCGGTCGACCCGAAGCAGCTGTCGCAGGCGTCCGACGCGGTCTCGGCGGGCTTCGCGCCGGTGCCGCCGCACACCCCGCCGGCGATCGGCCAGAAGATCGTCGCCGTCGCCCATGACACCTTCGTCTCCGGCATGGGCCTCGCCTTCACCGTGGCCTGCGGTGTCGCGGTCGTCGCCGCCGTGGTCGCGCTGTTCACCAAGCGCGGCGAGAACGCGGAGGCGGGCGCGGGCGTCGGCCACATCTGAGCCGCTCGCACCCCCGACGGCGCGCGGCCGGACCGGTCAACTCCGGTCCGGCCGCGCGCCGTTGCGCTGCCCGGGCCCATGGTCGCCCCTCACCGGCCCCGCGCCACGCCTGTGCCGGGCGGCCCCGTGGCTACGGGGGCCGCCCCGCGCATTTCCCCCCGCCTTACGCGTCAACTCCCCGCCGTACGCGCCACTTCGGGCCGCAACCGTCGACGCCTTGCCGCGCCCGGCCCCGGCTTCCGCCCCGTTTCGCTCCTTCGGATGAGTCCCGCAGGGGAACTCACCACGGCGCCTCCCGCACGGTCTGCGTGCGGGCCCCTTGGCACAGGCGGGAGGAACGGTTTCTGCGGCCCCGCGCGGCCGCTGTCGGTGCGTCAACCCGACGCCGCGAAGTTTGGCCCCGAGCCCTACGCTCCGTCCACATCGCCCCACCGGGTGGTGCTGCCGCCAGGGCCTTGGCAGCCGCCCCGGCCGACGCCGAAGCTCGGCAGTGAACCGCCGCGGGCAACCGGCCGACGGCGGACCCATCACCGTATCCACGGGGGAGATTCCTTATGCGTACGCACCGCAGCACCGCGCTCGTCACCGGCCTCGCCGCGCTGGCCGCCACGCTCGCCGCACCCGCCGTCCTCACCGCACCCGCCGCCCACGCGGCGCCCGGCGGGAAGAGCGCCACCTCCGGCGACTGTTCCAACGGCCAGCTCTGCGTCTGGCCCGCGGCAGAGTTCGGCGGCAAGCGCCGGACCTTCGAACTGGCCGACACCGACATCGACAGCTGTATCCCGCTGCCCAAGGGCACCACGGCCGCCTCGCTCGCCAACCGCACCGGCCGCCCGGTCACCACGTACCAGAGCGCCGAATGCGCCGAGACCGGCGAGTTCGACACCTACCCGGGCGGCGGCAGCTGGGTGCCCAGCTCGCCGTACCGCTTCCGGGCCGTGAAGATCTGGGAGCACTGACCGGCCGATGACCCGCGCATCGGACACGGCCGTGCCCGGAAACGCGGCGCCCGCCCCCCCCCGCCCCCCGGCCGGGGGGGGGGGGCGGGGCGGGGGGGGGGGCGGGGGGGCCGCCCCCCCCCCCCCCCCCGCCGCCGCGCGGGGCGCCCGCCG
>NZ_JBHYGX010000004.1:72252-158566 GCF_042739975.1 Streptomyces sp. NPDC059080
GCCCCGGAAACCCCGCCCCGCCCCCCACCGGGGCCCCGGTCGGGGGCGCGGCAGGGGCCGTGCGGCGGATCAGGCGTCGCCGCCCGCCTCCCCGGCGTCGGCGGCCGTGACGTCCAGCAGCTCGTAGCGGTCGATGGCCTGCTTCAGCAGCGAGCGGTCGACCTTGCCCTCCTTCGCCAGTTCGGTCAGCACACCGAGCACGATCGACTGCGCGTCGATGTGGAAGAAGCGGCGGGCGGCGCCACGGGTGTCCGCGAAGCCGAAGCCGTCGGCGCCCAGCGACTGGTACGCACCGGGCACCCAGCGCGCGATCTGGTCCGGCACCGAACGCATCCAGTCCGACACCGCGACCTTCGGGCCGGGCGCGTCCGCCAGCTTGCGGGTGACGTACGGGACCTGCTGCTCCTCCTCGGGGTGGAGCAGGTTGTGGCGCTCGACGTCCACGGCCTCGCGGCGCAGCTCGTTCCAGGAGGTCGCCGACCAGACGTCCGCCTTGACGTTCCACTCGTCCGCCAGGATCCGCTGGGCCTCCTCGGCCCACGGCACCGCGACACCCGAGGCGAGGATCTGGGCCGCGTGCTCGCCCTTCTCCCCGGCCTTGATCCGGTGCAGACCCTTGAGGATGCCCTCGACGTCCACGTCGGCGGGCTCGGCAGGGTGCTGGATCGGCTCGTTGTAGACGGTCAGGTAGTAGAAGACGTCCTCGGAGTCCTCGCCGTACATCCGGCGCAGACCGTCCTTGACGATGTGCGCGATCTCGTAGCCGTACGCCGGGTCGTAGGCGACACACGCCGGGTTGGTCGAGGCCAGCAGCTGGGAGTGGCCGTCGGCGTGCTGCAGGCCCTCGCCGGTCAGCGTCGTACGGCCGGCGGTCGCGCCGAGCACGAAACCGCGCGCCAACTGGTCGGCCATCTGCCAGAACTGGTCGCCGGTCCGCTGGAAACCGAACATCGAGTAGAAGACGTAGACCGGGATCAGCGGCTCGCCATGGGTGGCGTAGGCGGAGCCCGCGGCGATCAGTGAGGCGGTGCAACCGGCCTCGGTGATGCCGTCGTGCAGCATCTGGCCGGTCGGCGACTCCTTGTAGGCCAGCAGCAGTTCGCGGTCGACCGACTCGTAGATCTGGCCCAGCGGGTTGTAGATCTTCGCCGACGGGAAGAACGCGTCCATGCCGAAGGTGCGGTACTCGTCGGGCGCGATCGGCACGAAGCGCTTGCCGATCTCCTTGTCCCGCATGAGGTCCTTCAGCACCCGGACGAACGCCATGGTCGTGGCGATCTTCTGGTGCCCGGAGCCCTTCTTGGCACCGGCGTACGCCTTGTCGTCCGGCAGCGCCAGCGGCTTGGCGCGCACGACACGGGTCGGCACATAGCCGCCCAGCGCCGTGCGGCGGTCATGCATGTACTGGATCTCTTCGGAGTCGCGGCCCGGGTGGTAGTACGGCGGCAGGCCGTCCTCCAGCTCCTTGTCCGGGATCGGCAGCCGCAGCCGGTCGCGGAAGCCCTTGAGGTCCTCGACCGTCAGCTTCTTCATCTGGTGGGTCGCGTTGCGGCCCTCGAAGTTCGGGCCGAGCGTCCAGCCCTTGACGGTCTGCGCGAGGATCACCGTCGGCTGGCCCTTGTGGGCCTTGGCCGCCGCGTACGCCGCGTAGATCTTCTTGTGGTCGTGACCGCCGCGTCCCAGGTGCAGGATCTGGTCGTCGGTCATGTTCTCGACCATGGCGCGCAGCCGGTGGTCGCCGCCGAAGAAGTGGTCACGGATGTACGCGCCGGTCTCGGTGGCGTACGTCTGGAACTGACCGTCGGGCGTGGTGTTGAGCTTGTTGACCAGGATGCCGTCGCGGTCCTGCGCCAGCAGCGGGTCCCAGCTGCGGTCCCAGACCAGCTTGATGACGTTCCACCCGGCGCCGCGGAACTGCGACTCCAGCTCCTGCATGATCTTGCCGTTGCCGCGGACCGGGCCGTCCAGGCGCTGCAGGTTGCAGTTGACGACGAAGGTGAGGTTGTCCAGCCCCTCGCGCGCGGCGATGGAGAGCTGGCCCAGCGACTCCGGCTCGTCCATCTCGCCGTCGCCCAGGAAGGCCCAGACGTGACTGGCGGAGGTGTCGGCGATGCCGCGCGCCTCCATGTAGCGGTTCATCCGCGCCTGGTAGATCGCGCCGAGCGGGCCCAGGCCCATCGAAACGGTCGGGAACTCCCAGAAGTCCGGCATCAGCCGCGGGTGCGGGTAGCTCGACAGACCGTTGGGGGCCTTGGACTTCTCCTGGCGGAACGCGTCCAGCTGCGCGTTGGAGAGCCGGTCCAGCAGATACGCGCGGGCGTACACGCCGGGGGAGGCGTGGCCCTGGAAGAAGATCTGGTCGCCGCCCTTGCCGTCGTCCTTGCCCCGGAAGAAGTGGTTGAAGCCCACGTCGTACAGGGAGGCGGAGGAAGCGAACGTGGCGATGTGACCGCCGACGCCGATACCGGGGCGCTGCGCCCGGGAGACCATGACGGCCGCGTTCCACCGGGTCGCGTTCAGGACCTTGCGCTCGATCTCCTCGTTTCCGGGGAAGAACGGCTCGTCCTTGGTGGCGATGGTGTTGACGTAGTCCGTGCTGCGCATCTCGGGCACGGCCACGCGCTTCTCGCGGGCACGCTCGATCAGTCGAAGCATGAGGTAGCGAGCTCGTTCCCGGCCTCGCTCATCGACGGCAGCGTCGAGCGAGTCGAGCCATTCCTGGGTCTCTTCGGGATCGAAGTCCGGGACCTGGCTGGGAAGGCCGCCAATGATGATCGGGTTTCGATCGGATCCGGAAGCCACGCTGTTCCTTCGTGTTCGGGTCATGTCGTGCTCTGCACGCGATAGCTGCTGCGCACGCGGTCGGATGGTGTCTCTCTGTGGTGTCTGTCGGCGGTCGCGCCGCTTTCCATCGTGTACCGAGACATCGCGATACGTCATCTCTACCGAGGGGTAACCCCAGGCCGGGGGCCGATGGCGGCGCGGGCCGCGGTGACAGGTCGGCCAAATCGCAACCATACGCCCATGTCGACGGAGGGTGACGTACTGAGGTACGTCATCCGCATGGGTGTCCGAGGGGCGGGTAGAACGTCTAGGAGGGATCGCCGCGACTGTCCACACCGCAAACCCGGCAGATCGTCGTGAGGTACATCACTTCGGCCTGTCCGGACGGGGTCGCAGTTGCGGCGAGACGCCGCCAATCGTCACCGTTTAGGCGGTCTCCGCGGCCGGGTACTTGCGCGATCCGTCCCGCCCGTGTGGACTACGCCCAATGCTCCGCGCACGCGCGGGGCGTTCCAGAGCATTTCCGAAACACGACAGGAGGCAATCCGTGAGCGCGACCGCGGACCACGCGGAGGAGCGGACCAACCCTGCCGCCAGGCTGGGGTTCGAGCCCGGGCAGGTGGTCCAGGAGATCGGCTTCGACGACGACGTCGAGCAAGAACTCCGCGAAGGTATTGAGGCCGTTATCGGCCAGGACCTCGTCGACGAGGACTACGACGACGTGGCAGACGCCGTCGTGCTGTGGTTCCGGGACGACGACGGTGACCTCACGGACGCGCTGGTGGATGCCATCGGCCTGATCGACGAGGGCGCCCCTGTGTGGCTGATGACGCCCAAGACCGGGCGCGAGGGCTACATCGAGCCGAGCGACATCAATGAGGCCGCGCAGACCGCGGGTCTGTCCCAGACCAAGAGCATCAACGCGGGCAAGGACTGGTCGGGCAGCCGGCTGGTCACGCCGAAGTCCGGCAAGCGCTGAGCGGCCTCTTCCGCCAGCCGCACCCGAGCCCCCTCCGGATCTGTCCGGAGGGGGCTCGGTGCCGTCCGGGGACGGCCTCCGGCGCGCGCGGGCGGGCGCGTAGGGTTGGGCCGATACCCGTTTGAACGTGAGCGAAGGGATGTACCCCATGGCGATCGAGGTCGGCACGAAGGCTCCGGATTTCGAGCTGAAGAACCAGCACGGCGAGCTGGTCACGCTCTCCCAGTTCCGTGGTGAGAAGGCCGTCGTCCTCCTCTTCTACCCCTTCGCCTTCACCGGCGTCTGCACGGGCGAGCTGTGCGCGCTCCGCGACGAGCTGCCCAAGTTCGTCAACGACGACGTGCAGCTGCTGGCCGTCTCCAACGACTCCCCGTTCTCGCTGCGCGTCTTCGCCGAGCAGGAGGGCCTTGAGTACCCGATGCTGTCGGACTTCTGGCCGCACGGTGAGGCGTCGCGCGCGTACGGCGTCTTCGACGAGGAGAAGGGCTGCGCGGTGCGCGGCACCTTCGTCATCGACAAGGAGGGCGTGGTCCGCTGGTCGGTGGTCAACGGTCTGCCCGACGCGCGCGACCTGAACGAGTACGTCAAGGCGCTCGACACCCTCTGAGCGACGCCGTGGGTGGCGCCGGTTCCCGCCGCAGCCGACATTCGCCAGTGATATCTGCGATCGGCGGGAACCGGTCACTAGGATCGATTCGTTGATCCGATGCCATGCACGATGGGGGCGCAAAAAATCTTGACGTACCCCTCGACTCTATGGGAGGACTCGTGGGAGTCAGCCTCAGCAAGGGCGGCAACGTCTCGCTGACGAAGGAAGCCCCCAATCTGACCGCCGTGCTCGTCGGTCTGGGCTGGGACGCGCGTACCACCACCGGTACGGACTTCGACCTGGACGCCAGCGCTCTGCTGGCGAACGACCAGGGCAAGGTGGCCAGCGACCAGAACTTCGTGTTCTTCAACAATCTGAAGAGCCCCGACGGTTCGGTCGAGCACACCGGCGACAACACCACCGGTGAGGGCGAGGGCGACGACGAGGCCATCAAGGTCAATCTCGCCGGTGTCCCCGCCGATGTCGCGAAGATCGTCTTCCCGGTGTCGATCTACGACGCCGAGACCCGCCAGCAGAGCTTCGGCCAGGTCCGCAACGCGTACATCCGCGTCGTCAACCAGGCCGACGGCAACGAGCTGGCGCGCTACGACCTCAGCGAGGACGCCTCGACCGAGACCGCCATGGTCTTCGGCGAGCTGTACCGCAACGGCGCGGACTGGAAGTTCCGCGCCATCGGCCAGGGGTACGCCTCGGGGCTGCGCGGCATCGCGCAGGACTTCGGCGTCAACGTCTGACCGCTCGCGGGCCCGCGGCCCCCGAGGCGCGACGCCCGCGACACCGCTTGACCACGTGCGGCGCCGTACGCCCCGCAAGGGGGTGCGGCGCCGCACGCGCGCACAGGGGCGGCGGCCCAGGGCGCGCCGCGGCCCGTCACGACACCGGGGAGGATCCGAACACCATGAGCGTCACACTCGCCAAGGGAGGCAATGTCTCCCTGTCCAAGGCCGCGCCGGACCTCACACAGATCATGGTCGGTCTCGGCTGGGACGCACGGTCCACCACAGGGGCCCCTTTCGACCTGGACGCCAGCGCGCTGCTCTGCGCCGGGGGCCGGGTGCTGGGCGACGAGTACTTTGTCTTCTACAACAACCTCAAGAGCCCGGAAGGCTCCGTTGAGCACACCGGCGACAATCTCACCGGTGAGGGCGAGGGCGACGATGAGTCGATCCTGGTCGACCTCACCGGCGTGCCCGACCGCGTCGACAAGATCGTCTTTCCGGTGTCGATCCATGAGGCGGATCTGCGCGGCCAGAGCTTCGGTCAGGTCAGCAATGCCTTCATCCGCATCATGAATCAGGCCGACGGCAGCGAACTCGCGCGGTACGACCTGAGCGAGGACGCCTCCGCCGAAACGGCGATGATCTTCGGTGAGGTGTACCGCTACCACGGAGAATGGAAGTTCCGGGCCGTGGGCCAGGGGTACGCGTCGGGTCTGCGGGGCATCGCTCTAGACTTCGGGGTCAACGTTTCGTAAAGGCGCCACGCCGTGTACGCGGGGGCCCGCAGCGCTAGGGAAAGAAATGGGTAGGCAGTGCTCCTGAAAACCTTTGGCTGGTCGTTCGCCGTCACGGTGGTCGGCCTCGCCGTGGCCGGTGTGCTCTGGGGGTGGCAGGGGCTCGCAATCGTCGGGATCCTCTCCATCCTGGAGATTTCGCTCTCGTTCGACAACGCGGTCATCAACGCGGGCATCCTGCGCAAGATGAACGCCTTCTGGCAGCGGATCTTTCTGACCGTCGGCATTCTGGTCGCGGTCTTCGGCATGCGGCTGGTGTTCCCGGTCGTCATCGTGGCGATCACGGCGAAACTCGGGCCGATCGAGGCGGTCAAGCTCGCCATCAACGACAAGGCCCATTACCAGGAGCTGGTCACCGCCGCCCACCCGGCCATCGCGGCCTTCGGCGGCATTTTCCTGCTGATGATCTTCCTCGAATTCCTTTTCGAGGAGCGCGACCACAAGTGGCTGGCCTGGATCGAGAAGCCGATGGCCCGCCTCGGCAAGCTCGACACCCTCTCCGTGATCGTCGCGCTGGCCGCGCTGCTGGTGGCCGCCGTGACGGTCGCCACGAACGTCGCGCACGGCGGCGGTGACAAGACCGCCACGGTCCTGCTCGCCGGTGTCGGCGGTCTGATCACCTACCTCGTCGTCGGCGGTATCTCCGGGTACTTCGAGGACAAGCTGGAGGATGACGAGGAGGACGAGGAGGACGAGGACGAGGCCGCCGCGACGCCCGCGAAGAAGGGAGCCGGCGCCGCCGTGGGCCTGGCCGGTAAGGCCGCGTTCTTCATGTTCCTCTACCTGGAGGTCATCGACGCGTCGTTCTCCTTCGACGGCGTGATCGGCGCGTTCGCCATCACCAACGACATCTTCGCGATGGCGCTGGGCCTGGGCATCGGTGCGATGTACATCAGGTCGCTGACGGTCTTCCTGGTCCGCAAGGGCACCCTCGACGACTACGTCTACCTGGAGCACGGCGCGCACTACGCGATCGGCGCGCTCGCCGTCATCCTGCTCGCCACCATCAAGTACGAGATCCCCGAGGTCGTCACCGGTCTCATCGGCATCGTGCTGATCGGGCTGTCGTTCTGGTCCTCGGTGGTGAAGAACCGCCGCGAGGCCGGGTCCGGCGACGGCGCCGAGGTGAAGGCCGAAGTATCCTCCGGCGTGTGACGCCGGCCTGATTGAGGAACGCTCTCAGCGGGGCGGCCACGGGGTGCGGACCTCGGGCCGCCCCGTTGTCATCGGGCCGAGCAGTGGGGTGGGCAAGTGTCGTTCCTCGGGAACTTCTGGCGCGGCGGTGCGCCGGTGTTCGACAACGGCGGCGGGTCGTACGTCGTCGAGCTGACGAAGCGGAAACCGGTGGTCTCGCTCAGCAAACAGGGCGCGGACCACGGCCATATGCGGGTCAATCTGCACTGGCAGATGCGGACCACGGATCTGGGGGACCGCAGCAGGCGGAGCCTGCGCTCCCTGCTGCGGCACCCGAGCCGGATGTTCACGCCCGAGGTGGTGCAGTCGCAGGGCCCGGCGGTCGTCCAGATCGACCTCGACCTGGCCTGCATGTACGAGCTGAAGGACGGCACCAAGGGCGTGGTGCAGCCGCTCGGCGACTTCCTCGGCGACCTCAACACCGCGCCGTATGTGCAGCTCAGCGGCGACGACCGGTTCGGTTCGCCGTCCGGCGAGACGCTGTACATCAACATGGACCAACGCGATGAGATCAAGCGGCTGCTGATCTTCGTCTACATCTACGACGGCACGCCCGCCTTCGACCGTACGCACGCGGTGGTGACGCTCTACCCGACCACCGGGCCGCGGGTGCAGATCCGGCTCGACGAGCGGGCGCCGCAGGCCCGGTCCTGCGCGATCTTCACGCTGGAGAACAGCAAGGGCGAGCTGACGGTGCGCCGCGAGGTGAAGTACGTCTACGGCTTCCAGGCGGAGCTGGACCGGCTCTACGGCTGGGGACTCCACTGGGGCCGGGGCTACAAGTCGAAGGCGTGAGTCCGGGGCCACGCCCGGCCGGTCGCCGCGCCGGGCCCGCCCGCCGTCCGTCGCGCCCCGGGGTGCGCCTCCGTCGTGGGGCCCGCCCCGGGGCGCGGCACTCTCAGCGCCGTTGGAACTGCGGGCCCTGGGGCGGCAGGACGAAGGCGGGCTCCGGCGCGGCCGGTTGCTGTGGGTAGCCGTACGCCGGGGGCTGCTGAGGGTAGCCGTACGCGGGCTGCGGCTGGTACGGCGGCGGGCCCGGCTGCTGGTACGGCGGGCCGGGGTAGCCGTAGGCAGGCTGGGCCGGGGGCTGGGCGGGCGGCGGGGGGACGTGCTGCGGGTAGCCGTAGCCGTAGCCTCCGGTCGCCGGGGAACCCTGCGGCGGGGCGAGGGGGAAGGCGTCGGGCAACTGGCCGGGGTCCGGGACGTACTGGGTCGCGGCGTCCGGGTCGGACGCGGGGTGACCGCCGCCCGCCGCGGCGACGGGCGGGGCGGCCGCCTCCTCGGGCCATGCGGACGGCGGCGGGACCACCGGGCCGTCGGCGCCGCCCACCACCGGGGGGCCGTCCGGGAGCGCCGGGGCGGCGGGGTGCGGGGCCGGTGCGGCGGACGGGCCGGACGGCTCGGGGGGGTGGCCCTCGCCGTCCTCCTCGACCGAGATCCCGAACTCCGTGGCCAGGCCGAGCAGTCCGCTGTCGTACCCCTGGCCCAGCGCGCGGAACTTCCAGCCACCGGCGCGCCGGTAGAGCTCACCGCAGATCAGGGCCGTCTCGTTGCCGGTGTCGGGCACGATGTCGAAGAGCAGCAGCGGTTCGCCGTCGCCGCCCGCCGCGTCGTACAGCAGGACCCGCAGGTCCGGCACGTTCCCGAAGGTTCCGCCGTCGGCGGAGGCGGTGAGGAGGACGCGGTCGACGGAGGCGTCGAGCGTGGTGAGGTCGGCCTCCAGAGCGTCGGTCAGGCTCTCGCCGACCGGGGTCTTGGCCAGGTGGCGGACGCCGCAGCCGGGGTGCTGCGGCTGGTTGTAGAAGACGAAATCCTCGTCGGAGCGCACGCGTCCGCCGGGCCCGACCAGCAGCGCCGAGGCGTCGACGTCCGGGACGTCCGCGCCGGGTGTCCACCGCAGGACGGCGCGTACGGCCGTGGTGTCCACGGGTACGTTCGACCCTTTCAGCATGGCGTGCGTCATAGCGCAATCCTGCCTTCCCCGAGGCCGGGCGGACAACGCGGGGCACCGGCCGGTGGGCGCGCGGGGCGGGCGTACCGGGGCGATTTCCCGCCCGAGGGAACTTTCCGTCGCCCCCCGCACGTACGATTATCGGCTGGATCCAGAGGTCAAGACGCAGCGGGTGTGCCCGGTTCGCGCCTGTATACGGGGAGTTGTATGCGGCATTTTGGGCATCTCGGGCCCGACATCCGGAAGAAGTTGTTCCACCAAGAGCCGGTGGAGTTCACCGCAGCCTCGCCCGCCCGCACCCTCGCGACCGCGCTCGGCGCCACGCTCTACAGTCCCGCCACCCGGCCACGGCTCGCCGACGACATCCGCAAGCAGAGCGGGCGCGGCGTCGTGTCGATGGTCCTCTGCCTGGAGGACTCCATCAGCGACGCCGAGGTGGTGGCCGGGGAGGACAACCTCGTCCGGCAGTTCGCGCTGCTCGACGCGGCGGCCGAAGGCGGCGCCGACCTCCCCCTCCTCTTCATCCGCGTCCGCACGCCCGACCAGATATCCGATCTCGCGCGGCGGATGGGGCCCGCGGTGCGTCGCCTCTCCGGCTTCGTCCTGCCGAAGTTCACCGCGGAGCGCGGCGCCGCGTTCCTGGAGGCCCTGCGCGCCACCGAAGCCGCCTGCGGCCGGCGGCTCTTCGCGATGCCGGTCCTGGAGTCCCCGCAACTGCTCCACCTGGAGAGCCGCCGCGAAACGCTGGCCGGGATCGCCACGACCGTCGACGCCCACCGCGACCGCGTCCTCGCCCTGCGCCTCGGCGTCACCGACTTCTGCTCCGCATACGGACTGCGCCGCGCGCCCGACATGACCGCCTACGACGTCCAGATCGTCGCCTCCGTCATCGCCGACGTGGTCAATGTGCTGGGACGGGCCGACGGCAGCGGGTTCACCGTCACCGGGCCGGTGTGGGAGTACTTCCGGCTGCACGAGCGGATGTTCAAACCGCAGCTGCGCCGCAGCCCGTTCCAGGGCCGCGCCGAGGAGCTGCGGACGGCGCTGATCGAGCACGACATGGACGGGCTGCTGCGCGAGATCGAACTCGACCGCGCCAACGGCCTGCTGGGCAAGACCTGCATCCATCCCTCGCACGTCGCGCCGGTGCACGCCCTCTCGGTCGTCAGCCACGAGGAGTTCAGCGACGCCGCCGACATCCTGCGGCCCGAGCGCGGCGACGGCGGCGTCCTCCGCTCCGCGTACACCAACAAGATGAACGAGGTGAAGCCGCACCGCGCCTGGGCCGAGCGCACCCTGCTGCGCGCCGAGGCGTTCGGGGTGGCCCGCGAGGGCGTCGGTTTCGTGGAACTGCTCACCGCGAGCGTGCCGCAGGACTGACCGCGGCGGACGGAACGGACGACGGGCGGCGCACGGCGCGACCGCCCCGCGGGCCCCGCACGGCGCCCGTACGCACAGGGAATTCGACGGAGGAGAAGAAACGCGTGGTGTGGACGGGAGAATGGGTGGCTCGGCGGCTCGGGGTCTCGCTCAGCGGCGGGGACCAGCTGCCCGGGCTGCTGGGGCTGGCGCTGCGGCGCAACCCCAAACGGGCCCATCTGCTCGTCTCGCATGTGCTCGGCAAGCATGTGCCGCAGCGGCCCGGTGTGGTGCACGGCGTCGGCGTGGGGCTGGGCCGCCGGGTGCGGGCGCTGCTCGGTGACGACGCGGCGTCCCGCGCGGTGGTCCTCGGGTACGCCGAGACGGCCACCGGACTCGGCCACTCCGTCGCCGACGGCCTGGGCCTCGCGCCGTATCTGCACTCCACCCGCAGGCCGGTGGCGGGCGTCGCACCCGCCGGCGGTTTCGAGGAGGAGCACTCCCACGCCACCTCCCATCTGCTGCTGCCCGAGGTTCCGGCGCTGCTCGCGGGCGACGGTCCGCTGGTCCTCGTCGACGACGAGTTCTCCACCGGCCGCACGGTCCTGAACACCATCAAGGCGCTGCACGCGCGCTTCCCCCGGCAGCGGTACGTCGTCGTCGCCCTCGTCGACATGCGCTCCGAGCGCGACCGCCGCCACCTGGAGAAGTGCGCCGCCGACCTGGGCGCCCGCGTCGACCTCCTCGCGCTCGCCGCCGGGGGCGTACGGCTGCCCGCCGACGTCCTGCGGCGCGGCCAGGAGCTGGTCGCCGCCCATGACGCCCCGGAGGAGGCACCGCCCGTCACCCCGCGGAACGCCGCCGTCCGGACCGATCTGGCCTGGCCGGACGGCCTGCCGGACGGCGGCCGCCACGGCTTCACCCCCGCCCACCGCGCCCGGCTCGACGCGGCGCTGCCCGCCATGGCCGACCGGCTCCGCGACCACCTCGGCGCCGCCCGCCGCGTCCTCGTGCTCGGCAACGAGGAGCTGATGTACGCACCGCTGCGGCTGGCCCACGCCCTCGACCAGCGGCTCGGCGCACCCGACGGCTTCGGCGCCCTGGACGCCGAGCGCGCCGCCGAGAGCTGGGCCGCGGACGGCACCGGCCACGACGACGGTCCCGCGGTGTTCTTCTCCACCACCACCCGCTCCCCGGTCCTCGCCGTCGACGACCCCGGATACGCCCTCCGCACCCGCCTCACCTTCCCCGCCCACGACGACCCGGCCGACGGCCCCGGCCCGCGCCACGCCTACAACGTCGCGCCCGGCGGCGACCCGGCCCGCCGCTTCGACGCGATCGTCGCCGTCGTCGACTCGCACGGCGACACCCCCGGGCTCCACGCCCCCGGCGGCCTGCTGGACCGCCTCGCCGCCCACACCGACCGGCTGCTCCTCGCCGTCGTTCCCGCCCACACCCCGCGGCCCGCCGCCGCGGACCCCGCACCACACCGACAGGCCCCGACCATGCCCCTCCCCGAACCGCTGCGCGGCCCCGCGTTCTCCTCGTACGCCCCCGAGGAGGTCGGCTGGCTGCTCCAGGACCTGTCCGCGGTGACGCTGGAGGCGCCGACCGAGGAGCGTGAGGAAGCCATCCAGAACGGCGGCGCGCACTACGCGGAATCGCTGCCCGTCGAGTACCAGCCGTCCCAGCGGTACCAGGCGCTCTTCCACGCCGCGCTGGAGACGTCCGCCGCCCGCATCGCCCGCGCCGTCGGCGCCGTCACCGAGACCGTCCTCGCCGAACTCCCGCGCCGCCGCGGCCACCTCACGGGCCCGCCGCCCCGGCCGGTACTGGTCTCGCTGGCCCGCGCCGGGACGCCCGTCGGCGTGCTGATGCGCCGCTGGGCGCACCACGCGCACGGCCTGGACCTGCCGCACTACGCCGTCTCCATCGTCCGCGGCCGCGGCATCGACACCACCGCACTGCGCTGGCTCGCCGCCCACCACGACCCGGCCGATGTCGTCTTCGTCGACGGCTGGACGGGCAAGGGCGCCATCACCCGCGAACTCACCGCCGCACTGGCGGAGTTCCCCGGCTTCGACCCGCGCATCGCGGTCCTCGCCGACCCCGGCGGCTGCGTCGGCACCTACGGCACCCGCGACGACTTCCTCATCCCGTCCGCCTGCCTCAACTCCACCGTCTCCGGGCTGATATCCCGCACCGTCCTCCGCGACGACCTGGTGGGGCCGGACGACTTCCACGGCGCCAAGTTCTACCGCGAGCTGTCCGGCGCAGACCTCTCCGGCACCTTCCTCGACGCGGTCACCGCCCGCTTCGCCGAGGTCGCGGACGGCGTCGCCGCCGATGCCGCCCGCCTGGCCACCGAGGACCGCCGCCCCACCTGGGAGGGGTGGGACGCCGTCGAGCGGATCAGCAAGGAGTACGGCATCGACGACATCAACCTCGTCAAGCCCGGCGTGGGGGAGACCACCCGGGTGCTGCTGCGCCGGGTCCCGTGGAAGATCCTCGCCCGCCGCGGCGCCGGACCCGACCTGGACCACGTACGCCTGCTCGCCGAGGAACGCGGCGTCCCCGTCGAGGAGGTCGGCGAGCTCCCCTACGCCTGCGTCGGGTTGATCCACCCCCGCTACACCCGCGGGGCGACCGGCGCCGACGGACGGAGGGCGGCCTGATGACGACCACCCTTGTCGCCAGTGACCTCGACCGCACCCTGATCTACTCGGCGGCGGCGCTGGACCTCACCGTGCCGGACGCCGAGGCGCCCCGCCTGCTCTGCGTCGAGGTCTACGAAAGGCGCCCGCTCTCCTACCTGACGGAGACCGCGGCGGCGCTGCTCACCGACCTGGCCGCCCGGGCCGTCTTCGTCCCGGCCACCACCCGCACCCGCGAGCAGTACCAGCGCATCCGTCTGCCCGGCCCGCCGCCGCGGTTCGCGGTCTGCGCCAACGGCGGCCATCTGCTGGTGGACGGCGTACCTGACCGCGACTGGCAGCGCACGGTCGCCGCCCGCCTAGCCGAGGGCTGCGCCCCGCTCGACGAGGTCCACGCCCATCTGGTCCGCGCCGCCGACCCCGCCTGGCTGCTCAGGGAGCGGACCGCCGAGGACCTCTTCGCGTACCTCGTCGTGGAGCGGGCGCTGCTGCCCGACGGCTGGATCGAGGAGCTGACCGCCTGGGCGGACGGCCGCGGCTGGTCCGTCTCGCTCCAGGGCCGCAAGGTCTACGCGGTGCCGAAGCCGCTGACCAAGAGCGCGGCGGTCGCGGAGGTCCGCCGCCGCACCGGCGCCACCAAGGTCCTCGCCGCGGGCGACTCCCTGCTCGACGCCGACCTCCTCCTCGCCGCGGACCGCGCCTGGCGCCCCGGCCACGGCGAACTGGCCGCCACCGACTGGCACGCCCCGCAGGTCACGGCCCTGACCGAACGCGGAGCCGCCGCGGGCGAACGCATCCTCCGCGCTTTCCACGAGGCGGTACGGGAGGGGGACGGGGCCCGGGGCGCGCTCGCGTGACGGTGCGGGGGCCCGGGCGGCCCGGCGCCTCGGGGCGGGGCCGGGCCGGGCCGGATGCATCCGAGCAGGTCAGCGGCAGCTACGGTAGGAGGCGAAGACCTCCGGGCGTGGTGTGTTCCTGGACAGCTCCATCACACCGGGGGTCTTCTTCCGTACCCGCGTCCGGGGCCCGCGCCCCGGATGCCGCTACGTGGCGGGCGCGGGATCAGCCGCAGCAGCCGCCTCCGCAGCAGCCGCCGCCTCCGCCTCCCGAGGGCGCGGGCGCCGGGGCGGATCCGGCGACGGCGACGGTGGAGAGCAGCTTCACGGTGTCCTCGTGCCCGTCCGGACAGACGGCGGGCGCGGCGGACTCGGCCATCGGCCGGCTCAGCTCGAAGGTGGAACCACAGGGACGGCACCGGTACTCGTAACGAGGCATGGCGACAGATTACGGGCTGTCCGGCCCGCGGCCCCGCCCGGCACGGGACGCCGCCGGGCGGGCACCCGGCGGCGGCACGTCCGGCCCGGTGATCAGGCCCCGGCCCGTCCGGTGTCCGGCGCCTCGCCCTTCCGTAGCTGATCCAGCGCCGCCTCCCGGGCTGCCGTGGGGCCGGGGGCGGGTGTCGGCCGGTGGACCGCCTCGGGGTGACGGGCGCGCCAGTACGGGTTGTCGTGGGACAGTCCGCCGCTGACCCGCCCGTACATACCGAAGATCACCAGCAGCAGGCCGACCACGAAGCTGAACAGCACGTTCTGGATCTTGAACGCGAGGAAGTTCGCGTCGGTCTGCAGCAGCGCCAGGTTCGCGAAACCGCTCAGCAGGAACAGCAGGCCCAGCACGATGTTGAGCGTCGACGCGAAGTTGCCGCCGATGACCATGCCGCCGAACAGCACTACGCCCACGACGATCGACAGGACGCTCAGCGCGCCGTTGGTGTTCAGCCCGGCGACCGTCGCGCCACCGGTGTCGAAGAACCCGATCTTGTCGATCAGACCGAGAATGCCGAACGCGACCAGGACCAGGCCCATCAGTCCCGCGCCGACCCGGTACACCTTGCTGAGCCGGTGATCGATCGGCAGATGCTCGTCGAGTCGGGTGTGGCGCAGCTTGCCCCCACGGAACAGATTCGAGGGTCCGTGCAGACCGTGCGGTCCGACCCTCGTGGTTCCGGTAGCCCCAGTGGTAGCCATCTCCGGCCTCCCTCGCGCAGAACGTGCCGCTTGGGCTGTGTTGCTTTCCAGGATCCGTCAGGGGGTCGGGTCACGCCAATGCGCCGCGGGCCGGCCCGGCTCAGCCCCCGCCCCGCTCCTCCCTGATCTCGCGGACCACCCGCGCGGCGGTCTCGCGTACCGCCTCCGTCTCGGTCAGGAAGTGCCACCAGTCGGGGTGACGGCCCTCCAGACCGGCGACCGCGCGGTCCAGCCGGGCGACCGCGTCGTCCAACGGGCGCGCATGGCGGGGATCGGGCGTACTGCGGCCCGTCATCGCCAGCCGCTGGGCGTCCCGGACCGCGAACCGCGTCCGGTCGACCTCTTTCTGCCGGTCGAAGGAGACCGCGTCGAGCCGCTGCAGACGGTCACCGGCTGCCGAGACCGCGTCGTTCGTGGTGTCCAGCAGCGCCCGGACCGTCGCCAGCAGGCTCGTCGCGTCCGCCCACCGCTGCCCGTCCCGCGCCCGCTGGGCCTCGCGCAGCTTCGTCCCGGCCTGCGCCACGGACTCCGCCGCCTGCTCGGGGACGCGCTGGAGATCCTGCCAGCACGCCGCGCTGTACCGCCGCCGCAGCTCGCTCAGCACCGGATCGACCTGCCCGGCCCGCGTCGAGATCGCCTGCGCGCGGGTGCGCAGCGACACCAGGCGCTTGTCGATCTCGGCCGCCCGCTCCGGCAGCCGCTCGGCCTCCGCCCGCAGCTCCTCGCCCCGGCGCAGCACCTCGTCGGCGCGCCGGATCGTCTCCTGCACGCCGTGCCGGCCGGCGCCCTCGTTGAGCTTGGTCAGCTCCGGTGCGAGCGCCGCCAGCCGGGCCGCCAGCTCGTCGGCCGTCAAGCCCTTGGCGCGGACGGCGTCCAGCGCGTTGCTCGCCGCGAGCAGCGCCTGCCGGGCCCGCTCCACGGCGGGCGCCAGCCGCGCGAGCTGCGTCTCCGCCGCCGCCAGCAGCGGGCCCAGACCCTGCCCGAAACGGTCCAGATCGGCCTTGGCGCGCTCCAGCTCCTCCCTGGCCCGCGTCAGATCGGCCCGCGCCCGCCCGGCGGCCGCGCCATCCAGATCGTCGCGGTCCAGGTCATGGGCGTCGACGGCCGTGATGTACCCCTGGCTGACCTCGTCGATCCGCCGGATGAACCCCTCGTACTCCTCGGCCGCCCGGCTCGCCCGCGGCGAGTTGTCGACCGCGGTGATCGTCTCCAGCGAGATGCGCAGATCCCGCTGCGCGGTGTCCAGCTCGTAGAACGCCGCCGCGGCCGCGTCCTTCGCCGCCTGCGCCTCGGCCCGCTGACCGTCCCCACGCCCGAACCACCGCCGCGTACCGCCCCCGGCGAACGCCGCCGGAGCCACCGCGACCAGCAGCGGCAACGGCAGCAGCACCAGCGCCACCGCCTCACGCAACGGCCCCCCGCGGGCCCGACGGCGTGCTCGCTGCTCGTACGGCTGCGTGTGTGTCGCCGTCACATCCCTCTCCCGATCGGATCGCCCCGGAACCGGCTGCCATTCTCCCACTCGGGAGAAACGAACACACCGGCCGGTAAGTTCGCGATACGCCCGCTGGCTTGCAGTTCGGCCCGTACGGCAAGGTAGTCTGTCGCCTCGACCAGGGCGCATAGCTCAGCGGTAGAGCGCTGCTCTTACAAAGCAGATGTCGGCGGTTCGAATCCGTCTGTGCCCACCAGCGAAAAGGCCCCTCGCCGATCATGGCGAGGGGCCTTTGACATCCACGTTTGACATCAACGGGTGCCGTCAGCGACGGCGCGGCTTCAGCATCCGGTCCATGTGGGCCACGGCTTCCCGCTTCAGCGCGTCGGGGACGTGCGTGTAGATGTCCATGGTCACGCTGATCTTGCTGTGCCCAAGAATCTCCATCGCGACGCGGGGATGGACGTTGCCGGCCGCGAGCAGGGTCGCCGCACCGTGCCGGGCATCGTGGACCCGGATGCGGGGGAGGTCCGCTTTGGCCGTCAGCCGGTGGAACGACCGCAGGGCGTTGCTTCCCTCGACCGGCTGCCCGGTGCGCGTGGTGAAGATGAGATCGCTTTCGTGCCAGCCGGCACCCGCCTTGATCCGCATTGCTTCCTGGCGCAGGCGCTGCCAGCGAAGAGGCGCCACGCAGAGCAGGGGCAGTGGGAGGGTCCGCTTGCGACGGTTCTTCGTGTCGTCCTCGTAGTACTCACCACGGACCCGCTGACGCTGCTTGCGGATCTGTACCGTCCGGCCGTCGAGGTCCACGTCCTGCCATCGGAGCCCGACGATCTCACCCCGCCGCAGTCCGAGCCCCACCGCGAGCATGAAGGCCGCGTACAGCGGGTCGCGCCGGGAGACGAGGATGAAGGCGAGCGTCTGCTCCAGCGTCCAGAGCTGCCCCTCGTACGTATCCACCTTCGGGGCCTCCACCAGCTTCGCCACGTTGCGGGTGATCAGCTCTTCCCGACAGGCGGCCGACAGCGCGGAACGAAGAACCCGGTGTGACTCCTTCGCCGTCGCGGATGTGTTGGCCTTGCTGATCTTCGAAAGCGCCGTCCGTACGTCACGGGCGCTCAGCTTTTCCAGGCTCTTCTTGCCCAGCTCCGGCACGAGGTAGAGGCGGATGTGGGTCTCGTACTTCGCCGCGGTGGTGCGCTTCCGCTGGGGTTTGACGATCTCCTCCAGCCAGTACGGCAGCCATTCGGCGAGCTTGGCGGAGCGGGTGGGCACGGGGATGCCCTGGTCGGCCTTGTCGAGGAGTGCGCGGCGCTTGGTGTCGCATTCGGTCCAGGTCTTGCCGTAGGCGTACTTGCGGGCGCGGGTGCCGTCGGGCTGGAGGACGTAGACGGCGGCCTGGTAGCGGCCGTCCTTGCGTTGGGTGATGGTGCCAGCGCCATTGGGGTTGCGCTTGCGGGGCGTGGACATCAGGCGGCCTCCTCGATGCGGTCGCGGATGTAGTCCGCCAGGGCGTTTTCGGGGATGCGGCGGGATCGGCCCTCGGTGATCGAGATGAGGCGCTTGGAGCGGATGAGGTCGTAGACCTTGGAGCGTCCGTACTTCAGCCGGGTCATGACCTCCGGCACGGTGAGCAGTTGTCCGGTGGCGGTGGTCATGCCTGTGCGTCTCCTTCGGCTTCGTGGTGGGCGGGCGGTTCGTGGGTGGGTTGGCGGTCGGGGGAGAGGGAGGCGGAGAGCCATTCCTCGCCGGGCGTGAGGCCGGTCCCTGCGAACGTCCAGTGCGAGAGGACGAGGGTGGTGGCAGGCGCCGGGGCGGGCGATTCGGTCTGGAGGCGGCGCCATTCGGCTCGGGCGGTGCGGAGGGCGCCGAGAGTCGTGGAGTAGTGGCGGGTCTTGGTGGAGAAGTGGCCGCGGAAGCCGAGCATGTGGGCCCAGGCGCGGAGGCGGAGGTGTTCGAGGTCGCGGCGGGCGCCGAGGGTCCAGGCCGTGCGGATCAGGCGGCGGGCGTGGTCGCTGACGTCGAGTTGGGCGAGTTCGGCGAGGAACTTGAGGGGGCGGTCGAGGGTTCCCGTCGCCGTCTCGGCGCCCTTGGTGGCGTACTTGGCGATGTAGGCGGCGACGGCGCGTTCGGTGAGAGCGGTGCCGCCGTCGAGGTCGGCGGAGCGGATCGGGCGGATGTCGAGTTGCTTGCCGAGGGTGAAGGTGTGGGGTCTGCCGTCGAGGGTCGGGCCGTGGACGGTGGTCTTGGCGGTGGCGGCCTGGATGGCGTCGGTCAGGAGGTCGACCGTGGCCCAGGCCGGGGGCGGGGCGTCGCTGCCGGTCGGGCCGTCGAGGCGGATGACGGCGTGGAAGTGGACGGCGCCGCGCTTTTGGTACTCGGCGACCTTGGCGAACGAGATGCGGGCGTGGTGGCGGAAGGCCCGTTGGGTCAGACCGGCCCGCTTGGCTATCTCCCGGCGGAGGTAGATCGAGAAGCGCCGCCACAGGGCGCCGGCGTGGGCGTTCCAGAGCACGGCCGCTTCGTAGTCGTACGTGTCCGGGTTGATCGGGGTGCCCAGTTCGGCAGCGTCGTCGGGGTGGCGTGTGCCGCAGCGGCAGGGGCGGACGGTTTTGCCGGGTCCGGTGGGGCGGTTGTGGACGGGGCCGAAGGACGGGGCGGTGAAGGTGGCGAACACGCGGGGGTGGGTGGCGACGTGTTCAGGGGTGCCCTTGCCGCCGCGCAGGCCGGTGGTGATCAGTTGGTAGGTGTCGCGGCGGTAGGTCTCGGCGCAGGCCGGGCAGCGGGTGGTGCGGCGGTTGTTGCAGCGGACCAGGAGGTGACCGGCGGGCAGGTCGGTGGCGTGGAGTTCGGAGAGGATCTGCCCGGTGGCGGGGTGGATCTCGGTGCGGTGGCCGTCGAGGCGGATGGGGTGGCCGCATCCGCCCAGTCCCCGGAGTTGCCGGAGCAGGGCGGGCATGGTGCCGAGCGAGGCCAGGGCGGCCAGGTGCGTGAGCGGCGGAGTGGTGCGGGCGGGCATGGGGCGAATGCCTCCGTTCAGCGGCGGTGGTGGGAGTTGGTGAGGAGCGAGCGCAGGACGACGGCGCAGATGGCGACGGAGATGGCCCCGACCGCGACGGCGGTGAGAAGAGCGGTGAGCACGACGCCCACGGCGACGACGGCGAGCGCGGCTCCGGCGCCGGTTGCGATGAGCGGGGCAAGCGGACGGTGGGGAGCCGGGGCCTGAGTCACCGCATGCGCCGGGGCGGGGGCGTGGTGGCATGCGCACGCGGGCTGAGGGACCGCCTGGGGCGGGAGCGTCACGGCGGTGGTCGGGACGGGCGGAGCTTCCGGGGGCTTCGGGTTCAGGAACACAGCGAATCTCCTGTCAGCTAGTCGTCTAGATGTGTTTGCCGTTGGCGAGATGGACGCCGGTGCGGGTGCCGGACTCCACGGCGGGGGCGAGGAAGGTGTGGGCGAGCCAGAAGCCGAAGAGGGCGATCACGAGGGCGGCCCACATGCGGATGCCGAGGAACTTGATCGCGGCCCAGGCGACGACGCCGAGGACGAGAACCAGAGGAAACGTGACGGTCACGGGCGGGCCTTTCAGCGGACGGGGCAGCGGTGGGTACGGGCGGCCGGTTCGGCGGCGGCGCGGCTGTCGTAGTCGGCGGAGAAACCGCAGCGCGGGGCGGTGCATGCGGCGGTGTGCTTCTCCCGGCCCCGCAGGTCGTAGGCGGTGCCGATCTGGACGGGGCCGATGCGGACGACGTTGCGGAAGCGGCGGTGGGCGGGCATCAGCAGTCCTCCGGTGCGCGGGTGAAGTCGTCGGCGTGGTCGGTCAGCCAGCGGGCGATCTCCTGGCTTTCGTCCGGGTCGGCGGAGCGGATGACGGGGTCGGCGGTGGCCATGGCTTCGGCGAAGCGGTTGTTGCGGGTGAGTTCGGCGGCGCGCTGTAAGGCGCGGAGGGTGGACGGACGCACTGGGCGATCTCCTTCAGAGGTGGGCGGCGATGGCTTCGGCGAGCTGCGTGGGGACGCCGAGGCGGGTGCGCAGGGTTGTGGTGTCGATGGGGGCGCCGGTACGGGTGTGGTGGTCGGCGGCGATCCGGCGGGCGTGGGCGACCAGGGCGGCGGGGACGGGTGGCGCGGAGGGCGTGGAGTCGGGGGACTCGGGCTCCGGCTGCTGGGGCTCGACCTCAGGAGTCGGAGTGGGCATGGTTCCTTCCGGTTCCGGCGCGGGCGTAGTCTCGGCCTCACCCCGTTGCGGACCGGAGTGCGCCAGCAGCGATCCGCCGAGGAAGGCGACCGCAGGCCACCCCGCGACGAGAATGCGCAGCCAGGGTGGGACGTCATGCAGATCCAGGAGGCCGGCCGTGGCGACGTTGGCGCCGAGTGAGGCGGTCAACGCAATGACGAACCAGCACCACCCGGCCCGCCTATCCACACCGGATCGCAGCCGCCGCCAGGCCACCATGAGCAACAGGTCCACCGAGACGGGATAGGCCCACGCCTTCCAACCGTCCTGCCCGGCCGCCACCGCGATGTCGTGCAGGTGAGCGAAGGACAGTGCGGCGGCGATGACGGCTTGGACGAGTACCGCGTCCACGCGGGCGAGGTACGCACTCATCGGCCTATCCATTCGCGGATGCGGTGGGCGGGACGGCCCGAGGCCCGAGTACGGCCAGCAGCTCGGCACGTTCGGCTTCGCTGGTGGCGCCCAGGTAGAGGCGACGGGCGTCCGCCAGCGCGGCCGCGTAGTCACCGGCCCGTACGGCCGTCTCGATACGGCGGAGGGATGCGCGTATCTGCTCGTCCTCCATGAACGGACCTCCTTTCGGTTTCAGGCATGGGACGGGTAGGGACGCGGCGCGAAGCGGTCGCGCCGACCGTTGAGGAGGTGAGGTCAGCCGGTCACGGGAAGCGTTTTGACCAGCGGAATCGACGGGCCGGGCGCCCCGGTCGGCACGACAGGCCGGAAGCGATCAAGCGCCGGAACGTCCGGGACCAGATGAGCCGAGGCGGCACAGACGGCGGCAGCGTCGGTGAGGGACAGGTACGGCGTACGGATGCGGGACCAGCCGCCGGAGGTGTCCCCGGCGACGGCAAGACCAGGCCGTTCGGGCGCGATACCGCACGCGGCGAGTACGGCCTCAGGGGCGATGTCGCCAAGAGCCATCTTGGCCGAGGCTTCGTCGTTGACTCGATGACAGACGCGTCCCGTGAGCTGGGCACGGAGCATCGTGGCGCCCTTGCCCAGTTCGGCGCCGAAGCGCTGGCCGCACACTTCGAGGTAGATGCCGGCGGCGCGGCCGAGTTGGGCGAGGCGGATGAGCTGGGTGACCATCTCGTCTCGCCGTTCCTCGTCCTTGCGGGTGGCGACGAGGAAGAGTTCGGCCACCTCGTCCACGAACACGACCACCGGAACCGGCCGTTCGGACTCCGGAAGCCCCCAGACATCGGACGTGATGTCGGCGTCCAGGGTGTCCGGCGCGATCCCCTGCCGCGCCTTGATCAGGTCGTACCGCTCCTCCATCAACCGCACCAGCACCGGCAGCAGCTCAGCCGCCTGCCCGGAGTCCGTAGCCAGCGCCGACAACCGCGGGGCGAACGGTGCCAGCTCCACACCCCGCTTGCAGTCGATCCCAACCAGGGCAACCGGCTGCGGAGCGAGCCCGGCGACCAGATGGCGCAGGAACATCGACTTCCCCGAAAGCGTCGCGCCCAGCGTGAGTTGATGCGGAACCGCCCGGTAGTCGCGGACGTACGCAGTCGCGTCCTCCCGCAGCGCCACCGGAACCTTCAGAAACCCACCTTCGACCTTGCGCGGCATCCGAACCTTCCGCAGCACATCGAAGCCGACAAGCCGCAGCTCGACCACGCCCGGCTTGATCTCGGACACGTACACGGCATGGACGCCCCAGGCATGCCGCAGGCGTTCGGCCGAGGCCGCCACATCCGCCGGTTCCTGGCCCGCAGCCAGCCGAAGCCGGATTCGCATGCCCGTCGAGGTCGGCCGGATCAGGCCCCGACGTGGCGGTACGGGCCGCACTTCGCGCCGGGTCGCCGCATGGACAAGCAGAGCACGGAGCCGGGACGGCGGGACCGTCAGCCCGCACGACTCCATCGTCGAGCCGTACGAACCGAGCAGCCGAGCCGTCGACAGTGGCAGACCGGCCGTGCACCAGAAGGCAGCCGGATGCTTCACCCGGAGGTAGGCGCCACCGCCACCAAGCGCGGCGACCGGGGCGCCCACCCCCAACAACGTCAGCAGATCGGACACGGCGATCAGGCCGCCGCCGCAGCCGGAACGGTGAACTCGGCGGGCATCACGGCCGTGGCCCGGAAGGCGATGCCGTGCCGCTCCTGGCCGTTGAACGTGGACTCCCACGGTCGAGCCACCAGCCCGGCCAGCGAGACCGGCGACCCGACCGCCAGCCCCTCGGTCAGCCCGTTCTCCGGCACGGTGACCTTGAGGAGCGCCGACTCGCCACCCTCGATGTAGACGACCCCGACCGTCCACAGCACCTCACCGGTGTTGGCGTCGGTGGCGACTTCGCCGGTCCGCCGGTCCTTCAGCTTCTTCTCCGGAGCCTCGGTCAGCAGGATCGTGGCCGCCGAGGTCTCCACGCGGATGGAACGCAACGTTCTCTCCCTCTCCATCGATAGCTAGTCGTCTAGACAAGCTGCAACCTTCGCGCCCGGAATTCCGAAGCGCGGAGATCACTATGACACAGAGACGGCTACTCGTCTATACGAGTTCAGTGTCTCGTGTGTACGAGCTGAGGGAGGAGGGGCGGAAGCGCATCAGCGTTCCCTCCACCCCGTCATCAAGTGGCAGGTAGCTGGTAGTTGAGGACGTACGCGTCGGCGGCCATCACCGTGTCGCAGACCTCGACCACGCGCCCTTCGGTGTCATGCGCGGTGCGGGTCAGGTGAATGACCGGGACGCCGGACGCCAGCCGAAGCGTCTTGACCTCCTGGGGCGTGGGCATCCGGGCACGGATCTCCTCGTCGAAGTGGTCGAGCCGGTGCCCCAACTCTTCCAGCCGGGCGTAGATGCCGCCGGGGCCCGGATTCGGCTGGGCGATCGGGGTGCCGGTCGCCAGGTCCAGCGGGATGTACGAGGTGGCGAACTCGACCGGCCGGCCGTCGAGCAGATAGCGGCGGCGACGAGCCAGCACGCGGCGCGCTCCGCCCAGGCGCGTGGCGATGTCCTGCGAGGGGCGCTCCTCCTTCACCTCCAGGCTGTCCACCTCCGGCCGGCTGCCCGCGGCTTCGGCCTCCACGGTGAACGCGGACTTGCCCTGTTCGCGATGGCGCCGGGCGAAACGGTCCGAGGCCAGCCGCCGCACCGGCGGACGCGGCCGGACGAAGACACCCTTGCCGTGCTCGGAGACCACCAGGCCCTCGCCCTGGAGGACGGCCAGGGAATTGCGGACGGTCATCCGCGAAACGCCGTAATGCTCGACCAGCTCCGTCTCGGAGGGCAGCTTGTCGCCCTCCTTGAACCGGCCCTTGTCGATCGCCTCGCGGAGCTGGTCGGCGATCTGCCGGAACACCGCGCGGTCACTGGTGGGGTCCAGCGCGCCGAGCAGGGCAGTACCCTGAGCGGGCATGTTGACTCCTTTAGGTATCTAGACGAGCGGCTGACACGTGTTGCTACGGTGGGAAGCCTAGCCAGCCGAAGGGGATGAAAGTTCCGTGAGCGCCGAGCGTCCGCACTCCGTGAGCGTCGCCGGAGTCATCGTCGACGACCGGGGCCGGGCCCTACTCATCCAGCGCCGCGACAACGGCCAGTGGGAACCGCCTGGTGGCGTGCTCGAACCGGGCGAGACGATCCCCGAAGCGCTTCAGCGCGAGGTCCTCGAAGAGACCGGCATCAAGATCGCCCTCCCGGCAACCCTGACCGGCATCTACAAGAACATGACCGGCTTGATCGTCTCGATGGTCTTCCGCTGCGAAGCCATCGACGGCACCCCCACGACCGGCGAGGAAACCCGCGCCCTTCGTTGGGCGAGCCGCGAGGAAGTCACCGAACTCGCCGACGAGGCGTACGCGATCCGCTTCCTGGACGCCCTCGACGCCACATCGCCACCCGCCGTACGAGCACACGACGGCGTCAAACTCGTCTAGCTCTAACCCACTGCCCATAGCGGCCCACCAGCGTAAAGGAACTTGTATGCACGAGTATATGAGCAGTCGCCTAGCTGCTGGGCGAGAACGCGAAAGTTCACCGGGGAAAGTTGGTCGTGGGCTGCGGGCGCTGTGCGGGATTGGCCGCGATCGAGGCGTTGGCGCTGCCGACGCCCCGCGCTACCGGTGCGAGGCCGTTGCCCATGTGCTCCATGAGCGCCGTTTCATCTGTCTCGGCTTAGGCTCTGCGACCACTCCACGTCTTGCCCTGCGCTGGCTGCGTGGCCGAGCCCGCGACATCGCCGATCAGCTCGACACCCTGGCGGCGAGACCGGTCCGCTACTGGCTCAGTGACCGCGCCGCCCATGAGGACGCACTACGCGCCCTTGCCGGAGGCGAGTCCTACCTCTTCGCGATCCGCGATGAAGCCGTCCACTACACGCTGTCAGTGAGTCCCGCATGGAGGACGAAATGAGTCCCGTGACTGCGTCCGTGCCCCGCCCTGGCTACTGGTGCGAGTGCTGGACTCAGAGCCCGGCGACCGGCGAGACACCTGTTCTGCTTGCTTCCTGCGAGGGCGACAGCGCCGTCCAGGCCGTCCGATGGATTCGGGTTGCCCTCCGCACGATCACCTCGGGGCTCGAAGCCGAAGCCGCGGCGCACGCCCGGAGGTGGATGGCCGGCGGGTACGTGAGCGCCATCGAGGCCCTGGCGTACAACACGTCCTACTCCTTCACCGTCAGCCACCGCGACACCCGCATCGAGTGGACCGCCCGGCCGGTCCTCTTCCTCGATCTGGCCCACCGCACGGCCGTGGAACTCCCCGCTTGCGCCGAGACGTTCACGCCCCGCCCGAAGACTCCCACGCCTTACTGAGTAACAACCTTCTCTACGAGTTCAAGGCGGCTCGCTCCGCTCCCCGCGCGCGGCCCGGCCCCCGCCCGGGCCTGCGCTCCTGTCTCCGCCCCGCTCCAGCCCGGCCGGCGCCCGTGCCGCGCGGTTTGACGATCAGCCGCCTGATGTCAGAGAAGGGGTGCGCCGTGGCTGGGACGGTCGGCTCCGCGGCTTTACGGAGCCACTTTGGCGCGAGCCTCGAAGATCATGGCCCCAACAGTCGTTCCCCCGAGCTTGCGTACACGACGGCACCGCACCCCCTATCGGGGAAGGGGCTTCACATTGTTGTTACTGAGGTTGAACTCGTGGTGTCGTAGGGGCTGTCGGGTGTCGGTTGCCTGGGGTACGACCGAGGTATGCGGTATCCACAGGGTGGCGGGCTGACCGCCGAACGACGCCAGTTCCGCGAGGAGTTACGGGGGCAGGCCGCAGAGCGCTTCGCCCGGGACGAGGCGAGTTCGGTGATCGCCAAGGATCTACGTGTCAGTGTCCGGTCGGTCCAGCGGTGGCGGCGGACGTGGGAGGAAGGCGGTCCGCGAGCCCTGCGCTCGCAGGGCCCGGCGTCGCTGCCCAGGTTGAGCGAGGAGCAGTTCGCGCAGTCCTCGTCTGGGACAACCTCAACGTCCACAAAGCCGCCGGCCTGCGGGAGTTCGCCGAGGCCCGGGACTGGCTGACCATCTACTACCTGCCGCCCTACGCACCCGACCTCAACCCCGTCGAAGGGGTCTGGTCGCTCCTGCGACGCGGCTGGCTCTCCAACGTCGCCTTCCGCACCCCTGAACACCTCGTCCAGACCGTCCGACGCGGCCTGCGGCACATCCAGTACCGCAGCCACCTCATAGACGGCTGCCTCACCGAGACCGGCCTGCTGATCAGAGCCGTCTGACACAGCACGACATCACGAGTTCAACCTCAGTAAGTCGCCCCCGCCGGGCGGACAGCACTGGCACACTGAGCACAACGAGCACTTCTCGGAATTGAAGCCTGAATACAGGAGGAAGAAATGAAGAGGGCATTCGTGGGCCTTTCGACACCCCTTTGCTACGATTATAAAAATCCAATTAGGCCTTACAGTGAGGAACAGTGGGACATTCCAAACCCGATCCTAGAGAACACCATGGGCTTACTTCTTTGCTATGACGAGATTTGGTTTCTGTCGCGCGAAACATGTCCGCTGGCCCTACATGGTCTCGAATACGTGAAATTCGTATCAGACGATCCAGAGCTACTCATGCGGGCGCGCGTAGCACATGAACAGTACAGCGAACTCTACAGAGAATGGATCCGGAGCCCAGAGCACTCAGGGGGATTCCACGGGCCATTCGGACAGTCGAGGAGTTCCGTCGAACCTAATGTCTACGTAACAACGGTCGACACCCTCAAAGCATCAGTGAAATTTGACTTGGGGCCCGACAATCATAGCCGAGGAATTCTGGACCTAGCTCAAGGAAATGCAGATGAGGGAAACCTCATTGCGGATATTGGAATTGCGGCAGCCTTGGATATGAATCTAGAAGTAATTATGAATTCATTTACGGCGGCTCATTCGATCACTAATATCCCGGCTGCCCTAAGTCGCGGAACCTATGAGCAGTGGAGGATGGAGGCGGCCGAACAGATCGCCTCAGTCAAGACGATCGATTTTCTAGGGCCCGCAGGGGCGTACCACGACAGCGTGGAATCCTTGCGCTCTCATGCCCGTGTGGCAGAGTTCAGGCAATATCTAGGCGCCATGGAACGGCCTGCAGGCGATCTCGCCACCCTAGCCAACGAGGTAGAAAACCTCGCCCTTAAACACGCACGCGACACTCTTGAGAAGTACCTCAAAGGTACGGGTAAAATCCCCGCCATCGGCGCCGCAGCAATCGGAACTGCCGGAAATCTGATGCACCCAGGTGTGGGTAGCGCGCTGGGAGGCGCCTTCAATGCTATTCAATGGATCAAGGAAAGGGAAGAGCGAAAAAAGATGGCTTGGTCCCTGTTCGTTATTGATGCGCGCAAACGTTGAAATCCTACCCGGTTGATTTCGAGGGCGTATAGGGATCGTGTTTGCGGCGACTGTAGTTACACTCACGCGACAGGCCCCACACACTGTTTTGTGGCGAACAAGTCACTGCGCAATTTCTCCTCGCCGCGGTTCCTTCGTCGCAGCTTGCTCTGACGGACGTCGATCGAGCAGCGTGGCTGAGGTCAGTGGGGGTGCAGCGAGGCACACGCGCGCCTGGTCGGTCGGCCTCCTCGCCATCGTGGCTGACTGTCGTCGGCTGAGGATCAGACCTCCAAGACCGAGCTCCGCCCAGGGTTCTCAGAGGCGAAACCTTCGTGCTATTCGCGTGCCAGAACCTGCAGGGAACCATGGGGAACGGCGGGTACTGGACTTAGGTCCCACCCGGCTCCAACACCCGCCGCGCCACAGGTCAGCACAGCAACTGCTGCCAGAAAACCCAAGCTTCCCAAGCTGAGGGTGTTTAGCGATGACAGGCACAGCAGCGGTACCCATAAGGCATCATGTGGCCATGCTGGCCAACCTGCTACCCGGACTGCGAGATGTTCGAGCGCCTCTTGCCTCTGGATACGTGCTGCTGATTTCTCTCTGGCTGGGCATTCCTAATGCTCGCCCATCCGTAAAGTATTCCCATGACGTAATCGCAGATCTATGGAAGCTATCCAATATGGTCGGGAAAGGCGCTTCCCTTGCGGCCGTGACGTTCATCGCTTACCTGATCGGCAGCATGCTGCACATCAACGCACGAAGTGCGCTCAAATATTTTGACGCCAAGAGGGAGGTTCTGCTATTTGGGGGCGGCTGGTTCTCCAACGTTGACTGGCCGTTGATTCGACGCGACCGAGACTCGATCCAAGTAAGCGCAGCAACTCTAGAAAGACTCATTTTTCACCTGCAGAAGATATCTGGCAGCGACGACTCCCAGGAAATTCAAGAAAAGGTGTTGCAGACCCAGAACGCCGTACTTGCCGAGCTGGGGAATCTGGAGATTCGCCTACACGCCAGGAGTGCAGATCTATACGGGGACCATGACCGAACAGCAGCAGAAGCGGACTTGCGAATCAATGTAGGCCTCTCCCTGTCTATCCTAATCTGTGTCCTTGTGCTTCGAGGGAGCCTTTGGTGGACAGTTGGGTTGTGCGCATCGTTTTACCTGATCAAACAAGGGTTCACTCGCGCACGCCAGGCCAATGACGTCCTTATCGAAATTACGCTTTCGGAAGAATTGGACTCATCCAGCATCTCAAGTTTCAGAAGGGAGTTCGAAGCGGAGACTGGCGGTGTTCATTTCACTTCACTGGATGACTTGATTGCCAATAGAATGCGCTCCGCCAGTTCGTCCAGTCCGGATACGGGGGCCTCGCCGACCGATGAGCGCACGTCATAGGACCAGTTTGCGGAACCTTCGTTGCTTCCCCGTCATCGGTCAGCCTCGGTTGAAGGCACTGCTGGGCAGTTGTGAGGTCACGTGGTTGTCCAGTGCGCTCACCGATTCCACACCCGCTGGAACTCTTCGGCTGGGATGGCCTCCAGCGGATCTTCGTCAGGATCCATCGGTTGGTCTGTCAGGAAGCCGTGCTCGTCCTCCAAGTGCTCCCAGCTGTACCGGTGAAGTTGGCCGGCCGAAGTCAGCTCGGCTTGCTTGATGGCGATCAACTCGCCGCGGCCGAGTACGGCCTCGATGTACCAGAGGCCGCCTTCGTCATCAGCGTGGCGGAAGTTGTGCCGCAGGGTGGCATCCTCATCGAGTGCTCGGTAGTACGCCACGGTCTCTGCTCTGATGCGCTCCAGGTCAATCACGGGATCATCGTGCCAACAAGCGCACGCGGTTGTGCCGCTCTGACATCCACAAGTGACATCAACGGCGACGGACGCCAGCGCTCCTGAGCGGTCTGGCATGGCCAACATGACTGGGCGGCTCCCAGCAGGGCTGGGGTGCGATCGAACTTACAAAGCAGATGTCGGCGGTTCGAATCCGTCTGTGCCCACCAGCCCAAAGACCCCCTGCCGATCATGGCGGGGGGTCTTTGGCGTTCAGAAGTGACGGCATCGGGGGCGGGGTGGGCCCGAAGGTGAGGGGAGTGGAATGCCGCAGGGGAGGTCGGCGGTGTCGCGGGAGGAGCGGTGGGAGGTTGCTGTCCCGGAAGGAATGGGCCGCTGCGGTACGTCCGGGGCGGCCCGATTGATGTTCCCGTAGCGCCATGTCCTTTCGAAGGCCCTCTGCAGAAGCGTGCAGGGGGTCTTTCGCGTACGTGGGGGCCGGGCGGAGGCCGGGGTGTCGGGCGGGGGCTGGTGGTGTCGGTTGTCGCGGGTGGGGTGGCTGTGTATCGTCGAGAGTGACTTGAAGTTTCAAGTAAATGATCCGTACCTCCGTCCGAAAGAGCGGCCTCCATGACCACCCCCCTCGGTACCGTCCCGACGGCGCGCGCCGGTGCGCCGGAACACCCCGACTCGTCCCCGCACGGATACGCCGCGGGCCTGCTCGTGTTGCGGCTGGTCATCGGCGCGACGATGGCCGCGCACGGGGCGCAGAAGCTGTTCGGCTGGTTCGGCGGGCCCGGGCTGGACGGCACCGGCCAGTTCTTCACGATGAGCGGCTACCCGGCCGGGCACACCATGGCCGTCGTGGCCGGGCTCAGCGAGGTGCTGGGCGGGCTCGGGCTGGTCGTCGGGCTGTTCACGCCGCTGGCTGCCGCCGCGGTCGTGGGCACGATGATCAACGCGCTGGCCGTCAAATGGGGCGGCGGCTTCTTCGCGCCCAAGGGCGTCGAGTACGAACTCCTGCTGACCCTCGGGGCGGCCGCGCTCGCCCTGACCGGGCCGGGGCGCTACGCCCTCGACCGCTGGGTGCCGGTCCTGCGCTCCCACCGGCTGCGGTACGGCGCGCTGGCCCTGATCCTGGGCGTGGTACTCGCCGGGATCGTGCTGCTGGTACGTAACTGACGTCGTCGTCGATGCCGCGGCGGCCCGGGCGCGCGGGGCCGCGCGGCAGGTGTGGAGAGGAAGAGTGAGTCCGGTGTCGGTGCGCAGGCTGAACCATGCGGTGCTGTACGTGCGGGACGTCACGGTGTCCGTGGCGTTCTACGGGGAGACCCTGGGGCTCGCGCCGGTCGATGAGTCGCCCGGCCGGGCGGCGTTCCTCCGGGCGGCCGGTTCCCTGAACGATCACGACCTGGGACTGTTCGCCGTGGCGGAGGACGCGCCGGGGCCCGGGACCGGGCGGGTGGGGCTGTACCACCTGGCCTGGGAGGTCGGCACGCTCAGGGAACTGGTCGCGGCCCGGGAACTGCTGGCCGCGCGCGGTGCGCTGGTCGGGGAGAGCGATCACCTCGTATCGAAGTCGCTGTACGCCAAGGACCCGGACGGCAACGAGTTCGAGGTCATGTGGCGGGTGCCGCGCGAGGACTGGCCGGGCCCGGACGAACCGGACCGGCTGCGGCCGCTCGACCTCGCCGCCGCACTCGCACGCTGGGGGCCGGACCGGGAGACGGGCGCGGGGGCCGGCCAGGCCACCTGAGCCCCTCCGGGCGTCGCACGCTCAGTAGCTCAAGGACGAGAGGAAGCCATGGAGGGCGTGGTCGAACTGCCCGACGTTCTCCAGGTTGACCATGTGTCCGGCGCCGGGTATGCGTACCCGCCGCGCGCCGGGCACCGCGAGGGTGAGGGCGTGGGCGTTGGCGGAGATGTCGCCGCTGTCGAGGTCGCCGTCGAGGACGAGGGTGGGGACGCGCAGCTCGGCGAGCCGCTCGGCGGCGCCGATCTCCAGGGGCATCCCCGTACCTTCGGCGTGCACCTCGACATTGGCCTCGGCGGCGGCGCGCAGCCGCTCACGCAGCCCGGCATGGACGGTTTCGGGCGCCCGGTGCGGGCCGTCCACCCATCCACGCAGGAAGTGTTCGACGTACCGCTCGACGCCGTCCGGCTCGCCGATCGCGGCGGACTGCTCCCGCAAGTGGTGGAGGAGGAACGGGTCGGTGAAAGGGCGTCCGCTGATGCCCGGTGAGGCGAGTGCCAGCGCCGTGACGCGCTCGGGGTGCGCCAGCGCCGCGTCGAGGGCCACGCGGGAGCCGTGGGAGAGACCCACCAGGACGGCGCGGTCCACCGCGAGCGCGTCGAGCAGTGCCCGCAGGTCGTCGTGGTGGGCGAAGTCGCCGGTGGCCGTGGAGGAGAGGCCGTGGCCCCGCAGGTCGTACCGGATCGCGCGGAGGCCGGAGTTGACGAGCCAGGTGAACTGCTCGTCCCACATCCGCTGGTCCAGCAGCGCGCCGTGCAGCAGCACCACGGCGGGGCCGGTACCGGCGGCTTCGTAGAACAGCTCGCCGTCGTCGATCGGCACCGTGCCGTTCTCGACGTCGCTCCATGCGCTGATGCCCTGGATCATGCTCCGTGCCGTCCTTCGTGAGCGGTGAGTGGTGAGCTGTGTCGTACGAGGTGGGGTGCGGTGACGGGTGGTTCGCCGGGTCCCTTCGGACAACGTCCGGATCGTGCGCCGCGTGCCGGAAATTTTCCCCGGCCGCTCCACCCGGTGGCCGTGCTGCTCCGCTCAGGCGTCGCCAGGTGGCCGCGGCGCCGCGTCGGAGCTGAACGTCACGACGAGATCGGCGCGTTCCCGGCCCGTCGCCACCAGGCGGGCGTTGGCCTCGTCCGAGGTGTGGACGAAGCGCTCCGCCGCGTCGCGTGCGGTGCCGAACCGCTCGTGACGCGCGATCAGCCGTCGCACCCGTTCCGTGCCGGGCAGGTCGACGTACCAGACCTCGTCCAGCAGGGCGCGGGCGCGCCGCCACGGAGGGGCGTCCAGGAGCAGGTAGTTGCCCTCGGTGATGACGAGCGGGACCTCGGCCGGTACGGGGAGGGCACCGGCCACAGGGTCCTCGATGCGACGGTCGAACTCTGGGGCGTAGATGACCGATCCCGGGACGGGGTGGCGCAGCCGCTCCAACAGGGCGGTGTAGCCGTCCGGGTCGAAGGTGTCCGGGGCGCCCTTGCGGTGGCTGCGGCCCAGGCGGCGCAGTTCGGCGGCGGCGAGGTGGAACCCGTCCATGGGGACCAGCGCCGCCTGCCCGGCCAGCCGGGCCACCAGATGGGCGGCGAGCGTCGACTTCCCGGCACCGGGCGGGCCCGCGATGCCGAGCAGGCGGCGGTGCCCGGGCGTCGCGGAGGCGGCGAGCCGACGGGCGCGCGTCAGGAGATGCTGCGGATCCATGGTGGGTCCATGGTGCCCGAGGGGAGGGGCACTTCGGCGAGTGGCCCGTGGGCAAGCCCCCCACCGCGGGCCCCACCCACCGGCGCCGCCCGGACACCACCGGACCGAGCCGGCCGGGCTCCTACCCCTCCGCAGCCTTCAATCGCCACAACGACGTCACCTCCGCCGCCCGCGCCGCATGCAGCGGGTCGGAGGCATCACGCGCCCGAGGGTGCCGGGGGGCGATGTCGTGGCGGCCGACGACGGTCAGACCGGCCGTTTCGAAGGCCGACAGCAGCTCCGCGTGCGGGCGCAGGCCGAGGTGTTCCGCCAGGTCGGAGAGGATCAGCCAGCCTTCACCGTCCGGTGTCAGATGGGCCGCCAGGCCGTTCAGGAAACCGAGGAGCATGCGGCTTCCGGGGTCGTAGACGGCGTGCTCCACCGGGGCGGCCGGCTTCGCGGGGACCCAGGGCGGGTTGCAGATCACCAGAGGGGCGCGCCCCTCGGGAAACAGGTCGGCCTCGATGATCTCGACCCGGTCCGCGGCACCCAGGCGCGCGGTGTTCTCCCGGGCGCAGGCGAGCGCGCGCGGGTCCTGGTCGGTGGCGACGACCCGGTGCACGCCCCGGCGCGCGAGCACCGTGGCGAGGACGCCCGTACCGGTGCCGATGTCGAAGGCCAGCTCCAGGGAGGGCAGCGGTGCCTCCGCCACCAGGTCGACGTACTCGCCCCGGGCCGGGGAGAAGACGCCGTAGTGCGGGTGGATGCGGTCGCCGCCCAGCGCCGGGATCTCGACGCCCTTGCGGCGCCACTCGTACGCCCCGATGAGGCCGAGCAGCTCGCGCAGGGAGACGACCGAGGCGGCGTCGGGGGCCGCGGGCCCGGCGGGCTCCGGGGGCGGCCCGTACGCCTGGGCGCACGCCGCGCGCACATCGGGGGCGCGGGGCAGCGGCACCGCCAGCTCCGCGTCGAGGGGGACGAGCAGCATGCCCAGGATGCGGGCGCGTTGGTTCTGGGCCGCGCGGTGCTGGTGGAACGCGAGCGCGGGATCGGCGGGCGGCGCCTTGCGCGGGCGGCGGTCGATGCGGCGGGCCAGCGCCGTCAGCATCTGCCGCGCGTTGTGGAAATCGCCGCGCCAGAGGAGTGCGGTGCCCTCGCAGACGAGCTTGTAGGCGGCGTCGGCCTTCATCCGGTCGTCCGCGATCACGACACGCTTCGGGGGCGGCGCGCCGCTCTCGGAGCGCCATACGGCGGTACGGGCCTCGTCGGCCTCGGTCCATGCGACGACCGGCGGTGCGTTCACCTGAATGTGCCTCGTGTGGATGGTGCGGAACCCGGCCGGCCGCCGCGGGGCGGGGCTCCGCCCGGGGCGCCGGGCCGCCCTCGGCGTGCGCGGGCACAGGGGCGGAGCAGCGGGATGGTGACGGCCGACTCTACCCGGTGCCGGACGGCCGCACCGGTGCGCGCGGACCGTCGCCCGAGGTCCCGGCCACGGGGCGGCCGGTACGGGACCTTCGTCCCGTGCCGTGCGGCAGCCACCGGGGCAGGATGAGAACAGCGGTAAAGGGGCGAAGGGCATGGTAGGTGTTCAACCATCGCAACCATCGCAACCATCGCAACCATCGCAACCATCGCAACCATCGCAACCATCGCAACCATCGCAACCATCGCAACCATCGCAACCATCGCAGGGCTGGCTCTTCCGTACGCATCCGTACGCATCCGTACGCACGGGCTCCCGGGGTGGGGGCTGCCCCGGGGCGCCGCGGGCGGTGCCGGGCACCGGTGTGCCGCCCGACGTTCGATGGCCCCCGCCCGTGAGAGAACCCCACAGATCCAAGGAGAGTCGCATGGAGGGCAACCTTCCGGTCATCGTCGCGGTGGACGGATCCGTCGACAGCGAGCGGGCGCTGCGCTGGGGCAGGGAGGCGGCGCGACTGCAGGCGGCGCCGCTGCACGTGGTGCACGTATGGCCGTACGCCACGGCCGAGCGGGCCGCCGCCGGGGAGGCGGGCGGTGACCCCGTCCTGGCGCGGCTGCGCGACGAATGGGAGGGGGCGGAGGGAGAGCCCGGCCCGGTGTTCCGCAGCATCGGCGGACTGCCCGACAGCACGCTGCCCGCCCTGGGGGCCGAGGCCCGGATGCTGGTCCTCGGCTCGCGCGGGCGCGGCGGCTTCGCCAGCCTGCTGCTCGGCTCGAACGGCCTCGCCGCCGCCGGTCAGGCGGCCTGCACGGTCGTCATCGTGCCCCGCCCCGACCGCGGCGGCGGACGCCGCGCCGACGGCGAACGGCTCGGGCTCGGCGGGCCGCAGATCACCCTCGGCGTGGACGCGGAGGAGGGCCAGCCCGGCGCCATCGGCTTCGCGTTCGCCGAGGCGAGCCGCCGCGGCGCCCGCCTGAAGGTGATCTCCGGCTACACCTGGCCGCTCCTGATGCCGCCCGCCTTCGAGTACCTCGCCGCCTACGAGGCCACCCAGCAGGAGTACGAGGACGCGCTCGCCGGTCAGCTGACGAAGGTGCTCGACCCCTACCGCAGGCACCACCCGGAGACCGAGGTGGAGGTGGAGCTGCGCGGCGCCGACGCGGCGGGGCTGCTGGTGGACGCCTCACTGGAGAGCGACCTGGTGGTCGTCGCCCGGCACCGCCGCCGGTTGCCGCTCGGACGGCGGCTCGGCTCGGTGGCGCACGCGGTGCTGCTGCACGCCCTCTGCCCGATCGCCGTCGTACCCGGCCAGGCCACGGCCGCCACGGGGGAGCCGGGGGCGGACACCCGCGCGTAACGGGGGGACCGGCGGCGGTCAGGCCGAGGGGCGGCGTTCCGGGCGGCGCATCAGGAACACCGCCGCCGATCCGGCGAGGACGAGGGCGCAGACGGAGAGCACGGTGCTCATCCAGGAGGCGCCCAGCCACTGCCCGCCGAAGTAGCCGAGGCTGACGCTGTACCCGGCCCAGGCCAGGCCCGCCAGCGCGGACCACGGCAGGAACTCGCGGACCGTACGGTGGGCCACTCCGGCGCCCAGGCTGACCACCGAGCGTCCGGCGGGCGCGAAGCGCGCCAGGACGACGATGGCGCCGCCGCCCCGGGCCAGGGCGGTGCCGAGGCGTTGCTGGGCGGCGGTCAGACGGCGGGAGCGGCCGATCGCGCGGTCGAAGCGGTCGCCGCCGCGCCAGGCGAGCCGATAGGCGACCATGTCGCCGAAGACCGACGCGGTCGCGGCGCACAGCACCAGCGCGCACAGCTCCGGCAGAGGGGTGCCACCGTCCACGGTGGCGCCGACGGCGCCCGCGGCGGTACGGGTGCCCGCCGCCGTGGTGGCCGCGGCGATCACCAGGACGCCGCTGGGCAGGAACGGTACGAAGACGTCGAGGACGATCGAGAGGCTGACCAGGGCGTACACCCAGGGGGTGCCGCTGACAGGCCCCAGGCTTTCCAACAACGTGCCACTCCCGGTCCGGACCCCGCCGCGACGTCGCATGGGGCGGCAGGGGCGGCTCTACAGCCATACAGCGTACGCCTGGGGTGCGGCGGCTTTTGTCCCAGGGGGACAGATGTTGTTCGTTTCACGTTCACCTGGGGGGTTCGGCCCCCTGTGCCCGGACGGCGAACGTGCGACGCGTATCTCGTGGTCAGCGGCGTTATCGGGGCGGTGGTGCCGGTAGGCGAAAGCCCGCCTCCCGGAGGGCTCCGGAAGGCGGGCAGGGGGCGAGGGGGCCGGGCGGACCGCCGGACCTCAGTTGCCCGACGGGATCAGCAGCCGTCGAGGATCTTCTTCAGCGCGGCCTTCTCGGCCGAGTCCGCCGTCAGCTCGTACACGTGCTTCACCCAGACCCACATCCGCGCGTACTCGCAGTGGTACGAGGTCTTCGGCGGCAGCCACTTCGCCGGGTCCTTGTCGCCCTTGGACTGGTTCACGTTGTCGGTGACGGCGAGGAGCTGGGAGTGGGTCAGGTCGTTGGCGAATTCCTGGCGGTGCGCGGTCGTCCACTGGGAGGCGCCCGACTTCCACGCCTCGGAGAGCGGTACGACGTGGTCGATGTCCACGTCCGACGCCTGCGTCCACGTGGCGCCGTCGTACGGGGAGACCCAGGTTCCGCTCACCGCGGCGCAGTTGGAGTCCGTCTTGACGTCGGTGCCGTCGCGCTTGAGCACCACCTCGCGGGTGTTGCAGGCGCCCTCCTGGGTGATCCAGTGCGGGAACTTGTCGCGGCTGTAGCCGTCGCTCGAACCCTCGGGCTGCTCCTTGATCTCGGAGAGGTACGTCCGGGCGGTGGCCGCGCTCGGCGGGCTCGGCGGCGCCGCCTCGGCGGTCTGGCCGCTCAGGGCCACGGTGCAGACGAGTGCGAGGGCCGAACCCGCGGCGACCGTGAGGCGACGCGCGTAGACCTTTGGCATCGGAACTCCCTTGGCGTGGGGGGAAGGGGAAGCGGGGCGGGCCCATGGTGGCCGTGTGGGGTGGCCGGTACATGGGCGCCAGGTAACAGAGTGACGACATGCTCACGTCAATTCAAGGGCTTGACGCCGCGCCATGTTCGTGTCGTGGCACGGGGGTTGGGACGCTCCCGCGCACGCGCCCCCTCGGCGCGAGCGCGGGCCACCGCCGGTCAACGGGGCGCCGCCCGCTCGCCGCCGCATCGGCCGGGGCGGGAGGACACTGCCGCGACTGCCGGGATTCCCCGTGCGGATGTTCGCCGCGTCGCCGGGAACCGGCCCGGACCCGGAACGTGGGGTGGGTCACGCCGCCCGGGGCGCCCGTGGGGCCGCGGCCCGGAGGTCTCCGGCGCGTTCCGGCAGGCGCGGTACGACAGTTCACGCCGGTGGCGGTGCGGACTCCGGAGGCGACGCGGTCCCGGCGCCGTGCGCGCGCGGACGGACCGACCCCGTACCCTTGTCCGGAGCAGAAGGGGAGTAGCTCTTCGCCGGACCGTCGACATACTGCCCGCCCTCGCGGTGGGCCGGCGCCCGGAGGCTCGCGACCGTCGGGGAAGCATCGGCGTACGCGGGCCAGCGAGACCTTCGGCCGCAGTGTCCTGACGCTGCCGTGCCGAAGCGACCCCGGATACGGTCCCCTCGGTGCGGCCCGACCGAACGAGGTATCCCACCCCGTGTTCAGCCTTACCGTCGCCGCCGTCGTCTTCGGCGTCATCTTCCTCGCCGAGCTGCCCGACAAGACCGCGCTGGCCGGTCTCATGCTCGGCACCCGCTACCGCGCCTCGTACGTCTTCGTCGGCGTCGCCGCGGCGTTCCTCGTCCACGTGGCCCTGGCCATCGCGGCGGGCAGCGTGCTGACGCTGCTGCCGCACCGCCTCGTCCAGGGCGTGGTCGGCGTGCTCTTCCTGGCGGGCGCCGCGGTGCTGCTCTTCAAGAAGGACGACGACGAGGAAGAGGTGAAGAAGCCCGCCGACCAGAGCTTCTGGAAGGTCTCCGGGGCGGGCTTCATGATGATCCTGGTCGCGGAGTTCGGCGACCTCACGCAGATCATGACCGCGAACCTCGCGGCGCGCTACAACGACCCGGTCTCCGTCGGCGTCGGCGCCGTCCTGGGCCTGTGGGCCGTCGCGGGCCTGGGCATCCTGGGCGGACGCACGCTGATGAAGCACGTCCCGCTGAAGCTGATCACCAAGGTGGCGGCGGCCGTGATGCTGCTGCTGGCCGGATTCAGCCTCTACGAGGCGATCGCCGGCTGAGCCCCCACCGGGTGGCGGCCGGGAACGGCGCCACCCGGTGCGGCAGGTCCTACGCTTCGGCCGCGTCCCCGGCGGGCAGGTGCAGCGCGAACCCGCCGTCCGGCAGCGCCTCGATGCGGATGCCGGTCAGGTCGGTGACGTGCACTGTCGGTGCGAAGGCCGCGGCCCGGTCACCCACGCCGACGACCCGCATCCCGGCCGCCCGGCCCGCCTCGATGCCCGCCTCGGAGTCCTCGAAGACCACGCACTCCTCGGGCGCGAAGCCCAGCTCCGCGGCACCTTTCAGGAACCCTTCCGGATCGGGCTTGCTGGCACCCACGCTCTCCGCGGTGATCCGCACGGCGGGCATGGGCAGCCCGGCGGCGCCCATCCGGGCGTCGGCGAGGGCGCGGTCCGCGGAGGTCACCAGGGCGTGCGGCAGTCCGGCGAGCGCGGCCATGAAGGCGGGCGCGCCGGGGACCGGCACCACACCGTCGGTGTCGGCGGTCTCCTGCGCCAGCATCCGCCGGTTGTCGGCGAGGTTCTCCGCCATCGGGCGGTCCGGGAGGAGGGCGGCCATGGTGGCCCAGCCCTGACGGCCGTGCACCACCCGCAGGACGTCCGCCGCGGCCAGCCCCCGCTCGTCGGCCCAGCGGAGCCAGCAGCGCTCGACCACGGCCTCGGAGTTGACGAGGGTGCTGTCCATGTCCAGCAGCGCGGCGCGGGTGGTGAGCGTGGTGGTGGCCGTCATCGGCGGGCTCCTGGGCGCTACGGGGAGTGCGGAGGGCGCCGTCAGGCGGGGCCGCTGCGCGCCCGGTGCCGCGGGGAGGTCAAGCGGCTCCGCCCGCCGGTCGGGGAGTGCGGGCGGAACCACTTTGTTCCTACACGATACAAAGCGCGGCGGGGTGCGGACAACCGGCCCCCGCCGAACGTGCGCGGGCCCGCGCGCAAGCGCCGGGTGCACACCCTGGCACGCGCCGCCCGTAGGCCCGATCCGGAAGCGCCGTGGCGGCGGCCCCGCGCCCGCCGTGCCGGGTCCGTGCGTGCGCCGGGGGCTCCCGCTCGCCGCCCGCGCGCCCCTGAGTTCCCGGGCCGGGGTGTGCCTGATGTCACGGCGCCGGGGGCGCTCCGGGGCGGGTTTGTGCGTGGGGGCGTGGGGGCGTGGGGGCGTGGGGGCGTGGGGGCGTGGGGGTGTTGCGGGGCAGGCCCGGGCGCGCCCGCGTCCTTCTACGGCCCGTACGTGTGGGACTCCAGGGAGGCGCGGGTGGCGGGTCCGTAGACGCCGCGGGGGTCGCTCGGGACGCCGTACCGCGCCTGATAGCGGGCCACCGCGTCCCGGAGTCCCGCGCCGTAACGGCCGTCGACGGGGGCGGTGTAGAGCCCCAACTCGCGGAGCCGGAGCTGGAGTTCGGTCACCCGGCGGCCGGTGGTGCCCTCGCCGAGCGGGACCGGGGCGGGCGGGGTGGCGGTGCCGTGGGCCGGTGGGCGGGGGTGCCAGGCACCGGGGGCGGAGACGGCCGCGTCCGAGGCCGGGCCGGGGGAGGCGGCGCGGGCCGTGGAGCGCGACGGCGGCAGCACGTCCGCCGGGGCGCGGTCGTCGCCGGGTGCAGTGTCCTCGGCGGTCGGCACGGCCGTGTCGTCGGAGGGTGGTGCGGCCCGGTCGCGCCGGTCGGCGAACGGTTCGCCGCCGAGCAGCCCGGCGGTCACGGCCACCGCGGTACCGGCCATGGCCAGGACGGCCGGTACGGCGCGTTTGCCCGGGCGCGCGCCGGGGGGCGCGGGCGCCTCGGCTCCGGGCTCCGGGCACCGCACCGTCCGCGAGGTCGGCCCCGCGAGCCCCGGCCGGGCCCGGCGTACCGCCCCCGCGCGCGCCACCGGGCGGACGCCCCGCAGCCCGCGCAGGTCCGGCAGGGCAGCGAGAGGCGGCCGGGCGTCACCGGGTGGGACGGTCCCGGCGGCGGGCGCCGCGGGGGGCTCGGAGGGGGGCCGCCACCCGGGGTCGCCTGGTGGGGGCGGTGGGGCGACGGGCGGGAACACCGGGGTGGGCGGCGGTTCCTCGGGGTCGGGCAGCGTCACGTAAGGCCGTAAGCGCAGCGGTTCGAAGTCGTCCGTGGCGGACACGGCGCACAGGCACGCCGGCCGGCCACCGCCGCTCTCCGGCGCCAGGCAGTACGGGCACCTCGCAGACGTCACAGCGGTACCTCCCGCGGTGCCCGGAACTCCCGACGTGTGCGCGGTGGCCCCGGAGCGGCCCGCTGTCCCCGCCTCCGGGCGTACGGCGGAGCCGCGCGGACCTGCCCCGGCCCGCGGTGGCATCGCGGACGTTCGGCCGCTGCGATTATCCAGGCCCGCCCCGGCGCGCGCAGGTACTCCGGCACATCCAGGGGCCGTACGAGGGAAGGCGCCCGGGTGGCCGTGCGGGGCGCCCGGCCACCCGGACAGGCGGGCCCGGCGCGCGATGCCCGTAAGGGGTGCGCGGGGGCGCACCGTCCGGACGCCGCGCCGCGTGCCCTCTCCCGGTGGGACACCGCATCGGCGGCGCTCCCGCGCTCGGCGGGCCAGATCTGGACATAACCACCAGGATGGAGGGTGCAGGCCGCCCGCCACGGACGGCCACCCGGGCGACCGGGTCCGCGTACCGGGCCCTCTGACAGAGCCCTCTGACAGAGCCCTCTGACAGAGCCCGCTGACAGGGCAAGGCGCACCGAGTGCCGGGAGGACGAGGAGGCCGCGAGAAACAGGAGGCCGGACGGCCGGAATCCGGGAGGAGCCGGAGCTTCGGGAGGAGCCGGAGCTTCGGGAAGGCCGGAACGGTGGGAACGGCGGGAACGTCGGGTACGGCTGGACCCCGCTCGGACGCCGGAACTCGGGCCGACCGGGAAGGCCGGGAAACCGGTCCCGGGGCCCGGGCCGTCCAGGCACATCACGAGCCGGAAGCCCGGAAGCCCGGAAGCCCGGAAGCCCGGAAGCCCGGAGGCCCGGCCTCGGCCGCCAGGCCACCCGGCGACGGCGGCCAGGCCACCCGGCGACGGCATCCGGGCCCCGGAGATCACCCATCCGGAACCCGCGAAGCCCGGGAGAGGGGAAGACGCTCATGGCGCAGGACACACGGGCAGCGGCGGGGCCCGTCGAGGCCGGGGACCGGCGGACGGTTCTCGTCGCGATCGGCGCGCTGCTGCTCGGCATGCTGATCGCCGCACTCGACCAGACCATCGTCGCCACCGCGCTGCCCACGATCGTCAGTGACCTCGGCGGTCTCGACCACCTCTCGTGGGTGGTCACCGCCTACCTCCTGGCGTCGACGGCGGCGACCCCGCTGTGGGGGAAGCTCGGTGACCAGTACGGCCGCAAGAAGCTCTTCCAGACCGCCATCGTGATCTTCCTGATCGGCTCGGTGCTCTGCGGATTCGCCCGGAACATGCCGGAGCTGATCGCTTTCCGGGCGCTCCAGGGCCTGGGCGGCGGCGGGCTGATCGTGCTGTCCATGGCGATCGTCGGGGACCTCGTACCGCCTCGGGAACGCGGGAGGTACCAGGGGCTCTTCGGAGCGGTGTTCGGCGCCACCAGCGTGCTCGGGCCGCTGCTCGGCGGGGTGTTCGTGGACCACCTCAGCTGGCGCTGGGTCTTCTACGTCAACGTGCCGATCGGCGTGATCGCCCTGGCCGTCATCGCCACCGTGCTGCACATCCCGGTCCGCCGTACCCCGCACCGCATCGACTATCAGGGAACCTTCCTGATCGCTGCGGTCGCCGCCTGCTTCGTGCTGATGACCTCACTCGGCGGCGTCACCTACCGCTGGAGCTCCTGGCAGATCATCGGGCTCGCCGTCCTCGGGCTCGTCCTGCTGGCCGCGTTCGTCGCCGTGGAGCGGCGGGCCGCCGAACCGGTGCTGCCGCTGCGCCTGTTCCGCCTGCGGACCTTCACGCTGACCGCCGTCATCGGCTTCGTCATCGGCTTCGCGATGTTCGGCTCGATGACGTATCTGCCCACGTTCCTGCAGGTTGTCCAGGGCGTCACGCCCACCATGTCGGGTGTGCACATGCTGCCGATGGTCCTCGGCATGCTGCTGTCGTCGACCGCGTCCGGGCAGATCGTCAGCCGCACCGGGCACTACAAGTTCTTCCCCCTGGCCGGGACCGCCGTGACCGCCATCGGCCTGCTCCTGCTGCACCAACTCGGCCCGGCCAGCGGCGTCGCGGTGATGAGCCTGTACTTCTTCGTCTTCGGCTTCGGGCTCGGCCTGGTCATGCAGGTGCTGGTACTCATCGTGCAGAACGCCGTCGACTACCGGGACCTGGGCGTCGCCACCTCCGGCGCGACCTTCTTCCGCTCCATCGGCGCGTCCTTCGGCGTCTCCCTCTTCGGCACGATCTTCGCGGGCAGGCTCGGCCCCCGTATCGCCGGTGCCGTCGCGGGCCACCCGCTGCCGCCGGGCATCTCCCCGTCCACCATCGCCCAGGACCCACGGGTCGCCGGACAGCTGCCGCCCGCAGTGCGCGCCGATGTGCTGAACGCCTACTCCGTCTCGATCACCGCTGTTTTCCTCTACGCGGTGCCCGTCGTCCTCGTCGCGTTCGTTCTGGCGTGGTTCCTGAAGGAAGAGCCGCTGCGCTCCAGCGTGACGGCGCCGGACACCACCGAGGTGCTGTCGTCCAACCCCGTCGAACGGTCCTCGTACGAGGAGTGCGCCCGGGCGCTGTCCCGCCTCGGCAGCCTGGAGGGCCGCAAACGGGTCTACGAGAAGATCACCGAGCGGGCCGGGCTCGATCTGAAACCGGCGGCCAGTTGGATGCTGCTGCGTATCCAGCACCACGGCTCGGTGGAACCGGCCCTCCTCGCCGACCGCACCACCGTGCCGCTCGGCGTGATCTCCGAGGCCACCCGGCAGGTCGAAGAGCGCGGTCTCGCCGTACGAGAGGGCCTCGACCTGCGGCTCACCGACTTCGGGCGGGGGGTCGCGGAGCGGCTGGCGGAGGCGCGGCAGGAATCGCTGGCGCGGATGCTCGGCGACTGGTGGACGAAGGACCGGCCGACCGACCTGACGGAGCTGGTGCGCGAGCTGACCTCGGAACTCTGCGGTTCGGACGCCGAGGAACCGCACAACGGCGACGCCCGGCGCGCCCTGCCCCGTACGGGCTCGGCGCCGCGCCCGCCGGATCTGGCGAAGTGAGGGGGCCGGAATCGGGACGGGAGGGGGCGTTCCTTGGGGAGGTCGGAAGGTCCGGCCCTGGGGGAGGCCCGTCCCGGCCCCGGAGGAGCCCAGGCGGGTCCGGGCCCAAGGGAGGCCCCAAGCCGGTCCGGCCTCAGGGGGAGGCCCAAGCCGGCCCGGGGCCCCAGGGGGAGGCCCCGGCCCGGCCCGGCCCCGGGGCGCCCGCACCGGGTGGGCGCCCCGGATCGGTACGGTGTCAGCCCTGCTTCGGACCGGCCTGCTGGACGACCTCGAAGGACCAGAGGGTGGAGCCGGACGCCGCAGGCTTCGGCCGCTCGCCGCCGCCCTCGCCGCCACCCTGGTGCGCGGCCTTCATCGGCCCCTCCATCCACGCCTGGAAGGACGCCTCGTCGCGCCAGCGGGTGTAGACGAGGTACTGGTCGGTGCCCTCGACGGGGCGCAGCAGCTCGAACCACTCGAAGCCGTCGGACGAGTCGACGGTCCCGGCGCGGGCGGAGAACCGCTGCTCCAGGACCTCACGCTGCTCGGCGGGGACGGTGAGTGCGTTGATCTTCACGATGCTCATGCCGCCATCGTGCCCCATCCCGGCGGACGGTCCCGGGGCAGGTCCCCCGACCGGGCGCCGCCGCCGGGGCCGGTCGGGGCGGGCGCCGGGGCCGGTCGGGGCGGGCGCGTGGGGCCGGGCGTGGGCCCGGCAGATGGGGAGGCGTCCGGCGCGGGCCGGGCGCGGGCCCGGTAGGCGGCCCCGGACGCGCAGGAGCCCGGTGCCGTAACGCACCGGGCTTCCGCATGTTTCCGTACCGCTTCCGTACCGCTTCCGTACCGCTTCCGCTTCCGACCGCTTCCGAGGCTTCCCCGCTTCCGACCGCTTCCGGCCGCTCGGCGGTCAGGCGGCCGCGGCGGCCTCCTGGTGGGCGGTGTGGGTGACCTCACGGGCCTCCGCCTCGGTCTCGACCGCGGGGGGCGAGCCGGGCAGCGGCTGGCGGGCGCTCTCCGATATCCGCCAGACCGCGATACCGCCGATGACGGCCGCCGCCATCATGTAGTAGGCGGGCATCATGCGGTTGCCCGTCACGCCGATCAGCGCCGTGACGACCAGCGGGGTGGTGCCGCCGAACAGCGACACGGAGATGTTGAAGCCGATGGACAGCGAGCCGTAGCGCACCTTCGTCGGGAAGAGCGCGGGCAGCGTCGACGGCATCGTGGAGGTGAAGCAGACCAGCAGCAGACCCAGCGCGCCCATACCGAGGGCGATGGCGAGCAGCGAACCCTGCCGGATCAGCAGCAGCGCGGGCACCGAAAGAAGCAGGAACCCTGCACATCCCGCGGCCATCACCGGGCGGCGGCCGAAGCGGTCGCTGAGCCGCCCCGCGAACGGCTGGACGCACATCATCACGACCATCACCGCGAGGACGACCAGCAGCCCGTGCGTCTCGTCGTACTTCAGCTCCGAGGTCAGATAGCTCGGCATGTACGACAGCAGCATGTAGTCGGTGACGTTGAAGACCAGGACCAGGCCGACGCAGAGCAGCATCGAGCGCCACTGCCCGAAGATCATCTCGCGGACGCCGACGCGCTTCTCCGTCTCGCGGCGCTCCTTCTCCTTCGTCCGCGCCTCCTGCTCCAGCTGCGCGAACGCCGGGGTCTCCTCCAGCCGCATCCGCAGGTAGAGGCCGATGATGCCCATCGGGCCCGCGATCAGGAACGGGATCCGCCAGCCCCAGGACAGCAGGTCCTCGGTGGAGAGCAGCGCGGTCATCAAGGTGACCAGACCGGCGCCGCCGACGTAGCCCGCCAGGGTGCCGAACTCCAGCCAGCTGCCGAGGAAGCCGCGCTTCTTGTCGGGCGCGTACTCGGCGATGAAGGTGGACGCGCCGCCGTACTCACCGCCGGTGGAGAAGCCCTGCACCAGGCGGGCCACGAGCAGCAGGATGGGGGCGCCGACGCCGATCGAGGCGTACGACGGGATCAGGCCGATGCAGAAGGTGCCCGCCGCCATCATGATCATGGTGACAGCGAGGACCTTCTGGCGGCCGATGCGGTCACCGAGCGGACCGAAGACCATGCCGCCGATCGGCCGGACCAGGAACGCCGCGGCGAACGCGCCGAACGTCGACAGCAGCTGCGCCGTCGGGTTCCCGGACGGGAAGAAGACCTTGCCGAGGGTGACCGCTATGTAGCTGTAAACGCCGAAGTCGAACCACTCCATGGCGTTGCCGAGCGCCGCGGCGGAGACCGCGCGCTTGACCATCGCCGGTTCGACGACCGTCACCTCGCCGACAGGTCCTCTGGAGGACGTTCCCCCGGTGCGCTTTTCCGAGTCGGATGCGGCGGCCTTCTGGTTGCCGCCCTTGCCACGGGGCCCCGGTGCGATGGGGGACTGCGTCGGCACGTGTTCGCTCGCCTGCGCTCTCTGGGTCGACTACAAGAAAAGCTCCGTCACGGGGTGACGGGCGAAAGTCGACCATAGGGGCAGACCCCGCCATCACGGACGGTGCGCGGATGACCGCGCAATTAGTCGCCTACCCGTTCCATGCAGGGCAAACGCGGCTTCGGAGGGGTTCCCGCGGTGAGTCGGGGTGTGAGCCATATCGCGACGAGAGCCTGCAACTGCACGCCGGGGTGACGCGGCCCACACCCCGCGCGCGGCCCCCTCGCACGCGCCCCTCCCGCACGCCTTCCCGCCCGGCGCGCACGAGGCTGTCGTACGGCCCGCACGGGCCCGGCGGCCCCTACGTACGCCACGTACCGGGCCCGTGCACACGACCGGCGCGGCAGCCCGCATGGGGCCACCGCGCCGAGGGATCGTCGCGTCACTCAAGGATCCGCCCGGTCCGCCCGGGCCGCCACCCGGAGGCGGCCGCTCACTCCAGCCACGCCTCGTACGACAGCACCGCACCGGCCTCGACCCGCGTACCGGGGATGTCCTCGGTGGTGGTCGTCTCGCTGCCCAGGAGGCGGCCGGTCGCCGGGTCGAGGATCAGCATCTGGCGGATGCCCTCCATGGCACCCTCCCGCCCGGCGCAGACGTACGCCTGGCCGCGGCGGCCCAGCCGGTCGGTGACCCGGCCCACCGGGCGCAGATCACCGGCGGTGGCGAGCAGCCGCACCACGGCGGCGCTCTCCCGGGGCCCCGGCGTCCATTCCTGACGGAACGCGGACAGCGCCTGGAGCAGCTGCGGCGTCCCGCCGTCGGCCTCGCCGTACAGCGCGCCCAGCAGCCGCCGCAGCGCCTCCGGGTCGTCCGGCGGCGGGGTCCGCGACGCCAGGCCGCCGCGCTGCGCCTCGGCGCCCGCCGGATACACCGCCCGGTGCAGCACCTTGCCGTCCTCGACGGTGCCGCGGCGGTCGTCGCCGGTGGGGTGGATCACCGGGCGCCCCGGGTGGCGCGGATCGGTCGCCACCACCAGCGCGGCGCCGCTGCCGTCGGTGTTCCAACGGGTCAGCCGCTCCTCGGGCACGGTCACCGGCGGCGCATCCGCGGTGCCGGTGCGGAGGTCCAGGTACCAGCTCTGCAGATGGCTGCCCCGGTGCGGCCCGGCCCCGGGGCCCGCCGCGGCGGCGTACGCCCCGGCGCGCCGCGCCAGCTCGGCCAGCGGCACGGACGGGCCGCCGGAACGCACCTGGAGGGCGGCCGGGACGGCGGCGGCCGGGGCGGCGCCGGGCCCGGAGAGGGTGTAGGCGAGCACCGCGAAGAGGGCCAGCGCCGCCGCCTCGGCACGGAGCACCAGACGGCGGCCGATCTTCTTGCGGCGGCTGCGGTACAGCAGCTGGTTCAGCTCCCGTTCGGCCCGGTGGCCGAGGGGCCGCTCCCGCCACGGCCCGGTGTGCGCCGACACGGGATCGGCCGTGCGCAGCAGCTCCAGTTCGTCATCCATCGCACTCATCGCACTCATCGCACTCGCCTCCTGCTCGCGCGGACACCGGCGTCCGCATCCGGTCGATCTGGGTACGGAGCCGGGCCCGCGCCCGGTGGAGCCGCATCGCCGCCGCGCTCCGGCCGCAGCCGAGGGTGACGGCGAGTTCGTCGACGGTCAGCTCCTCCCACGCCGTCAGCCGCAGCACCTCCTGGTCGGCGGGGGAGAGCCGGGCGAGCGCGTCGTGCACCCAGGAGCCGGGCCGCTCCGCGTCCGGGCTCTCCACCGTCCCCCCGCGGTGCGCGATCTCGTGGTTGCCCAGACGGTGCAGGAGACGGCGGTAACGGCCCTTGCCGCGCACCGTGTTGGCCAGGCAGTTGCGGGCCACCCCGTACAGCCAGGGCAGCGGTGCGTCGGGGAGGTCCGCGCGGCGCCGCCAGGCGGTGGAGAAGACCTCCGCGACTATTTCCTCGACCTCGTCCGCCTGCCCGTCCAGCCGCCGCGCCACGAAACGGCTGACCGCCCAGTAGTGGGCGCGGTAGGCAGCGGCGAAGGCATCGTCCGTGCTCATGATCGGTTGGTGTCCGGCACACCCCGGATCGTCACACCCCGCCGCGGTGATCCATCCCACGGCCCCCGGCGGCGCGCAACGGTGACACGGGGCGGGCCGCCGGACACCTACCGGGCATGAGAACTCCCGTGAAGTGGCTGACGACCACGGACCACAAGGCGATCGGCACGCTGTATCTCGTCACCGCGTTCGCGTTCTTCTGCATCGGCGGGGTGATGGCGCTGCTGATGCGTGCCGAACTGGCCCGGCCCGGCCATCAGATCCTGTCGAACGAGCAGTTCAACCAGGCGTTCACGATGCACGGCACGATCATGCTGCTGATGTTCGCGACGCCGCTGTTCGCCGGATTCGCCAACTGGATCATGCCGTTGCAGATCGGCGCGCCGGATGTCGCCTTCCCGCGACTGAACATGCTCGCGTACTGGCTCTATCTCTTCGGGTCCCTGATAGCTGTCGGCGGGTTCCTCACGCCGCAAGGGGCGGCCGATTTCGGTTGGTTCGCGTACACCCCGCTGTCCGGTGCGGTCCGGTCGCCCGGTATCGGCGGCGATATGTGGATCATGGGGCTGGCGCTCTCCGGGTTCGGCACGATCCTCGGCGCCGTCAACTTCATCACCACGATCATCTGCATGCGCGCCCCCGGCATGACGATGTTCCGCATGCCGATCTTCACCTGGAACGTGCTGCTCACCGGCGTACTGGTCCTCCTCGCCTTTCCGGTGCTCGCCGCCGCGCTGTTCGCCCTGGAGGCAGACCGGAAATTCGGGGCGCACATCTTCGACGCGGCGAACGGCGGGGCGCTGCTGTGGCAGCACCTCTTCTGGTTCTTCGGGCATCCGGAGGTGTACATCATCGCGCTGCCGTTCTTCGGCATCATCTCCGAAGTCATTCCCGTGTTCTCCCGCAAGCCGATGTTCGGTTACGTCGGCTTGATCGCCGCGACGATTTCCATCGCCGGTCTTTCGGTGACGGTCTGGGCGCACCACATGTATGCCACCGGCGGCGTACTCCTACCGTTCTTCTCCTTCATGACCTTCCTCATCGCGGTGCCGACCGGTGTGAAGTTCTTCAACTGGATCGGCACGATGTGGAAGGGCTCGCTCTCCTTCGAGACCCCGATGCTCTGGGCGATCGGCTTCCTCATCACCTTCGTCTTCGGCGGTCTGACCGGCGTCCTCCTCGCCTCACCACCGATCGACCTCCACGTCACCGACTCGTATTTCGTGGTCGCCCACTTCCACTACGTCATCTTCGGCACGGTCGTCTTCGCGATGTTCTCCGGATTCCACTTCTGGTGGCCGAAATTCACCGGAAAAATGCTGGACGAACGCCTCGGGAAAATCACCTTCTGGACGCTGTTCGTGGGCTTCCACGGCACGTTCCTCGTCCAGCACTGGCTGGGCGCGGAAGGCATGCTCCGCCGTATCCCGGACTATCTGGCGGCCGACGGCTTCACCACACTGAACACCATCTCGACGATTTTCTCGTTCCTGCTCGGCCTGTCGGTCCTGCCGTTCTTCTACAACGTCTGGAAGACCGCGAAATACGGGGAGAAGGTCGAGATGGATGATCCGTGGGGCTACGGCCGCTCCCTGGAATGGGCGACCTCCTGCCCGCCGCCGCGCCACAATTTCCGCACGCTGCCGCGTATCCGCTCCGAATCCCCGGCGTTCGATCTCCATCATCCGGAGATCGCCGCCGAGGGCGACGCACCACGGAACGGGGAGCGGGCGGCGCTCGTGCCCGAACAGAGCGGCCGGATATGAGCGGGGCGACCGGTGGGATGCGGATCGACGAGGCGATCAACGAGATCGAGGGCTTCCTGCTGTGGGAGGCGGAGAAGCGCCGGGCGCGGGGCCGGGCCGAGGCGTTCTGCGCCGGGCTGCCCTGGCTCACCGAAAGCCAGCGCGCGGAGGTCGAACGCCGCTACTGCCACGACCAGGCGGAGCTGTCCCGCGACTGCCTGGAGCGGATCGCGGCACGCGCCACCGCACTGCGCGCCGAGTACGCGGGCGTCCACCGGGCGCTGCGGCGACGCCTGTTGACCGGGTACGCGACGGGCACGGTCGTGGTGGCGGCGGCTGTGGGCTTCGTCCTGGGCGGTCGGTGAGGCGGCGGCCCCGGGGCGATCTGTGCGGCGCCGGACCGACAGCGGTGGCCGGTTCCGTGGCGCCTGCCCGGTGGGGGGCCCGCCGGCCGGGGGGCCCGCCCGCCGGCGGCTGGACCGGCGCGGCGCGTGGGCCGGCCGGGGCGCGGGCGGTGCGTGGGTCGGCCGGGGCGCGGGCGGTGCGTGGGCGGTGCGGTGGGTCAGCTGCCTACGGTGATCCGGGATGCCGGGTCGGTGGTGTCGCTGACGGTGTAGGTGGCGTTGAAGTTCGAGCTGGTCGCGGTCGTCGGGCAGCCGAAGCCGCCCTCGACCTTCACCGGCACCGCCGCATCGGTGAACTTCAGGGTGGACGGCGCGCCGTTGGTCCAGGTGCCGTTGACGGTCGCCGCCGCTGTCGGCGCGGCGGTCACCGTACAGCTGGCCAGACCGCTGGTCTTCAGCACGAACCCGCCCGACGGCATGGTGAGCCCGGCGGTCGACGGGGCGCCGTTCTGCAGGGCCACGGTCCAGTTGCCGGTCGTGGTGACGGCGGCGCTGACGCCCGGCATGCTCGTGGTGCAGGAGCTGTACGTGGGCGCGGAGACGCCGTTGCTCACCGGCCCGGAGGCGTTGGCGTTGCCGGGTGCGGCGGGGACCGAACCGGTGGCGTCGGATGCGGTGCAGGTCACCGTCACCGAACCGGCGGAGAACGTCGCGGAGCCGGACAGCTTCGCGCCGAAGGCGTGCCCGGCGGGCGTGACGGTGGTGGACGCGGCGGCGGGCCGCGCCGTGGGGGCGGGCTCGGCGGTCGCCGGTCCGGTCACGGCCAGCGTCAGCCCGAGGGCCGCCGCGATACCGGCCGACGCGGTGAGCACGGTGCGGGAGAGGTGCTGGGTCATCGCTGAACTCCTTCGTACGGGGGGCCCGGGGGGCCGGGCCCTATGGGCGGAGCCCCGTCTCCGCTCGGGGGCGTCCCGGTCTCCACCGGCTGCCACGCGAAGACCATTGCGCCGCCGAGGATGCCGAGGACGGTGCCGAGCAGGAAGCCGCCGAGGTTGGACATGACCAGCGCGGCCATCGCGCCGAGGACGGTCAGGATGCCGGCGAGGGTCCGGTGCTGCGGGGTGAACCACGCCGACAGGCCCATCAGGATCATCACCAGCCCCATCAGCACCGACGGGACACCGGCGATGCCCTGCTGGAGCATGATCTTCAGCGGGGCCAGCGGCAGGGCGCAGATCTCCGCCCCGGCCAGCACCGCCGCCAGCCCGCCCCAGAAGGGACGGCCCCGGCGCCAGCGCCGCCAGCGGGCCCGCGCTCCGGCGGCGCCCATCTCAGAAGCATTCCTTCGCGCCCTTGGACACCTTCATGCTGAGCCCGGAGAGCCGGAACGTGCCGGCGTTGGTGGACCAGGCGGTCTGGCGCAGATGGTTGATGGTGATGTCGTCGGCCTGCTGCGCGAAGAGGTCCTGAAGGCCCTTGGCGTCGGCCGGGCCCTTGGTGAGCGTCGAGGCGTCCCGGCCGATCTCGATGCGGTGGAAGGACGCGTCCCCGGAGAGCTGGGTGGCGTCAACGAACAGGTCGGTTGCCTGTACGGGCTTGCCGGCGCCCGCGGTCAGGTTGAGCGAGATGTCGCCGAGGACCGGCAGATGGGTGACGACGGACTGGCACAGGTGGTGCAGTTCGGCGGTCTTGATGGCGGTGACGGCGACCGGCAGCAGATCGCCCCTGGCGTTGGTGTCCACGCTGCCGTACTGGGCGAATCCGTCGCCGGTGAGGCGGTCCGCGGACACCTTGAACTGCTGTCCCGAGACGGCGAACGAGGCCGCGAGCGCCCCGTTGGCGAGGGCGATGCCCAGGGCGGCGGTGCCGGCGACGGCGGGGACGGTCAGCACGGCGAACCGCCGCCAGCTGATGCGTCCCGTGACGTGTCTACCGTGTGCGTCCTTCACGACGTGTCCCCTTCGATGAGTGCGGTGGGTCGCGCTGTCGAACGTGTGGGGGCGTGCCAGGTGCGGGTGCGCGGCGTACCGTCCGGGCGCCGCGGCCGTCGGGCGGCGTGGGGCGCGGGCGGGCACGGTGGCCGTGCGGCGGTACGGGGAGCGTGACGACAGGGCCTACGGACGGCGCGCTGCCGGTGGTGCTGAACTGCCCGTGGTGCTGAACTGCCCGTGGCGCTGAACTACCGGTGTTACCACGGGTGTTACCGGCGAGTTGAATGTAATTCCGCCGCTGTCTGCTGGCAAGGACACGCGTGCGATGGTTTTCGGCCGACTGCGCGGGCCGGTGGCGTCCAGCCCCCGGCGCTCCGACGGCACACGAAGGCCCGCCGCCCCGGGTGCGCGCGCAGGCCCGCCGCCCCGTAGGCGACGGGCCCGTCCCGCACGGTGAACGTGTCGGCACTGCGTCGGCACTGCGTCGGCGCCGCTTCGGCTACGCGTACCGCACCCGCATCTCCTTCACCCCGTTGAGCCACGACGAGCGCAGCCGCCGGGGCGTGCCGGTGAGGGCGATGTCCGGCAGGGCGTCGGCGATGGCCTGGAAGATCAGGTTGATCTCCAGGACGGCGAGGGACTTGCCGAGGCAGAAGTGCGGTCCGCCGCCGCCGAATCCGAGGTGCGGATTGGGGTCGCGGGTGATGTCGAAGACCTCGGGGCGGTCGAAGACGTCCGGGTCGTTGTTGGCGGAGGCGTAGAAGATGCCGACCCGCTGGCCCTCACGGATGTGCGCGCCGCCCAGGGTGGTGTCCTGTGCGGCGGTGCGCTGGAAGGAGACCACCGGCGTGGCCCAGCGCACGATCTCCTCGGCGGCGGTGGCGGGCCGCTCCCGCTTGTACCGCTCCCACTGCTCGGGGTGGGTGAGGAAGGCGTGCATGCCGTGGGTGATGGCGTTGCGGGTCGTCTCGTTTCCCGCGACCGCCAGCAGCAGCACGAAGAACCCGAACTCGTCGGAGCCGAGGTTGCCGTCGCCCTCCGCGGCGACCAGCTTGCTGACGATGTCCTTGGCCGGGCACGCCTTGCGGTCGGCGGCGAGGTTCATCGCGTACGAGATCAGCTCCATCGCGGCGGTGGTGCCGACCTCCTCGGTGATGGCGAGTTCCGGGTCGTCGTAGGCGATCATCTTGTTCGACCAGTCGAAGATGCGGGCCCGGTCCGCCTGGGGGATGCCGATCAGCTCCGCGATGGCCTGGAGCGGCAGTTCGCAGGCGATGTCGGTGACGAAGTCGCCGGTGCCGGAGCGGCGCGCGCCCTCGACGATCTTCCCGGCGCGCTCCCGCAGCGCGTCCTCCAGCGCCCGCACCGCGCGCGGGGTGAAGCCGCGCTGCACGATCTGCCGGACCCGGGTGTGCTCGGGCGGGTCCATGTTCAGCATGATCAGCTTCTGGACGTCGATCTGGTCGCGGGTCATGGACTCGTGGAAGCGGATGATCGACGTGTTGCGGTGCGCGGAGAAGATGTCCGGTTTGGTGGACACCTCCTTGACGTCCTCGTGGCGGGTCACCACCCAGTAGCCGTCGTCGCCGAATCCGGCGATGTTGTGCGGCTGGGCGCACCACCACACCGGCGCGGTGCGCCGCAGCCGGGCGAATTCGGGGAGCGGGACGCGGGACTGGTAGACGTCGGGGTCGGTGAAGTCGAAACCCTCGGGCAGCGCGGGGCATGGCATCGGCGGCTCCTGATCCGGTCCGGCGCGGCCCGGCGGCCGGCCGTGACGGGCCGGGTGACGCCGGCGCCACCACTGGTTCTGACAAGTCATCAGATGTCGCGGCGAAGGTAGTAACGAGTTCTAGAAGTGGCAAGGGGTGCGGCTCATCCCCCCGTCGGCAAGGGTGCCCCGGCGGCCAATTCCGGGGCGCGCGACGCGGACCCGGCGGCTGCATGCCCCTTGCGCCCCCGGGGTACGGCTCATGAGACTGACCGCAGAACTAGAACGCGTACTAGTACCCCGGCAGGCGACGTTTGCGGGGTGAAGGGTGCCTGTCGGGGCACTGGTTCTTCTTCCGTGGGTGCCGGGACGCCCCGCGGACGCGAGGAGAGGACGAGTCAGTCATGGCCGCGGAACCCGTCATCGTCGAAGCCGTACGCACCCCCATCGGCAAGCGCCAGGGCGCGCTCGCCAACCTCCACCCCGCCTACCTCCTGGGCGAGACGTACCGCGAACTCCTCGGCCGTACGGGCATCCAGCCCGACTGCGTCGAGCAGATCGTCGGGGGCACCGTCACCCACGCCGGCGAACAGTCGATGAACCCGGCCCGCAACGCCTGGCTCACCATGGGCCTGCCGTACGAGACCGCCGCCACCACCGTCGACTGCCAGTGCGGCTCCTCGCAGCAGGCCAACCACATGGTCGCCAACATGATCGCGTCCGGCGTCATCGACATCGGCATCGGCTGCGGCGTCGAAGCGATGTCCCGGGTGCCGCTCGGCAGCGGCTCCAAGCACGGCCCCGGCAAGCCCTGGCCCGACGAGTGGCACGTCGACCTGCCCAACCAGTTCGAGGCCGCCGAACGCATCGCCCGCCGCCGCGGCCTGACCCGCGAACGCGTCGACGCGCTCGGCCTCCTCTCCCAGCAGCGCGCCCAGGCCGCCTGGGCCGAGGAACGCTTCAAGCGGGAGACCTTCGCCGTACAGGTCCCCACCACCGAGGAGGAACAGGCCGCCGGACAGGGCATGTGGCGCCTGGTCGACCGCGACGAGGGGCTGCGCGACACCACCATGGCGGCGCTCGGCGGCCTCAAGCCCGTCATGCCGCAGGCCGTCCACACCGCCGGGAACTCCTCCCAGATCTCCGACGGCGCCGCCGCCGTCCTGTGGGCCTCCAAGCGCATGGCCCGCGCCCTCAAACTCAAGCCCCGCGCCCGCATCGTGGCGCAGGCGCTGGTCGGCTCCGATCCGCACTTCCACCTCGACGGACCCGTCGACGCGACCCGCGCCGTCCTCGGCAAGGCCGGAATGACCCTCAAGGACATCGATCTCGTCGAGATCAACGAGGCGTTCGCCTCCGTCGTCCTGTCCTGGGCGCAGGTCTTCGACCAGGACCTGGAGAAGGTCAACGTCAACGGCGGCGCCATCGCGCTGGGCCACCCCGTCGGCGCCACCGGCGCCCGCCTGATCACCACGGCCCTGCACGAACTGGAGCGCCGGGACAAGGAGTTCGCGCTGATCACGATGTGCGCGGGCGGGGCGCTGGCGACGGGGACGATCATTCAGCGGTTGTGAGGGGGCGGGGCCCGCTTGACCTTCACACCGTGTGAAGGTCTTGCCTGGGCCCCGGAGGTGGTCGCGATGACCCTGTCGGACGAGGACACACCCACGGCGCGTGCGCTCCGGGCGCTGGCGCACGGCGACGCGTCGGTACGGCTGCGCGCGGCGCTCGCGGTCGGTACGGACCCGGCGCCGCCGTGCGTCGCACCGCTCATCGAACGGTGCGCGGTCGAGCCGGAGTTCTCCGTACGGGAGATGCTGACGTGGGCGCTCACCCGGCACCCGTCGTCGGCGACGCTCCCCGGGCTCCTCGGTGAACTCCGCTCGGAGTGCGCGCAGGCCCGCAGCCAGGCGCTGCACACGCTGTCCAAGATCGGGGACCGGCGGGCGTGGCCGGCGCTCACCCGGTCCCTGCTGACCGACGCCGACGACGAGGTGGCGCGCAGCGCCTGGCGCGCGGCGGTCGTCCTCGTACCGGACGGTGAGGAAAAGGCACTGGCCGGAGCGCTGGCGATGCAGCTCGGGCGCGGCGGGCGGGAGACGCAGCGCAGCCTCAGCCGGGCGTTGATCGCGCTCGGCGCGGCGAGCACGCCGGTCCTGCACACCGCGACGACCGACCGCGAACCCCACGTACGGCGGCATGCGCTCGCCACGGAGCAGCTGCGGCGCGACCCGGACGCCGGTTTCGATTGCGCGGTCGAGGAGGCGAAGCGCATCGTGGCTCTCGGCACGGACGGCCGGGAGGAGTGACAGGGTGCTGATCGGCGAGGTGGCGCGGCGCTCCGGGGTCAGCGCCCGGATGCTCCGGCATTACGACGCGCTCGGCCTGGTACGACCGACGGGCCGCAGCGGGTCCGGATACCGGGAGTACTCCGGCGAGGACCTGCGGCGCCTCTTCCACGTCGAGAGCCTGCGGTCGCTGGGGCTGTCGCTGCGGGAGGTCGGGCGCGCGCTGGACGGCCCCGGCTTCGCGCCCGCGGGGCTCGTCGACGACCTCATCCGGCAGACCCGGGAACGCATCGCCACGGAGACGGCGCTGCTCACCCGGCTCCGCCGGATCGGCGCCGCGGAACCCGCCGACTGGGCGGACGTCCTCCAGACCGTCGCCCTCCTCCAGGCGCTGGGGTCGGAGAGCGCCGGGCGGCGGCAGCGCGCCGCCCTGTCCGCTGCGGCGGAGGGGCCCACACCGGTGGAAGCCCTGGTCGATGCGGTGCTGAGCGAGTCGGACCCGAACGTCGCCGGGGCCCTCCGCTGGGCTCTGGCGCGCTCCGGCGACGCCGCACCGCCGCTGCTGGTGAAGGCCCTCGACGCCCCGGCGGCCGCGACGCGGCAGCGCGCCGTGCAGGCTCTCGCCGCACTCCCGGGCGACGCGACGACCGCACCGCTGCGCGACGCCCTCGCCCATCCCGACACCGCGGTCCGCCGGGCCGCGGCCCTGGCGCTCGGCGCCCGGGGGCTGACCGACGCGATCCCCACTCTCGTCGACATGGTCGCCGAGGAGGCCAACGACGTCGACGCGGCCGATGCGTTGAGCACCTTGGCGGGCGACCCGGCGGTGGCGGAGCAGATCGCCACCGGCCTCGTCGCCCGCCTCGCTCCCGGCGTCACGGGCGCGCCGGTACGGCGGCGGCTGGCCCAGGCGTTGGCCGGTGTTCCGGGGGATACGGCGGCATGCGCCCTTGGGGAGTTGTCACGCGATGAGGACCGTGGTGTGGCGGTGACGGCGGGTTATGTCCTCACGTTGCGGGAGGGGCCGCCTGACGGGGGCGGGTGAGGGCAGGGTTCCTGCCTGTTACGGCTCGGGGGCTCCCCCTCCGCCGATGGCTCCGCCCCCTCGGGCGGCGTCGCGAACTCCACCGGCGCATCGAACGCCGCCCTCAGGGTCGCCCGCCGCAACGCCTTCAGCAGGGGGCCGCCGACAGTCAGGGTGAGGATCACCGTGACCGCCGCGCGCGGCAGGTCCCAGCCCAGCGATGTCGCCAGGCAGTACGCCAGGTACCGCGCCAGGTTGTCGGCGAGGGGGTCGCCGGGGACGAAGGAGACGCCTGAGGCCAGCCCGGCGATGTACGGCCAGCCCTGGAGGTTCATGACCAGGCCGTAGGCGACCGCGGCCACCGCCCCGTACCCGGCGAGCAGCGCCAGCTCGCGGCGGCCGCGGAGCCGGTCCGGGCCGGGCAGCAGGCCCGCGCCCATCGACACCCAGCCCATCGACAGCATCTGGAAGGGCATCCACGGCCCGACGCCGCCGGTCAGCAGCGCCGACGCGAACATCGCCACCGAGCCGAGGACGAACCCGAAACCGGGGCCCAGCACCCGCCCGGCCAGCACCATCAGGAAGAACATCGGCTCGATGCCCGCGGTGCCCGCGCCGAGCGGGCGGAGCGCGGCGCCCGCCGCGGCCAGGACGCCGAGCATCGCGATGGCCTTGGCGTCCAGACCGGAGTCCCCGATCGTCGCCACCACCACGGCCAGCAGCATCGGCAGCAGCGCGGCGAACAGCCACGGCGCGTCCGCGGAGTGCGCGAGCCCGGAGGCGGAGGAGGCCAGCAGCGGCCAGCCGAACGCCATCACGCCCGTCGCCGAGACGAGTGCCAGCGCGACGACGGAGCGGGGGCCGAGCCGTACCGCGCGCGCCTGCCGTCCCGTGCCCGTCGTGGGCTCCGGTACGGCCGTCACGGCGCGGTCCCCAGAGCGCGGGTCACCTGCGGCACCGTCAGCCACGGCAGCGGCGCGAGGATCTTCGCGACCTGCGGGGCGAACGCGGGCGACGACACCACGACCTCCTCGGTCGGCCCGTCGGCGACGATCTCCCCGCCGGCCAGGATGACGACCCGCCGCGCCAGCTCGGCGGCGAGTTCCACGTCGTGGGTGGCGAGGACGATGCCGTGCCCGTGCGCCGCCAGCTCCCGCAACACCTCCACCAGGCGCGCCTTGGCCGCGTAGTCCAGGCCGCGGGTCGGCTCGTCGAGGAGCAGCAGCGGCGGCCGCGCGGTCAGCACCACGGCCAGTGCCAGCGCCAGCCGCTGGCCCTCGGACAGATCCCGCGGATGCGTCGCGTCCGACACCCCCGGCAGCAGCCGTGCGACCAGTTTCCGGCAGGTGCCCGCCGCGGCGTCCGCGTCCCGGTCGGCGGCGGCGCACTCGGCGGCGACGGTGTCCGCGTACAGCAGATCCTGCGGCTCCTGCGGCACCAGCCCCACGTGCCGGACCAGCGTGCCGGGCGCGGTGCGGTGCGGGACGGCGCCGCCGACGGTGACGGTGCCCGAGGCCGGTTCGTGCAGCCCCACCAGGGCGCCGAGCAGCGTCGACTTCCCGGCGCCGTTGCGGCCCATCAGCGCCACCGTCTCCCCGGCGCCGACGGTCAGGTCGACCGCGCACAGCGCCTCGGTCCGGCCCCGGCGGACGGCCAGCCGCCGCACCTCGGCGAGCGGCGCCCCGGGCGTGGCACCGTCCGGCGCGCTCCCGTCGGCCGCGCCCCGGCGCCCGCCCCGCCGCAGCCCCGGCAGACCGGGCAGCTTCCGCCGGCGGGTACGGCCCGGGGCGGCGGGCGCGGGCGGGGCGCCGTCGGGCGACGGCTCCGGGGCAGCGGCGTCCGGGGCGTCCGGGTGGCGCGGTTCCGTCCCCGCCAGCCGGGCCCGCAGTTCGGGGGCGCGGCGGCGGGCGTCGCGTACCGACAGCGGCAGCGGCGACCAGCCGGCCAGCGCCCCGAGGTCGACGACCGGCGGCCGCACGGGGGAGTGCGCCATCATCGCGGCGGGCGGGCCCTGCCGCGGCGCGGCGCCCGGCCCCGGCAGCAGGATGACCTGGTCCGCGTACTGCACCACCCGCTCCAGGCGGTGCTCGGCCAACAGCACCGTCGTCCCCAGGTCGTGCACGAGGCGCTGGAGTACGGCCAGGACCTCCTCGGCGGCCGCCGGGTCCAGTGCGGATGTCGGCTCGTCCAGGACCAGCACCCGGGGGTGGGCGGTCAGCACCGACCCGATCGCCACCCGCTGCTGCTGCCCGCCGGAGAGCGTGGTCAGCGCGCGGTCCCGCAGCCCGGCCAGCCCCAGCAGGTCCAGCGTCTCCTCGACCCGGCGCCGCATCACCTCCGGCGCCAGGCCCAGCGACTCCATGCCGTACGCCAGCTCGTCCTCGACGGTGTCGGTGACGAACCGGTCCAGCGGGTCCTGGCCGACCGTGCCGACGACGTCGGCGAGTTCGCGCGGGGCGTGGGTACGGGTGTCCCGCCCGGCGACGGTGACGCGGCCGCGGAGCGTGCCGCCGGTGAAGTGCGGCACCAGCCCGCACACCGCGTTCAGCAGTGTCGACTTACCGACACCGGAGGGGCCGACGAGAAGACACAGCTCCCCCTCGGCGACGGTCAGGTCGACCCCCTGCACGGCGGGCGCCGACGCGTCGCCGTAGGTGACCGAGACCTGCTCGAACCGGATCACTGGGTGCGCTCCTTCGTGGGGCGTGTGGGGGAAGGGGGCTGGGCGTGGGCAGCGGGCTGCGCGTTGCGGCCGGGGCGCTCCCGGTCGGCGGGCACCCGGCCGACGAGCCGGTCCCGGCCGATGCCCGGCCCCGTGCCGAGGGTCCGCTCCCCGCGGACGGGGCGTGCTCGGTAGGCGGACGACCGGCCGGTGATCCGGTCCCGGCCGATGCCCGGCCCCGTGCCGACGGTCCGCTCCCCGCGGACGGGATGCTCCCGGTCCTCCCGGCCCGCGGCCCGTTCCCGCCCCCCACCGTCCGGCCCCGCCCCGGGACCGTCACCGCCCGCGCCCCGCCCGGCCGCATCCGCCGGACGCGGCGCCGCCCACGCCGGGACCAGCCCGACGAGGACGGACAGTGCGGGCCACAACGGCAGCCGCGGCGCGGTCAGCGGCACCGCCGACGGGTGCAGCGCCTCGGGGGCGTAGCCGCCCGCCACGATCAACAACGCCGCCACCGCCACGCCCGAACCCGCCACCAGCCAGGCCCGCAGGCCCCACCGCTCGGGCCGGTACCGGGTCCGCACCGCACGGCGGCCACCGAGCCACAGCCCGGCCAGCGCCGCCGCCAGGCCCGCGATCAGCAGCGGCAGCCCGAGACCCGCGCCCGCCTGCGCCAGCAGGCCGTACGTCCCGGCGCACACGCCCAGCAGCCCGCCGAGCGTCAGCGCCGCCGTGGTCCGCCGCACGGTGCGCGGTACCTCGGCCCGGCGCCCGTACCCCCGCGCGTCCATCGCCCCGGCCAGCGCCACCGAACGCTCCAACGCGCCCTCCAGCACCGGCAGCCCCACCTGGAGCAGCGCCGCGAACCCGCGGTCCGGGCGCCCCCGCAGCCGCCGCGCCGCCCGCAGCCGCCGCACATCGGCGACCAGATGCGGCGCGAACGTCATCGCCACGACCACCGCCACGCCCGCCTCGTACAGCGCCCCCGGCAGCGACTTCAGCAGCCGCGCCGGGCTGGCCAGCGCGTTCGCGGCGCCCACACAGATCAGCAGGGTGGCGAGCTTCAGCCCGTCGTAGAGCGCGAAGACCATGCCCTCCGCGGTGACCCGGCCACCCACCCGGACGCCCTGCGCCCACGCGGGCAGCGGCAGTTCCGGCAGCGTCACCAGGGTGTGCGTCCCCGGCACCGGCGACCCCAGCACGAACGCGAACACCAGCCGGATGCCCAGCACCAGCAGCCCCAGCTTCACGAACGCGCCGTACGAACGGGCCCACGGCGCATCCGTGCGCCGCGCCGCCACGACATAACCGGCCACCGCGATCAGCAGCCCCAGCAGCAACGGATTGGTCGTCCGCGACGCCGCCGCGGCCAGCCCCAGCGCCCACAGCCACCAGGCGCCCGCGTGCAGCGCCGTGCTCCGGGTGGCCTGCGACGCCCTCATCCGCGACGGCGACGGGCCTGCCACACCGCCGCCGCTCCCAGCACCACGACCGCCGCGCCGCCACCGAGCAGCCCCGCCGACGGCCCGCCGCCGTCCGCCCCGGCCGACGGCTTCCCCGAAGCCTTCGGCTCGGACCTACCCGAACCGCTCACCTGCTCCGCGCACCCCGCCTCCGGATACCCGGCGACCCCGCACAACAGCCCCTGCGCGTCGTACCGCAGCGGCTTCGCCACCGCGGCCAGCGCCTCACCGGCCGACGCGTCCTCGGGCACCCGCGCACACGCCGTCCGCTCCCGCGGTGGCCGCTCACCGCCCGGTGCGTCCGCCGCCGACCCGAAGTCGACGACGACGCCGACCCGCTTCGTCCCGGACTTCTGCGGCGTACCGGAGCACAGCTTCCCGAAATCGGCTGCCGCCCGCGGCCGGTCCACCGCCGACGACTCCGCGCTGACCGTGAACCGGAAACCGGCCACCGCACCGTCCGCGGGCCGCAGCGTCGCCGGGCCCTGCGTCGCGTACGCCCACGTGCCGCCCGCGCCATCCCAGAACGACCAGTACCGGTACTCCTGCGCCTGCGCCGGGCCCGCGCCCAGCGCCGTCACCGCTCCGGCCAGCGCCAGCGCACCGGCCCACCGCGACCGCCGCATCACTGCCCGCGCTTCCGGCGGCCGCTCAGCAGGAACCCGATACCGGCACCCGCGGCGAGCCCCACCGGCACCAGCCACCAGGCGCTGATCGAGCCGGTGCCCTTCTCCTTCGGCACCGCCTTCTTTGCGGCGTCGGACGGCTTCGGGCCCGTCGCGTTCAGCGCGGCCACCAGATCCGTACCGCCGAAGTCCCGCGGGTCGGTGCCCGTGGCGTGCGCCGCCAGCACCAGCTGCGCGTACGCCGCCGGACCGGCCTGCTTCGCCCACGCCGGGCCGTTCTTCTCCAGCCACGCCAGCGGCTTGGCCGCCGCCGCGCCGTGCCCGCCGGCGGCCAGCGCCACCACCGCGTCCGCGGTGTTCCCGACGTCCGGCTGCGGCTTCGCGCCCGGCATCGCCGACATCAGATGCTGCCCGTGCGCGTCCATCTCCTTCACCAGGTACGCGCTCGCGCCCGACGCGGCGGACCGCAGCGCGGCCGCATCCGCCCCGGTCGGCTCCTTCTTCCCGTCGCCGCAGTCGGGCGCGGCCACCGGGGCGTCGGCGTCCTTGCCCGCCGCCGGGACGACGAAGCCCTTGCCGAGCGCGCCGGTCGCCGCGGCGGCCGAGGCGTCCGCGTTCGCCGCCGCGCCCTTGAGCTGGAAGGTGAACGCACCCCGCTCGGCGGGCTTCACCGCGCACCCGAGCCGGAACGTCAGCAGCCCCTCGTACGGCGTGTGCCCCTTCGGCGACTCCACCGTCGCCGGGTCCTCGCCCGCCGCGGCCAGCGCACCGATGACCACCGCGGTGGAGTTGGCGTCGCTGGGCGACCCCGGCATCGACGGCCAGCCGCCGTCGTCGTTCTGCACCGACGTCAGCCAGTGCACCGCCTTGTCCACCGCCCGGCCGTGCCCGCCGAGCGCCGCCAGCGCCTGCACCGCCGCGCCCGTCTGGTTGGTGTCCCGCATCGTCGACGCGCCGCATGCCTTCGCGGTGTCGGCGCGGTACGCGGTGAACGCGCCGTCGGCGCACTGCTGGCCGGTCAGCCAGTCCACGGCCGCGGCGGCGGGCTTGACCTGCACGGTGTGCTGGGCGAGCAGCGCCAGCGACTGCCGCCACACGCCGTCGTACTGCGGGTCGCCGGAGCCGTACAGGCCCGCGGGCAGCTTCTTGGGGGACGGCGTCGGAGCGGCGAACGCGGCGGGCGCGGTCGCCGCGAACGGCACGAGCGCCGCGGCGCACACCACGGCGGCGCGGCGCACCAGGGCGGCGCGGGAAGGGGCCAGGGGGGCCATCGTCGGTGCCTCTCAGTCAGGTCGCTCGGGGCGTCGCGGGGCGGACGGCCGCGCTCGGCCCTCCACCCGCACGACGGCCGGGGCCGTACGCGGTGGCACCGGGCTCAGCTCCGTATACCTCGACGGTGCCGCCACCGGTCCGGCCGCTGCACGCGGCCCGCCGGTGGCGGGAGCCTGTCGCGCCCCATCGGGTGTTCCGGCTCGTGCGGACCGCGCCCACGGCGCACGTCCGCCCTGACGGTTGCGGGTCAGCGCCGGAATTTCACCGGCTTCCCCCGATCGGGCACAGATGGAGTTGTCCGCACATTTTAGCGGTCGCCCCGCTACGCCCACCCGGCGCCGGGACGGCGACCACCGCGGTACGACGGCCGACGGGGCCCGACGGTCACCGCCGTACGGCCGCCACCGGGGCGCGGCGGTCACGCCGAGACCCGTCGGCCGCCCCGTGGCGTACGCCTCACACCGCCGCGGCGGCGCGGGCCCCGCCGCCGGTTCCCGGAGACCCTGTGGACTCCTGCTCCGGGAGGTGGTATCAGTTCAACGACCCATAACTGACGCGCCGTCAGAATTGCTTGAGTGCCGGTCCGCCGCCCCGGCGGATCGCCCGGGACGGCGCCGGACACGCTCGACGCGCAGGCAGTTGACGGAAGTTCCCACCCCGCCCCGGACGCCGGGCGGGGCGGCCGACCGCGGGAGGCGGCAGCCATGAGCGACCTCGTCGAACACGGCAAGCTCTACATAGGCGGTGAATTCGTCGACCCCGCCGGACCCGACACCCTCGACGTGATCTCCCCGCACACCGAACAGCTCATCGGCCGCGTCCCGCACGCCACCCGCGCCGACGTCGACCGCGCCGTCACCGCAGCCCGCACCTCCTTCGACTCCGGCGTCTGGGCCGACGCCCCACTGGACGAGCGGATCGCGGTGGTCACCCGTATCAAGGACGCCTTCGCCGTCCGCAGCGAGGAGATCGCCAAGGTCATCAGCGCCGAGAACGGCACCCCCTACACCTCCGGCGTGATGGTCCAGTCGCTCGCCGCGATGCTGGTGTGGGACGCCGCGCTGACCGTGGCCCGCGACTTCCCGTTCGAGGAACGCCGCGACGGTCTCCTCGGCCCGCTGCTCATCCGCCGCGAGCCCGCCGGAGTCGTCGCCGCGGTCGTCCCCTGGAACGTCCCGCAGTTCACCGCCGCCGCCAAACTGGCCCCCGCCCTCCTCGCCGGATGCTCCGTCGTCCTCAAGGTCTCGCCCGAGACGCCGCTCGACGCGTACCTCCTCGCCGACATCGCGACGGAGGCGGGCCTGCCGCCGGGCGTCCTGTCGATCCTCCCCGCCGACCGCGAGGTCAGCGAATACCTCGTCGGGCATCCCGGCGTCGACAAGGTGTCGTTCACCGGCTCCGTCGCCGCCGGGAAACGCGTCATGGAGGTCGCCGCCCGCAACCTCAGCCGCGTCACCCTGGAGCTGGGCGGCAAATCCGCCGCGGTGATCCTGCCCGACGCCGACCTGGACGCGGCGGTCGCCGGGATCACCCCGTTCGCCTGGATGCTCAACGGCCAGGCGTGCGTCGCCCAGACCCGCATCCTCGCCCCGCGCTCCCGCTACGACGAGATCGCCGAACGGTTCGCCGCCGCCGCGGGCGCCCTGACCGTCGGCGACCCCCTCGACCCCGCCACCGAACTGGGCCCCCTCGTCACCCGCCGCCAGCAACAACGCTCCCTCGACTACATCGCCCTCGGACACCGGGAGGGCGCCGAGCTCCTCGCCGGCGGCGGCGTCCCGGCCGACCGGCCCACCGGCTGGTACGTCGAACCCACCCTCTTCGGCGACGTCACCCCCGCCATGCGCATCGCCCGCGAGGAAATCTTCGGCCCGGTGATCTGCCTGCTCCCGTACGAGGACGAGGCGGAGGCGGTACGCATCGCCAACGACTCGGAGTACGGCCTGTCCGGCTCGGTGTGGACCGCCGACACCGATCGCGGCATCGACCTCGCCCGCCGCGTCCGCACCGGCACCTACTCCGTGAACACCTTCAGCATCGACATGCTCGGACCGTTCGGCGGCTACAAGAACTCCGGCATCGGCCGCGAGTTCGGCCCCGAAGGGTTCGGCGAATACCTGGAGCACAAGATGATCCACCTCCCGGCGGGTGCGTGATGGGCGACCGCTGGCACGTGACGGTGGACCGCGGCGTCTGCATCGGCTCCGGCATGTGCGCCGCCACCGCCCCGGACCACTTCCGCCTCGACGGCGCCCGGCAGTCCCATCCGGTGAACCCGGAAACGGGCGCGGTGGAACCTGTTCTCGCGGCAGCTGAGGGGTGTCCGGTGGAGGCGATAGTTCTTGCGCTCACGGGGAGTGGGGAGGTGGTGTTTCCGCCAGGGGAGGGGTGAGGGGGTGCCGGGGGCTGTGTTAACCCCACCTCGCCGAAGCCAACCCCACCCGCCGAAGCCAACCCCACCCGCCGAAGCCAACCCCACCCGCCGAAGCCAACCCCACCCGCCGAAGCCAACCCCACCCGCCGGAGCTAGGCCCTCCCGCCCCCACCCCCCGTCACCCCGATCAACCGGCACGCCATCTCGATATCGATCTTCACCTGAGCGATGGACGCACGCCCCGACAGCCAGGTGATCAGCGCGGAGTGCCAGGTGTGCTCGATGACGCGGACGGCGGAGAGCTGTTCGGGGGTGGGCGGGCCGTCGAGGTTCATGGCGTCGAGGATGATCGTGGTGGTGAGGCGGGAGACGGTGTCGACCTCGGGGCTGACGGAGCGGTCGGCGAAGGTGAGGGCGCGCACCATGGCGTCGGCCAGGTGGGGTTCGCGCTGGAGGGCGCGGAACGCCCGCATGAGGGTCTGGGCGACGCGGGCGCCGGGGTCCTCGTCGGACGGCGGGCGTTTGCGGAGCGTGGCGTGCAGGTGTTGGAGCTGATCCTGCATGGTGGCGACCAGCAGGTGCACCTTGGACGGGAAGTAGCGGTAGAGGGTGCCGAGGGCGACGCCGGAGGATTCGGCGACCTCGCGCATCTGGACGGCGTCGAAGCCGCCGCGGCCGGCCAGTCGGGCGCTGGCGTGCAGGATGCGTCGGCGCCGCGCCTCCTGACGTTCGGTCAGGGGTGGACTCGCGGGAAGTACCGGCCTGGCCGCCCTGGATTCCGTAGTCATATGTCCCATTCCATGGCATTTCGTCCGCAATGCGGTGCCGTGCCGGTGGTGCGATCGGCACAGCATGGCAGGGGCTCCGGCCGTGGCGCGAATCACCCGATGCGGCTCTTCGTGGCCCGTGCCCGGCCGGTAGATTCAACAGATCGTGAACTGATCAGTAGCCATTCAGTTCTGAAACTTGTTCTAGATTACCGCCAGCGGTTACGCTCCGGCGGACGTCCAGTGAGGAAGGGGGCCGCGCGTGACCGCAGAGGCCGTCCAGGCAGCGGCGCCCCGCCCCGGCGGCGCTCCCTCCACCACCGCCCGGCCGCACCACGACGACCCCCTGCGCATCGCGATGCTGACGTACAAGGGGAACCCGTTCTGCGGCGGACAGGGCGTCTACGTACGGCACCTCTCCCGTGAACTGGCCCGCCTCGGGCACACCGTCGAGGTCATCGGCGCCCAGCCCTACCCGGTGCTCGACGAGGGCGTCCCGCTCACCGAGCTGCCCAGCCTCGACCTCTACCGCCAGCCCGACCCGTTCCGCACGCCGAAGCGCGGCGAGTACCGCGACTGGATCGACGCGCTGGAGGTCGCCACCATGTGGACCGGCGGCTTCCCCGAACCGCTCACCTTCTCCCTGCGGGCTCGGCGCCATCTCGCCGCCCGCCGCGGCGAGTTCGACGTCGTCCACGACAACCAGACCCTCGGCTACGGCCTGCTCGGCGGCCCCGGCGCGCTCGGCGCCCCGCTGGTCACCACCGTCCACCACCCCATCACCGTCGACCGGCGCCTCGACCTCGCCGCCGCCGACGGAGTGGGCCGCCGCCTCTCCGTCCGCCGCTGGTACGGCTTCACCCGTATGCAGAAGCGCGTCGCCCGCCGCCTGCCGTCCGTCCTGACCGTCTCCGGCTCCTCCCGTCAGGAGATCATCGACGACCTCGGCGTACGCGGCGACCGCATCCATGTCGTGCCCATCGGCGCCGACACGGACCTCTTCTCCCCGGACCCGTCCGTCCCCGAGGTGCCCGGCCGCATCGTCACCACCTCCAGCGCCGACGTCCCCCTCAAGGGCCTGATCCACCTCGTCGAAGCGCTCGGCAAGGTCCGTACGGAGCACCCCGACGCGCACCTCGTCGTGGTCGGCAGGCGCGCCGACGACGGGCCGGTGGCCGCCGCCGTCGAACGTCTCGGCCTCTCCGGCGCCATCGAGTTCGTCAAGGGCATCACCGACGCCGAACTGGTCGACCTGGTGCGCGGCGCCCAGATCGCCTGCGTCCCCTCCCTCTACGAAGGGTTCTCGCTGCCCGCCGCCGAGGCGATGGCCACCGGCACCCCGCTGCTCGCCACCACCGGCGGCGCCATCCCCGAGGTCGCCGGGCCCGACGGCGAGACCTGCCTCGCCGTGCCGCCGGGCGACGCCGGAGCCCTCGCCGGCGGACTGCTCCGCCTCCTCGGCGACGCCGGCCTCCGCCGCCGCCTGGGCGCCGCGGGACGCGAACGGGTCCTCGCCCGTTTCACCTGGCGTCAGGCCGCCCTCGGCACCGCCGAGCGCTACCGCGAGGCCCTCGCCCGTCAGTCCGGCGCCGCCCCCGCCCGCCGCGCCGCCGCGCGCGTGTAGCCCCGCAACCGCCCCTGTGTCCCCCCGACCCGCCCCGCCGGACGAAAGCAGAACGCCGTGCTGACCGTCGACTTCTCCCGCTTCCCGCTCGCCCCGGGCGACCGCGTGCTCGACCTGGGCTGCGGCGCCGGTCGCCACGCCTTCGAGTGCTATCGCCGCGGCGCGCAGGTCGTCGCCCTCGACCGGAACGCCGACGAGATCCGCGAGGTCGCCACGTGGTTCGCCGCCATGGAGGAGGCGGGTGAGGCGCCCGCCGGTGCCACCGCCACCGCCATGGAGGGCGACGCGCTGGCCCTGCCGTTCCCCGACGACTCCTTCGACGTCGTGATCATCTCCGAGGTCATGGAGCACATCCCCGACGACAAGGGTGTCCTCGCCGAGATGGTGCGGGTGCTGCGCCCCGGCGGCCGCATAGCCGTCACCGTCCCGCGCTACGGCCCCGAGAAGATCTGCTGGGCGCTGAGCGACGCCTACCACGAGGTCGAGGGCGGCCACATCCGCATCTACCGCGGCGACGAACTCCTCACCAAGATGCGCGCCGCCGGACTCAAGCCGTACGGCACCCACCACGCCCACGGACTGCACAGCCCCTACTGGTGGCTGAAATGCGCCTTCGGGGTCGATAACGACCAGGCGCTGCCGGTGAAGGCGTACCACAAGCTGCTGGTCTGGGACATCATGAAGAAACCGCTGGCCACCCGGGTCGCCGAACAGGCGCTCAACCCGCTCATCGGCAAGAGCTTCGTCGCCTACGCCACCAAGCCGCACCTGCCCGAGGCGGCTGCCAAGTGACGAGCCCGGGCCGCACCGAACGCCTCGTCCTCCCCGGGGTGCTCACCGCCGAACAGGCCGCCCGTACGGTCGCCGGCATCCTCGCCACCCAGCGCACGGACGGCGCCATCCCCTGGTTCCGCGGCCACCACCTCGACCCGTGGGACCACACCGAGGCCGCCATGGCGCTGGACACCGCCGGTGAGCACGAGCGCGCCGCGGCGGCGTACGACTGGCTGCGCCGCACCCAGAACCCCGACGGTTCCTGGTACGCGGCGTACGCCGACGGCGACGCGGACGAGCCCACCGACCGTGGCCGGGAGACTAATTTCTGCGCCTACCTCGCGGTCGGTGTCTGGCACCACTTCCTGTCCACCGGCGACGAGGCGTTCCTCGACCGGATGTGGCCCGCCGTCCACGCCGCGACCGAGTTCGTCCTCGCGCTCCAGCAGCCCGGCGGCGAGATCGGCTGGAAGCGGGAGGACGACGGCACGCCCGTCACCGACGCGCTGCTGACCGGCTCGTCCTCCGTGCACCAGGCCCTGCGGTGCGCGCTGGCCATGGCCGAGCAGCGGGAGGAGCCGCAGCCCGACTGGGAGCTGGCGCTCGGCAGCCTCGGCCACGCGCTGCGCGAGCACCCCGAGCGGTTCCTCGACAAGTCCCGCTACTCCATGGACTGGTATTACCCGATCCTCGGCGGCGCGGTCCGCGGCGCCGCCGCCCGGGCCCGGATCGACGCACACTGGGACGCGTTCGTCGTCCCCGGGCTGGGCGTGCGCTGCGTCCTGCCCAACCCGTGGGTCACCGGCGGCGAGAGCGCCGAACTGGCGCTTGCGCTCTGGGTGATGGGCGAGTCCGACCGCGCCGTGCAGATCCTCGGCTGGATCCAGCATCTGCGCGCCGACGACGGCATGTACTGGACCGGGTACGTCTTCGACGACGAGGCGATCTGGCCACAGGAGCGGACCTCCTGGACCGCCGGTTCGCTGCTGCTCGCGGTGGCGGCGCTCGGCGGCGACGAGGCCACCACCTCGGTCTTCGGCGGCGAAAACCTGCCCACGGGTCTCGCCCCGGACTGCTGCCGCTGACGCCGTCCACGGGAGGCGGAAAGAACTCGCCGGAGTGTTCGGGAAATGCCCGCGCGCTCCGGAAACCGCTGTATTACGGTGCCGCCATGAGACTCCAAGGATCACTCAGCCACGAGCGGTACTGCGCCGAAGTCCTCGCGGAGGCCGAGGCGTTCCGCGACACCGTGCGCGGCGCGGACCTCACCGCCACGGTGCCGACGTGCCCCGACTGGACGCTCGCCGACCTCGTCCGGCACGTCGGCGGCGCGCACCGCTGGGGCGGGACGATGGTCGCCCGCCGCGCCACCGAGGCCGTCCCGTTCACCGACATCCCGGACGTCCAGGGCCCCGAGGGTGACGATCCGGACGCGCTGGACCGCTGGCTCGCCGAGGGCGCCGAGGAGACCGTACGGGCGCTGCGCGAGGCCGGTCCGGAGGCCGCGGTGTGGACGTGGACGCCGGAGCGGCGGGCCGGGTTCTGGTCGCGGCGGATGGTCCACGAGACGGTCGTGCACCGCGCCGACGCCGCGCTGGCCGCCGGGGTGCCGTTCGAGGTCGCCCCGGAGGTCGCGGCGGACTGCCTGGAGGAGTGGTTCCAGCTGGGCGAGGTGCCCGAGGTCGCGGCGCGGCTGGCCGCCCGCGAGGGCCTGGAGTCGCCGTTCGCCCCCGGCCGCTCCGTCCATCTGCACGCCACCGACACCCCGCCCGAGCTGAACGCCGAGTGGTTCCTCGACCTGAGCGGCGACCACGTCGTCCACCGCCGCGCCCACGAGAAGGCCACCGTGGCGGTCCGCGGTCCGCTCACCGACCTCCTCCTGCTCGCCTTCCAGCGGCTGCCCGCCGACAGCGACCGCGTCGAGGTCATCGGCGACCGCGACGTGCTCGACGGGTGGCTGGCGTACGCGACGTTCGGCTGAGGGACGGGCCCGGAGCCGCGTCGGCCGTCGCGCCGTCACGAGTCAAGCCGTCACACCGTCAGGTCGTCACGTCGTCAGCTCCGCCAGCACCCGCAGCGTGTGCGGATCAGGCGCGGTCACCAGCAGGTCGGTGACCGGGCCGGTCCGCCACAGCTCCAGCCGTTCCGCGATCCGCTCCCGCGGCCCCACCAGCGAGATCTCGTCGGCGAACGCGTCCGGCACGGCCCGTACCGCCTCGTCCCGGCGGCCCGCCAGGAACAGTTCCTGGACCCGGTGCGCCTCCTCGGCGAAGCCCATCCGTGCCATCAGCCGGGCGTGGAAGTTCTTCGCGGCGTGCCCCATGCCGCCGATGTAGAAGCCGAGCATCGCCTTGACCGGCCACAGTCCCTCGGCGACGTCGTCGCAGACCACGGCCCGTGCCATCGGCGCGATCCGGAAGCCTTCGGGCGCCTCGCGCAGCGACGCCTCGTACACGCCGGTGCGCAGCGGCGACCAGTACAGCGGCAGCCAGCCGTCCGCGATGCGGGTGGTCTGCGCGATGTTCTTCGGGCCCTCCGCGCCGAGCAGCACCGGCAGGTCCGGGCGGAGCGGGTGGGTGATCGGCTTCAGCGGTTTGCCGAGCCCGGTGCCGTCGGCGCCCCGGTAGGGCAGCGGGTGGTATGTCCCGTCCGACGTCACCGGGGCGCCGCGCCGCAGCACCTGGCGGACCACGTCGACGTACTCGCGGGTCGCGGTCAGCGGGCTCGCCGGGAACGGCCGCCCGTACCAGCCCTCGACGACCTGCGGCCCGGACAGCCCCAGGCCCAGCAGCAGCCGCCCGCCGGAGAGATGGTCGAGGGTGAGCGCGTGCATCGCGGTGGCCGTCGGGGTGCGCGCGGCCATCTGCGCGATGCAGGTGCCCAGGGCGATACGGGAGGTGTGTGCGGCGATCCAGGTGAGCGCGGTGAACGCGTCCGAACCCCAGGATTCCGCGGTCCACACCGAGGCGTAGCCGAGCCGTTCGGCCTCGCGGGCCAGCTCCAGATGGCGGGGGTCGGGGCCGCGGCCCCAGTAGCCGAGCGCCAGCCCCAGTCGCATGCCCGCCCCTCCCACCGCCGGAAACCGCAGAGCCCGCACCAGAACTGACGTAGTGTCAGAAGCGGCCGGGTGGGCGCACTGTACGACCCGACGACGGCCGGTGCAATGGCCTCTCGCGCGGCGCCGCACGGCGCAGCGGCCCCGAGCCCAGACGCGCCGCAACGGCCTCGCCCCGCCCCCGGACCACACGAAGGCCCCCTGCCGGAAAGGCGAGGGGGCCGTCGTACGCCGGTTGCGCGGTGCGTCAGTCGCGCCGGATACCGGTTGCGCGGTGCGTCAGCCGCGCTGGATGCCGGTGGTGTCCTGGAGGAGGCCGCGACGGCCGTCCTGGGTCTGCGCGATCAGGGCCTGGCCGCGCTGCTCCACCGCGAGGTACCAGGTGCCGGGCGCCAGCTCCGCGATCGGCGACGGCGAACCGTCCTCGCCGTAGAGCGGACGCGCCACCGGCACCGCGAACCAGAACGCCGCGAACTCCGCGGGGGCCGCCGCGCCCTGCGCGCCGCCGGCCGTGCCGCCCGCAGGAGCGGGCTGCTGGCCGCCGTAGCTCTGCTGCGCCGGGTCGGGCTGCTGCTGACCGCCGTAGCTCTGCTGTGCCGGGTCGGGCTGCTGACCGCCGTAGCTCTGCTGCGCCGGGTCGGGCTGCTGCTGACCGCCGCCGGGGTAGCCGTACCCCTGGCCCTGCGGCTGCGGCTGCTGCTGCGTGCCCGGGTAGCCGTACCCCGGCTGCGGACCGGTGCCGTACGGAGAGGCGGTCTGCGGCTTCGGGGCGCCGAGCAGCGGCGCCTTCAGGGCCGGGACCAGCGGCGTGGCGACGGCCCCCGCGGCCAGCGCCAGCGCGCCGATCAGACCGAGGATCATGCCGGCCGAGGCGCCGCTGCCGCTGACGATCCACCAGAACTCGGTCCAGGCGACGAACACGGACAGCACGACGCCGATCTGGCCCAGCTCCAGGCCGAGGACCTTCGGGGGCTGCGGCAGCGCCCGCGCCAGGACGATCAGGGCCGCGGCGATGACGCCCGCGAGGTACACGCTCATCAGCAGCTGCAGCGCGTCCCAGGCGTTGGGGCCCGAGGACGGCGCCGGGCAGTACTTGCCGACACAGTCGGAAGCGCCGATTGAATAGAGGGGGAGGAACGAGGCGATGAACAGCAACACCGCTGCTCCGGTCACCACGCCGTCACCTCGACTGAGGGAGCGGATGTTCACGTAAGGGTCCTTTGTCGGTTTCGGGTTCGGATCGTCGCTGTCGCTCGTGTACGCGGCGGGAGGCGCGGCGGTGGCCCCCCATCGTAAAGGCGAACCTATCGCCCGGGCGGGCGGGCCGTCCTGCCGGTCGGTACACGGCAAGGGAACACCGGGAACCTGTGAAGGCGCATTCCGCGCCCGGCGTTCCGGAGGGTCCGTCTCAATGCTCCAAGAAGTCCGTAATGCCCTCGGCGATGCCGCGCGCGGCCTTTTGCCGCCACTGCGGATCGGTCAATTGCGCGGCGTCCTTCGGATCGCGCATATTGCCGCACTCGATGAAGACCTTCGGCACCTTCGAAAGATTGAGACCGCCGAGATCGGAACGGACGTCGAGGCCCGTTCCGTTGCCAACGTAATTGGAAGGGGCGCTGCCTGTTGCCGCCACGAATCGCCCGGCCAGTCGCTCGCCGAGCGCCCGCGACGGCGCCACGATCGCGGAGGTGTCCGCCTTGCCCGCGGTGACCCGCGCCGGAAGGATCACATGGAAGCCGCGGTTGCCCACCGCCGAACCGTCCGCATGCACCGATACCGCGGCATCGGCGTGCGCGGTGTTGCCCAGGGCCGCCCGCTCGTCGACGCACGGACCGTACGGCCGGTCGCCGTCCTGCGTGAACACGACCTTCACGCCCTCCTGCCGGAGCAGCGCCCGCGCCCGCCGCGCGACATCCAGCGTGAACGACGCCTCGGCGTAGCCGTCGTCCGTGGCGGTGCCGGTGGTGTCGCACTCCTTACGGGCGTTGCCGACGTCCACCTGGCGGGCGATCTCCGCTCCGTGGTCACGGTTGCGGAGGTTGTGGCCCGGGTCGAGGACGACGACCTTGCCGCTCAGCTCGGCGTGCTCCGGGGCGCCGTGGCCCGCGCCGTGCCCGGTGGGGCCGTGCGACGGGGCGGGTGCGGCGGACGCGCCGTGCGGCGACGGCGCCGCGGCCCGCGGGGACTCGCCGCCGCCCGGCCGCCAGCGGAACCAGCCCACCGCCCCGGCGGCGACCACCGCCACCAGCAGGACGGCGACGAGGATGCCGCGCGCGCGACGACGGGGCTCGGGCGACAGGGTGGACTTGGGGGAGGGGCCGGAGAACACGTCGGTGATGGTAGCCCGCTCAGATTCCGGGCCCGGTGCGCCGCAGTACGTGCAGGGAACGGCAGGCCGAGATCTCGGTGAACGCACCGGATTCCAGCGCCCGCCGGTAGATCCGGTACGGCGCCTGCCCGCCGTCCGCCGGGTCCGCGAACACGTCGTGGATGACCAGCAGTCCGCCCTCCGCGAGGTGCGGCGCCCAGCCCTCGTAGTCGGCGGTGGCGTGTTCGTCGGTGTGCCCGCCGTCCACGAAGACCAGCCCGACCGGCGCCCCCCACACCGCCGCGACCTGCGGCGACCGCCCGACCAGCGCGATGACGTGGTCCTCCAGACCGGCCGCGTGCAGCGTGCGGCGGAACGTCGGCAGCGTGTCCATCCGGCCCACCTCCGCGTCCACCACCGACGGATCGTGGTACTCCCAGCCCGGCTGCTGCTCCTCGCTGCCCCGGTGGTGATCGACGGTGAGCGCCGTCACCCCGGCGGCGCGCGCCGCGTCGGCGAGCAGGATCGTGGACCGCCCGCAGTACGTGCCGACCTCCAGCAACGGCAGCCCGAGCGCCGCCGCCTCCACCGCGGCGGCGTACAGCGCCCGCCCCTCGTCCACGGGCATGAACCCCTTGGCCGCCTCGAAGGCGGCGAGGGTCTGCGGCGCGATCTGAACGTCGGCGGGCACAGCGGCCATGGCGTCCTCCTGGTCGTACGGTCCGGTCGGCGGCCGCCCGGCGGCGGCGCCGGTGGCTCATCGTGCCGTACGGGATCCACGCCGCCGCGGGTGGGGCGGGAGCGGGCGGTGGCGGCCCGGAAATCCGGAAAGCGGGGAATCGGGTCCGTATTCCGGGGGCTGATTCCCGCGCCCTCCGGGAAGGGGTGCGGCGACTTTTCCGGGGCACCGGAATACCGGCAATGCGCCTGCGGGATACGGGGGCGGGGCGGCGGAAACGGAGAAGCGGGAAAGGGCCGCCGCTACCGGCAGTCCGGGCAGTTGACCGCGCGGCGCCATTCATCGACGGGTTCATCTTTTCCGGCGCCGCATTGGGGGCGGGGGTCGTCGGCGCCGATGAGCTCGTGGACGCGGAGGACATCGTCGCCGACGGTGCCGGCGCGGGGCGGCGCGGGAGGTGTGTGGTGGCTGGCGGGGTGGGCGTTCACGGGTGGCTCCAGGGGTCTTCGGCGAGGACGTGGAGGGGGTGGGTGAGCCCGCCGATGCGGTGTCGGAAGGGTTCCGGCGGGGCGTGGTCCCGGGCGCCGGGTGGCTGGCCCGGCCAGATGCTGAGGGTGTGGAGGCGGTCGCCGTCCGGGAGGCTGACGAAGAGGGCGTGACCACGTTTGATGTGTGCGCGGGCGGCCCGTTCCTCGCCCGCGTCCCAGGCCCAGGCGCGTACCTTCGCGGCGTGGTCCGGTGCGTCGTCCGCCTCGCGCGTCAGCCACGCCCACGGGGAGCGGACGGGTTCGGGGGCGATCCGTTCGGCGAGGCGGAGCGCCTGTCCGCGGAGCCAGCGGACGGCGAGGACGGGGGAGACGGTCCACAGCGCGCCGACGGTGTGCGTGGCCCCGGCGTCGGAGTGCGGCTGCCGCCTCTCCAGGCGGACTTCGGCGAGATAACCGGTCACAGGATCTCCCCCCGGCTGCGCGCGTTGACGAGCGTGATCCCTGCGATCAGCCGCTCGGCGCGGGACGGGCGGCGCAGGTGCGCGGCATCGGCGATCCACTCCACCCCGCCGGTCAGCGACCGCAGGGACCACGCCCCGGCCAACTCCCCCTTGGCGATGGCGAGACAGCGGCGGTCGGCGTCCGCGACGAGTTCGCCGGGCATCGGGCGGTACGGGACCTGATCGCGCTTTCCGGACTCCCGTTCGACAGACACGATGGTTCCTCTCTGTAGCCATTCCACTACCAGGGAGGTGCAGCGTGGCCTAGCGTCGGAAGGGCGTTCAACCTGTCGGAAGAGGACGGAAGGTCAGTGAAAGCCCGTGAACATCAAGGAGTTGAACCCGGACGCCTCGCTCAGAGCGGCTTACGGCGCCCGCCTGCGCAGCATGCGGGAGGCGCGTGGTTGGACCCAGGACCATCTGGCCGAGTTGATGGGCTATTCCAGCGTGCACATCTCGGCCGTGGAAACTGCTCGTAAGCCTCCTACTCTGCGCTTTTCGCGTAGCGCGGACAGGGCATTCGGCCTGGAGGGAGCTGACACCTTCGACCGCCAGTGGCGCGAACTCCGGCAGGGCTCACTGCTGGAGGGCTTCCCCGAGTACGTGGGGTACGAGGGGCGGGCGGTGGAGCTGCGGCTGTATCAGATCGGGATCATCCCCGGGCTGATGCAGACCCCGGAGTACGCACGGGTGTTGGCGGAGAGCGCCGTGCGCCGAGGCGCCATCTCGCCGGAGCAGGCCCTCGAACGCGTCGATTTCCTCGCGGAGCGCCAAGCCGCGCTGGAACGGACCCGCCCGCCCATGGTGATGGTGGTGATGGACGAGAGCTGCATCCGCCGATGGGTCGGCGGTGACGAGGTCATGGAGCCGCAGCTCGACCGGCTGATCGAGTTCGCGGACCGGCCCAACACCGTGCTTCAGGTGGCGCCGTTCACGATAGGAGAGCGCCGCGCGTTCAATCTGCCGGTGAACCTGCTGACCATGGCCGACCGGTCCGTCATGTGCTACGCGGAGTCCCAGGCCCAAGGGAACTTCGACCGCGAACCGACTTCCGTCATGCCGGTCCTGACCGCCTACCATCAGCTACAGGCCGAAGCGCTCTCCCAGGCGGAAACCGTGGCCATGATCAGCCAGTTGAGAAAGGGCACCCCGTGACGACCGAATCCCCCCGTTGGGTCAAGTCCTCGTACAGCGACAACGGCGGCGACTGCATCGAGGTCGCCGCCAACCTCGTCGCCTCGCGCGGCACCGTGCCCGTCCGTGACTCGAAGGACCCGCAGGGTCCGGCGCTGAGCGTCGGCGCCACCGCCTTCGCGTCCTTCGTGGCGGGCGTGAAGGCGGACGCGTTCCGCGCCTGAGCCAGGCCGACGTATGGCGAAAGCCCCGCCCGCCTCTCGACCGGAGGCCGGGCGGGGCTTTCGTATGCCCTCTCGCGGACGCCGCCGCCACGCTTCTACCCTCGGAAGGATCCATGAGCGTGCCGACAAGGCTGCGAAAGGGAGTGCCGTGATGACCGAGCCCCTGCATTGGTTCAAGTCCTCGTACAGCAGCAATGGCGGCCAGTGCGTCGAGGTGGCCGCCGACCGCTGGTTCAAGTCCTCGTACAGCAGCAACGGCGGCGCCTGCGTCGAAGTGGCTGCCGACCGTTGGTTCAAGTCCACCCATAGCAACAACGGCGGCGACTGCGTCGAGGTGACCGCCGTCCTCATCGCCTCGCGCGGCGTCGTCCCCGTCCGCGACTCCAAGAACCCGGACGGCCCGCGGCTGAGCGTCCCCGCCACCGCCTTCGCGTCCTTCGTCGCGGGCGTCAAGGCGGGCGAATTCCGGGTCTGAGAAGGCCGCGTACGGCACCGGGCCCCGCTCGTCCTCCGTTCCGGGGGGCGGGCGGGGCCCGGCGTTCGCCGCGCGGCGGGCGGGGCGGGCGGGCGTACCGTCATCCATCTCGTATCTGACCTTCCGTCAGATTGAAACGTGTTCTAGTCTGCCCGCCATGGGCATCGGAATCACGCAGGAACAACGTGACCTGGCCGAGGCGGTGCGCGGTTGGGCCGCGCGGACCGCGCCGCCCGAGGCGGTCCGCGCGGCCGCCGACGCGGCAGGCTCCGGCACACCCGGGGATGCGGCCCGCCCCGCGCACTGGGACGACCTCGCCGCCCAAGGACTGCTCGCCCCGCACCTCCCGGAACGCCTGGGGGGAGGCGGCGGCACCGTGCTCGACCTCGCGGTGGTCCTGGAGGAGCTGGGCGCCGCGCTGTTCCCCGGCCCGTACCTGCCCAGCGCCCTCGCCGCCGGACTGCTCCACCACGGCGGCGCGGACGACCTCGCCGCGCGCCTCGCCACCGGCGAGCGGATCGGCGCCGTCGCCCTCGGACCGGGCGCTCTCACCGCCACCGCCGGGCCCGACGGCTTCGTACTCGACGGCGTCGCGCCACCGGTCGTGGGAGGCGGGCCCGCGGACCTGATCCTGCTGGCCGCGAGGGAGACGGCGGGGGACGGGGGCGCGCCCGGGGAGGCACCGGACGCCGAGGCCGGGCCTACCGGAGACGACGCGCCCGCCACCCTCTGGTTCGCCGTGGACGCCGCCGCGCTCACCGTCCGCGTGCGGGACGGGGCGGACCTGCTCCGGACCGTCGCCGAGGTACGGGCCGACGCCGTGACCGTGCCCGCCGCGCGGCGCCTCGCCGTCGACGCCGACCTCGTCCGGGACCTCGCCGGGGTGCTGTACGCCGCCGAGAGCTGCGGCACCGCCGCCCGCGCGCTGCGTACCGCCGCCGAACACGCCGCCGTGCGCGTCCAGTTCGGGCGCCCCATCGGGCAGTTCCAGGCGGTCAAGCACCTGTGCGCCACCATGCTGATCCGCTGCGAGACGGCCCGGGCGCTGGTCTGGGACGCGGCGCGGGCGCTCGACGCGCCGCCCGCCGAACGCGGACTCGCCGCGGCCCTCGCCACCGCCACCGCCCTCGACGCCGCCTTCGACTGCGCCAAAGACTGCATCCAGATCCTCGGCGGCACCGGCTTCACCTGGGAACACGATGCCCATCTGCATCTGCGCCGGGCCACCGTCACCCGCCAGCTCCTCGGCCCCGGCGACGCCCACCGGCAGCACGCCGTCCGCCTCGCCGCCGACGGCGCCCGCCGCACCCTGCACCTCGAACTCCCGTCCGCCGCCGAGGAGTTCCGTCGGCAGGCCCGTACCGCCCTCGACGCCGCCCGGGGCCTCGACCCGGCCGCCGCCCGCCGCGCGCTCGCGCCCTCCGGGTACGCCGCCCCGCATCTGCCGCCCCCGTACGGGATCGGCGCCGGGCCCGTCCAGCAGCTCGCCATCCAGCAGGAGACGGCCGCCGCCGGGGTCGAGATCTCCGGGCTGTCCATCGCCACCTGGGTCGTCCCCGCCCTCCTCACCCACGGCACCGAGGCGCAGCGCGCCCGCTATCTGCCGCCGACGCTCCGCGGCGACCTCGCGTGGTGCCAGCTCTTCTCCGAACCCGAGGCCGGATCGGACCTGGCGTCGCTGCGCACCCGCGCCGAGCGGACCGCCGACGGCTGGCGGGTCACCGGCCAGAAGGTGTGGACCTCCGCCGCCCGCGAGGCCGACCACGGCATCCTCCTCGCCCGCACCGACCCCGACGCCCCCAAACACCGCGGCCTGACCTTCTTCGTCGTCGACATGCACGCCCCCGGCATCACCGTCCGCCCGCTGCGCGAGATCACCGGCGACGCGCTCTTCAACGAGGTGTACTTCGACGGCGTGGAGCTGCCCGCCGACGCGGTGGTCGGCGCCGTCGACGACGGCTGGAAGGTCGCCCGCACCACCCTGGGCAACGAACGCGTCCACATGGCCGACCAGATGACGTTCGGCACGGGCCTTGCGACCCTCCTCGGCCGTGCCGCGCGCCGCGACGGCGCCGTCCGCGCACGCGCCGGGGCGCTCGCCGCCGAGGCGCACGCCCTCGGCTGCCTCGCCCTGCGCACCACCCTCCAGCAGGTCGCCGGGGAGGAACCGGGCGCCGGGGCCAGCATCCGCAAACTCGTCCAGACCGCCCACCAGCAGAAAACCGCCGAACTGGCCCTGGAACTCCTCGGCCCCGACGGCGCCCTGGACGAGGGGCCGGGCGCCCGCGCGCTGCACGGCTTCCTGATGTCGCGCTGCCTGACCATCGCCGGTGGCACCACGCAGGTCCAGCTCAACGTCGTCGCCGAACGGCTCCTCGGCCTGCCCCGTGACCCCGAGCCCCGCCCTCTTATCTGACCCGCATCCGGCACGCGCCCCCGGGCGCGGCCGTCGACGCCCAGGAGGCCCCCATGACCGGCAAGGCGTACATCATCGGCGTCGGAATGACGCCCTTCACCAAACCCGAGAGCGGCGACCGGCAGTACGGGGACCTAGCGGTGGAGGCGGGCGGCAACGCCCTCGCCGACGCCGGGATCGGCTACGACGCCGTCGAACAGGTCCCCGTCGGCTACTGCCACCAGCCCTCCACCGCCGGACAGCGCGCCGTCTACGGACTGGGCATGACCGGCGTCCCCGTCTACAACGTCAACAACAACTGCGCGACCGGCGCCACCGCCCTGATGCTGGCCCGCCAGTTCGTCGAGGCGGGCGTCAACGACTGCGTCCTCGCCCTCGGCTTCGAGCAGATGCGGCGCGGCGCGCTCGGCGCGGGCGCCGGGAGCGGCGACTTCGCGGCGTCGCCCGTCGCCCGGCACTACGGCGTGATGGCCGCCACCCACGGCTTCGGGAAGACCCCGCCCACCGCCCAGCTCTTCGGCAACGCCGCACGCGAACACATGGACCGCCACGGCACCACCGCCGAACAGCTCGCCGCCGTCGGCGCCAAGAACCACCGTCACTCCGCGCACAACCCGTACGCGCAGTTCCGGGACGTGTACACGGTCGAGGAAATCCTCGCCGCCCCCGTCGTCCACCACCCGCTGACCCGGCTCCAGTGCTCCCCGACCTCGGACGGCGCGGCCGCCGCCGTCGTCGCCTCCGAGCGGTTCGTCGACGCCCACGGCCTCGCCGACCGCGCCGTCGAGATCGCTGCGCAGGCCATGACCACCGACACCGAGGAGAGCTTCGCCTCCGGCTCCTGCACCGACGTCGTCGGCACCCCGCTGACCCGCGCCGCCGCCCGCCAGGTCTACGAGGCGAGCGGCCTAGGCATCGAGGACGTCGACGTCATCGAGCTGCACGACTGCTTCTCCGTCAACGAACTCCTCACCTACGAGGCGCTGGGCATGTGCGCCGAGGGCGCGTCCGGCGCGCTCGTCGCGGACGGCGGGACGACCTACGGAGGCCGCTGGGTGGTCAACCCGTCCGGCGGGCTGATCTCCAAGGGTCATCCGCTGGGCGCCACCGGCCTCGCCCAGGCGGCCGAGCTGGTGTGGCAGCTGCGCGGCACCGCCGGTGGACGGCAGGTGCCCGGGGCCCGGACCGGCCTCGCCCACAACATCGGCCTCGGCGGCGCCGCGGTGGTGACGCTGCTCCGCAAGTGACGCCGGAGGGAGGGGGGTTGGCCTGTTGCGCGGGCCCGAACCGGGCCTCCCCGGGGCGGCATCGGTCATAGGTCCTAGGACCATGCCCGCGACCTGCGACGGGGCCGGGGCCGGGCCGATATCCGATACCTGTTCGGTCCGGCGGGTGCGACGATGGGCGCATGCCGTCTGCTGCCACGTCCACCGCTCTGCCCGCACCCGCACGCCGTAGAAGCACCGCCCCCGGCTGGCTCGTGACGCTGCTGGTCTGCGCCGGTCAGTTCCTCGTCATCCTGGACGTCTCCGTCGTCAACGTCGCACTGCCCGCCATGCGGACGGGCCTGGGCCTGAGCGAGCTGGGCCTGCAGTGGATCGTCAACGCCTACGTCATCACCTTCGCCGGATTCATGCTCCTCGGCGGACGGGCCGCCGACCTCTTCGGCCGTAAGCGGATATTCGTCCTCGGGCTGGCGCTCTTCACCGTCGCCAGCCTCGCCGGGGGAGCCGCACAGCAGCCCTGGCAGCTGATCGTGGCCCGCTCCCTCCAGGGCGTCGGCGCGGCCGTGCTCTCCCCGGCCACCCTCACCATCCTGACGACGTCCTTCCCGACCGGTCCGGCCCGCACCCGGGCCATCGCCACCTGGACGGCGGTCGGCGCCGGTGGCGGCGCGGTCGGCGGGCTGGTCGGCGGGGTGCTCACGCAGTACCTCTCGTGGCGCTGGGTGCTGCTGATCAACGTCCCCGTCGGCGCGCTGGTGCTGGTCGGTGCCGTGCTCTGGCTCACCGAGAGCCGCCAGGCCACCGCCCGTCGCCTGGACATACCCGGCGCGCTGCTGGCCACCGGCGGTCTCGGGCTCGTCGCCTACGGCATCGTGCAGACGGAGACGGCCGGTTGGGGCTCCGCCGCCGCGCTGCTGCCCTTCGCCTCCGGCCTGGTGGTCATCGCCGCCTTCCTCGCCGTCGAGGCGCGCGCCAAGGCGCCGCTGATGCCGCTCGGCATGTTCCGGATGCGGGCGGTGTCCTCGGCCAACGCCGCGATGCTGCTGTCCGGGGCGGCGATGTTCTCCATGTGGTACTTCCTCTCCCTCTACGTGCAGAACGTCCTCGGCTACTCACCGCTCCGGGCCGGACTTTCCTTCATCCCGCACTCGCTGAGCATCGTCATCGGCTCGAAGCTCGCCCCGCGGCTGATGCACCGGGTGGGCGCCAAGACGCTCGCGGTCTGCGGTGCGGCGCTCTCCGCATGCGGCATGTTCTGGCAGGGCGCCATGGGCGTCGACGGCACCTACCTCGGCACCCTGCTGGGCCCCGGCATCCTGATGGCGCTCGGCGCCGGACTGGCCGCCACCCCGGTCGCCGCCATCGCCACCTCCGGCGCCGCCCCCGGCGATCAGGGTCTGGTCTCCGGGCTGATCAACACCTCCCGGCAGATGGGCGGCGCGCTGGGCCTGTCGGTCCTCTCCACCGTCGCCGCCGCCCGCGCCCTCTCCGGCGACGGCCGCGCGGCCCTGGCCAGCGGCTACGGCCTGGCCTTCCACGTCGGCGCCCTGGTGCTGGTGGCCGCCATCGTCCTGATGCTCGTCGCCCTGCCACGCCGTCAGGAGGACGCGACCCACGGCTGAACGCCGGGCGGGGCCGTGCCCGGCGCGGCAGAGGCGAACGACGGGCGCCGTCCTCCCCGTATGTCACCGGTACGCCCCCCACCACCAGAACTGACGCCCCGTCAGGGGTTCCGGGCGCCGGACGGATCAGCTATACAGGAGGCCATCGGCTAGAACGCGTTCTAAAAGCGTGGGCGCGCCCCGGACCCACCGGGTGCCCGGCCCCCGCCCGGTGCGCCCCGCCCCCGCGCTGCCGGAAGCGTCCCCGCCGAACCGGTACGGCCCCGGCCCGTCGACGGTGCGGACGGCGGGCCGGGGTCCTCAGACCCCTAAGGAGCGAGACAGCCCGATGCCCATCGACGTCGCCAAGGCCACCGCCGCCCCGCCGCGGACCACCGAACTCACCTGGGACCACAAGGACGTTCAGCTCTACCACCTCGGCATCGGCGCCGGCGCGCCCACCCCGGAGAAGGAACGCCCCGCCACCGACCCCGACGAACTGCGCTACACCCTGGAGAGCGCACTGCACGTGCTGCCCAGCTTCGCCACCGTCGCGGGAATGGGGTCTCCCCTGCTCGAACAGGGTCGAGAGCTTGGGGAAGGAATGGCGGTCGCCGGGGGCATGGCCGCGCCCGGCATCGACGTCGACCTGGCCGCCGTACTCCACGGCGGCCAGACCGTCACCGTCCACCGCCCCCTCCCGGTCCGCGGCCACGCCACCCAGACCTCCACCGTGCCCGCCGTGTACGACAAGACCAAGGCGGCCGTCATCGTGTTGCGCTCCGAGGTCGCCGACGACGACGGGCCGCTGTGGACCTGCGACACCCAGATCTTCGTCCGCGGCGAGGGCGGCTTCGGCGGCGACCGCGGCCCGTCCGCCCGCATCGAAGTGCCCGAACGCGCCCCCGACCTCACCACCGAACGCCGCATCCGCGAGGACCAGGCCCTCCTCTACCGCCTCTCCGGCGACTGGAACCCGCTCCACGCCGACCCGTCGTTCGCGAAGCTCGCCGGGTTCGACCGGCCCATCCTGCATGGCCTGTGCTCGTACGGCGTCGCCCTCAAGGCCGTCGTCGACACCGCCCTCGACGGCGACGTCTCCCGGGTGCGCGCCTACACCACCCGCTTCGCCGGGGTCGTCTTCCCCGGCGAGACGCTGCGCCTGCGGCTGTGGCGCGACGCCCCCGGGCCCGGCCGCATCCAGGTGCTGGTCACCGCCGCCGACCGCGACGACGCCCCGGTCCTCGCCGACACCGTCGTCGACCACACCTGACCCACCCGCGCCCCGCACCGCATCCGCACCCTGTACCTCCCACACCCCCCCCCGTAGCCCCCCGCCCCGTATCTCCCCCGCGCCCCGCACCCCGCACCGTCCGTTCGTACGAGAAGGAGCCGCACCGTGCGCGCAGCCGTACAGCACGAGACAGGACAGGACACCCTCGACGTCCTCGACGACGTCGAAGCGGTGGGTTTCGGTCCCGGCAAGGTCAGGATGCGGGTGCGGGCCACCGGCCTGTGCCACTCCGACCTCTCCGCGATGAGCGGGGTGCTGCCGCAGCCCGCGCCGTTCGTCCCCGGCCACGAGGGCGCCGGCGAGATCCTCGACGTCGGCGACGGCGTCACCGCCCTGTCGCCCGGCGACCGCGTCCTGATGTGCTGGCTGCCCGCCTGCGGCACCTGCCCGTCCTGCAAACGCGGCCAGAGCCATCTGTGCCTGGCCGGGTTCATGAACGCCGGGACGCCCAACTTCAAACGGCCCGGCGGGGACGTCTTCGGCTTCGCCGGTACCGGCACCTTCGCCGAGGAGGTCGTCGTCCCCGCGCACTGCGCCGTCCCCATCCCCGACGACGTGCCGTACGACATCGCCGCGCTCATCGGCTGCGGCGTCACCACCGGCCTCGGCGCCGCCGTCAACACCGCGAAGGTGGAGGCCGGTTCGTCGGTCGCCGTCATCGGCTGCGGCGGCGTCGGCATCTCCGTCATCCAGGGCGCCCGGGCCTGCGGCGCCGCCCACATCACCGCCGTCGACCCGGTGCCCGCCCGCCGCGAGGCCGCCCTCCGCTTCGGCGCCACCGAGGCCCTGGCGCCCGACGCCCTCGCCGACGCCAAGGCCAAGGTCACCTCCGGCGAGGGCTACGACTACGTCTTCGAGGTCGTCGGCAAGTCTGCCACCGCCCGCACCGCCTACGAGACCACCCGCCGCGGCGGCACCCTCTGCATCGTCGGCGCGGGCGCCCTCGACGACATGTTCCAAGTCAACATGTTCGAGCTGTTCTTCGACGAGAAGCGCATCCTGCCCTCCCTCTACGGCGGCGGCGACGTCCTGCGCTCCTACGCACGTGCCATCGCCCTGTGGCGGGCCGGACGCATCGACCTCGAAGGGCTGATCACCCACCGCGTCCGCCTCGACGACATCAACGACGCCCTCGACCAGATGCGCACCGGCACCTCCCTGCGCACCTGCATCGAGCTGTGACCGTCCGGGCCCCGGCCGCACACCCACCGCGACCGCCCGCCCCCGCGACCGAGAGGAACGGCATTGACCGGCACCGCACTTCCCCTGGACGGACGCACCGCCGTCGTCACCGGCGCGGGCCGGGGCCTGGGCCGCGCCGAGGCGCTGGAACTGGCCCGGCTCGGCGCCGCCGTCGTCGTCAACGACTTCGGGGCGCCGGGGCGCGACGGCTCCGGTGAGGCGTCCGCCGCCCCCGCCGCCCAGGTCGTCGCCGAGATCACCGCGGCCGGCGGCCGGGCCGTCGCCCACACCGGCGACGTCGCCGACCACACACAGGCCCGCGAGCTCATCGAACTGGCCGTCGCCGGCTACGGCGGCCTCGACATCGTGGTCAACAACGCGGGCATCCTCCGCGACCGGATGATCTTCTCCATGACCGAGGACGAATGGGACTCCGTCATCCGCGTCCACCTCAAGGGCCATTTCAACACCACCCACTTCGCCGCCGCGTACTGGCGCGGCCGCGCCAAGGCGTCCGGCGAGCCCACCTACGGCCGGATCGTCAACACCTCCTCCGAGGCGTTCCTCGCCGGATCGGCGGGCCAGCCCAACTACGCCGCGGCCAAGGGCGGCATCGTCGGCCTGACCACCTCCACCGCGCTGGCGCTCGCCAAGTACGGCGTCACCGCCAACGCCATCTGCCCGCGCGCCCGCACCCGGATGACCGAGGACGTCTTCGCCGGGTTCGCCGAACCCACCGACGGCGGCCTCGACCCGCTGGCGCCGGAACACGTCGCCCCGCTCGTCGGCTACCTCGCCTCCCCGGCGGCCGCCCGCGTCAACGGACAGCTGCTGGTCGTCCACGGCGGCATGGTCGCCGTCGCCGAACGCCCGCGGATCGCCGCCCGGTTCGACAGCGCGCAGGAGACCTTCACCCACGACGAACTGGACGCCGTACTCACCCCGTACTACGCGGAGCGCCCGGCGGGGGAGACCTTCGCCGCCACCGAGGTGCTGGGCCTCAAACGGGCCTGAGCGCGGCCCGTCCGGAAGCCGCGTTCCGGGGCGGCCGAGGCGCCCGTCCCGCAACGGCAACGGCCCCCGTCCCCTTCGGGAGAATGGGTCCGGGGGCGGGACACGCGCCGGGGCGGCGGGTGATAAAGCGCCGTGTCTTATAAAAATAGT